>JBKOZH010000025.1:0-17587 GCA_046725765.1 Candidatus Methylomirabilota bacterium | reverse complement strand
TAAACCCCCCGCCCCCCCCCCACAACAACACCGGACAGTGATCGTCGGCAGCGTCAGATGTGTATAAGAGACAGGGCGTGGCCTGCACGATCGCCGGCTGCGGGGGCGCTGGCGGCACGAGCGCGGGCGGCGGCGCGGCCTGCGCGGTACCCGAATCCGCCGGCGCGGGCTGCTGCGCCGGCACGGCGTCGGTTGGCGCAGCTTCGACCGGCTGGGCCGGCTCCTGCGCGTGAGCCAGCGGCGCCAACGGACCCGTCAGCGCGAACGACGCGACGATGAGCGACGTCAGGAACCTCACCACCGATGTCCTGCGCATTCCACCGACCTCCTGTGTGGTTCCACCAACCCGGCGGCTCCGGGGATTTCTGGGGCGCGGAATTCTATTGTCCCGCCGCCCGTCCCGGCCGCGCAGCGAATTCTGCGGGTGGGCGGCCCTGGCCCAAAGGCCTGCGGGGAGGGTCGGCTCTGGCCGAAAGGGCTATAATCCCGGTACATTTCGCCCGGGAGGCTGCCAGCCATGAAGCTCGTCCGGTTCTCCACCAACGGCCAATCGCCGCGCCTCGGCGCCCTCGAGGGCGACCGGATCGTCGATCTCAGCGCCAGCGTCGCCGCCAGCCTGGCCGGGCGCGGCGTCATCCGCGCGGAGGAAATCGCCCGCGCGCTCGTGCCACCCTCGGCGCGCGCCTTCCTGGAGGGCGGGACGGCGAGCGCAGAGGCCGTCGCGTCGATCAAGGAGCGCGTGACGGTGCCGAGCGCGTCCGTCCGGCTCCACGCGCCGATCAACGACCCGGGCAAGTTCATCTGCATCGGCCTCAATTACCGCGACCACGCGCTGGAGGCCGGCCAGCCGATCCCGAAGGAGCCGCCGATCTTCGCCAAGTGGAGCCCGTCCATCGTCGGGCCCGGCGATCCGATCCTGCGACCGCGCGGCAGCGCGCAGCTCGACTGGGAAGTCGAGCTCGGCGTCGTCATCGGCCGTACGGCGCGGTTCGTGTCGCGTGAAGCGGCGCTCGATTACGTGTGGGGCTACACGATCGTCAACGACGCGAGCGCACGCGACTTCCAGTTCATTACCTCGCAGTGGATGGCCGGCAAGATCTTCGAGACGGCGGCGCCCGTCGGCCCCTACATCGCCGATCGCACGGAGGTTCCCGATCCGCACTCGCTCGGATTGCGGACCATCGTCAACGGCAAGCAGATGCAGAACGGCAACACGAAGACGTTCATCTTCGACGTGCGCTATCTCGTCTCCTATCTCTCCGGCCTCATGACGCTGTCGCCCGGCGATCTCATCGCCACCGGCACGCCGCCCGGCGTGGGCTTCGCCATGAAGCCGACACCGGTGTTCCTGCAGCCCGGCGACACGTGCCGCGTCGAGATCGACCGGCTCGGATCGCTGGACAACCCGGTCAAGGAGGCGTAGCACCCTCCGGTACACTGAAGACGATGCTTGAGCTGATCCGCCCGCTCGTGGTGGCGAACACGACGAAGATCGTGCTCCTCTCGCTGGACGGGCTGGGTGGCTTGCCGCGTCCGGAAACGGGCCGCTCCGAGCTCGAGACCGCGCGGATGCCGCACGTGACGACGCTGGCCAGCGAAGCCGCCTGCGGTCTGCTGCGGCACGTTGCGCCTGGCATCACGCCCGGAAGTGGTCCGGGACATCTCGGTCTCTTCGGCTACGACCCGGTGCGCTTTCAGGTGGGCCGCGGCGTCCTCGAGTCGCTCGGGATCGAGTTCGACCTGCGCGCAGGCGACGTCGCCGCCCGCGGCAACTTCTGCACGGTCGACGCCCAGGGGCGCATCACCGATCGCCGCGCCGGCCGCATCGGCACGGACCTCAACGTGCGCCTGACCGAACGGCTGCGCACGATTCGCCTGCCTGGCGTCGAGGTCTTCGTGGAGCCCGTGAAGGAGCACCGCTTCGTGCTGGTGCTGCGCGGCCGGGACCTCAGCGGCCGCCTTTCCGAGACCGATCCACAGATCTTGGGCAAGCCGCCGCTCCCGGTGCACGCGCTCGAGCCGGCGGCGAGCACGACCGCCGATCTCGTCAATCGCTTCGTCACCGAGGCGAGGCACCTGCTGCATGATGCCGCGCCGGCCAACATGGTGCTGCTGCGCGGCTTCGACCAGCTACCGGAGCTTCCGCGCTTCCCTGAGGTCTACGGGCTGCGCGCCGCGGCCATCGCCGCGTACCCGATGTATCGCGGGTTGGCCAAGCTCGTCGGCATGGACGTGCTGAAGACGGGCGCGACGTTCGAGAGCGAGATCGCGACGCTGGCCGAGCACTGGGAGGCGTACGACTTCTTCTTCGTGCACTACAAGGACACGGACAAGGCCGGCGAGGACGGTGATTTCGACGCCAAGGTCGCGGCGCTCGAGCGCTTCGACGCCTACGTGCCGAAGGTGCGCGCGCTCGGCCCCGACGTGCTCGTCGTCTCCGGCGATCACGCGACGCCGTCGGTGCTCGCCGGCCACGGCTGGCAGCCCGTCCCGGCGCTGCTGTGGAGCCGCTACTGCGGCGCCGACCCCGTGAGCGTGTTCACGGAGCGCGCGTGCGCCAACGGCACGCTCGGCACGCTGCCTGCGCATCATCTGATGCCGCTCGTCATGGCGAATGCGCAGAGGCTGACGAAGTTCGGGGCGTAGCCGACATGCGCTTCCTCGTCCGCCTGCTCGGCGGCATCTGGCTGGCGACGCTGATCGTCTCGGCCGGCTTCGCCTACCTCGAGGTTCGCGAGGAGCGCGAGCGGCAGATCGACAGTCTCAAGCGGCGCGCCACGCTCGTCGGCTACGCTGTCGCCGAGGCCTCCGAGCGCCTGGTAACCCGCGGCGCGCGCAGCGGCTACGAGCGCGTGCTCGCCCGCTTCGGCACGCCCGAGCGCGGCCTGGCGATCTACGACGCGTTCGGCGGCGTGCTCGGCGCCACCGTCGACGTGCGGCCGTACCTGGGTCCCATCTCACCGCTGGTGAGCGACGCGATCCGCCGCAACGAGCCGGTGGCGGCCTTCCAGAATGTCGGCGGTCGGCTGACCTGGGTGCACGTCATGCCCGTGCAGCAGGACGAGCGCGCAGTGGGCGCTGCCGCCGTCCTCCTCGACGCCCAATATCTCGAAGGCACCGAGTGGGACCTGTGGCGCCGGACGGCCGTGCGAATGGGCGTGCTCATGCTGCTGGTCACCGGCATCACGTGGGCGCTCGTGCGCTGGTCGGTCACGCGCCCCATCGCGCGGATCGCCGAGTGGACCAAGCAGATGAAGGCCGGTCATCCCGTTCCGCCCCCGCCCGACGCCGACGAGAGTCTGTTCGGCACGCTCGCCACCGAGGTCACCGGCCTGGCACGCACGCTGGCGCGCGCGCGGACCGCCGCCGAGCAAGAGGCACGCCTGCGCCTGGCCGGCGAGAGCTTGTGGACGGAGGAACGGCTCAAGCAGTTCGTCGAGCTGCGCTTCGGCGGCCGTCCGGTCTTCGTCGTGTCCAACCGCGAACCGGTCAGCCACGTGCGCGACGGCCGCGTCGTGCGCGAGCAAGAGCCCGCGAGCGGTCTGGTCACCGCGCTGGGCCCGATCATGCAGGCCTGCGGCGGCGTGTGGGTCGCCCACGGCAGCGGCAACGCGGATCGCGAGGTCGGCGAGCGGATCGGCCTGCCGTCGACGGATCCCACGTACACGCTGCGTCGCGTGTGGCTGAGCGAAGAAGAGGAAGCCGGCTACTACTACGGCTTCGCCAACGAAGGGCTGTGGCCGCTCTGCCACATCGTGCACGAGCGCCCGCGCTTCCGCGCCGCGGACTGGGAGCACTACCGCACCGTCAACGAGCGCTTCGCGCGGACGCTGCTGGCGGAGATGGAGTCCACCGAGGAGCCGATCGTCCTGGTGCAGGACTATCACTTCGCGCTGCTGCCGCATCTGGTGAAGGAGGCGCGGCCCGACGCGCGCGTGGCGCTCTTCTGGCACATTCCGTGGCCGAACTTCGAGGCTGTCGGCATCTGTCCCTGGCAGCACGACATCCTGCTCGGCATGCTGGGCGCCGATCTCGTCGGCTTCCACACGCAGTTCTACTGCAACAACTTCCTGGAGACCGTCGAGCGCGCCATCGAGGGACGCATCGAGTGGGACCGCTTCACGGTAGTCCGCGGGCAGCACACCACGCACGTACGGCCGTTCCCGATCAGCGTCGCGCCCGATCTGGTCAAGACCGACGGACCGCCGGACCGCGCGGCCGTGCTCGCCGCGCTGGGCACACCCGCCGAGTTCATCGGCGTGGGCGTGGAGCGCGTGGACTACACCAAGGGGCTGCCCGAGCGCATTCGTGCGTTGCGGCGTTTCTTCGAGCGCTGGCCCGAGTATCGGCGACGTCTCACGTTCATCCAGATCGCCTCGCCGAGCCGCAGCCGCATCGCGCGCTACCAGGCCGTGCAGGAGGAGACGCGCGAAATGGTGCGCGCGCTCAACGCCGACCTCGGCGAGCGCGGCTGGCAGCCGATCGTGTATCGCGAGCGGCACCACGACCACCGCGAGATCGACACGTTCTACCGGCTGGCCGACTTCTGTATGGTGACGTCGCTGCACGACGGGATGAACCTGGTCGCCAAAGAGTTCGTCGCTGCGCGCGATGACGACGACGGCGTGCTGATCCTGAGCCGCTTCGCCGGCGCCTCGCACGAGCTGCCCGACGCCCTGCTCGTGAACCCGTACGACGTCGAGGACGTCGCGGCCGCCATTCATCGCGCCGTCACCATTCCCGAGGACGAGCGGCGTGATCGCATGAGCCGCATGCGCCGGCAGGTGCGCGAGCACAACATCTACGGCTGGGCAGGCCTGCTGCTCGACGAGCTCGCGCGCATCCCTGGGGTCCCGGATCGCCGCGTCGCCTGAACCCGCCCGCGATCGGGTGGCCCGCACAGTCGTAGTAAAGGTTACTCAGCCCCGACCCAAATCCTGGTCCCCGGATCAGGCGCGCCGCGCAATTCTCTGAAAACAAGGCGTTCTGCTCTGGCATCCCGCTTGCCTTACTCAAACGCCAATCGCCCGACGCCACCGGGATCGGGCCAAGGAGCGGAGCGAAAGCCATGGAAGACGACAAGCTGACCGACATCTCGATGAAAGGCGCGCCGCCCTGCGGCCGCTGCCACATGCTCGTCGCGCGGTACGCACCACAGGTCGTCGCCGTCACGGGGACATATCACCGGGAGTGTTACGAGGCCTGGTACTTCGGCCGCCACGGCCGCCGACCGAGCCTGCTGGCGGGCGCGAACGGCGATCGTCACCGCTATCAGGTCCGGGAGACCAGCCAAAAAGCGGCGTAAATTCCGCTTGTTCGCCCGCCGCGGCGGTAGATACTTGCCGGTGGGCTATGCGCTGCATTCTGGTCTGTCCCGACGATTTTCTCTGGCGACTCGTCGCCGATTCGGGTGAGCCGCGGCTCGACCCACTCTTCCTCGTCGAAAGCGCGCGCGCCCGTGCGCGCATCGCGCAGCGTGGCGGCGAGGTGCTCGCCGGCGACCTCGAGCGTGACGGCCTCTATCGCCGCGCGTTCCGTACCGGGCACGAGCCGGTACTGATCGCGGTCGAGCGTCCCCGTCAGGGGCGCATCGTGAACGCCATCCGGCGTGTCGCGCCCGAGTCCCCGATCCTGGCGCTCGCCGAAGACCGCGTGCCCGGTGGCGAGCCGGACGGCGTGATCTCGCTCGACATGGAGGCGGTGGCCGAGCGCTTTCTCGAGCCGGCGCTGGAGCGCGCCGTCACGCGCGCGCGCGTGGAGCGCATCCGCGCGCACTTCGCCCCCGCCGAACGGATTCTGATCATGATGCAGGACGATCCCGACCCCGACGCCATCGCCTCCGCGCTGGCGCTGCGGGCCGTGCTCGGCCGCAACAAGACGGCGGCGCCCATCGCCACCTTCGGCACGATCACGCGCCCGGAAAACCGGGCGATGACGCGCATCCTCGAGATCGACGTCGAGCAGATCAAGCCGCGCGCGGTCGACGAGTATGACATGGTGGCCATGGTCGACGCCCAGCCCTCGTTCTTCGAGGAGACGTTCGAGCGCGTGGACCTCGTGGTCGACCACCACCCGGAAGAGACGCCAATGCGCGTGGCCCTGAAGGACGTCCGTCCCGGCTACGGCGCGACGGCGACCATCCTGACCGAGTATCTCCGCGCGGTCGACGCGCGCGTCTCACAGCGGCTGGCCACCGCACTGCTCTACGGGATCAAGGCCGACACGCAACACCTCGAGCGCGGCGCGACCCGCGCCGATCTCGACGCGTTCGCCTACGTGCACGCGCTCGCCAATCACAGCGCGCTGCGCCGCATCGAGCGGCCGGATCTGCCGAATGAGGCGCTCGACGTGCTCGCGCGCGGGATCGCCGGCCGTCACGTACAGCACGGGATCGTGTTCTCCCACCTCGGCGGCGTCGCTTATCCGGAGCTCGTCGCCCAGTTCGCCGACTTCTTCCTGCAGGTCGAGGGCGCCGAGTGGTCCGTCGTCTCCGGCACCGTGCACGGCGAATTGCACATCTCGGTACGCAACGTGGGCTGGGTACGCGCCGCCGGCGACGTCGTGCGCCACGCCTTCGGTGATCTCGGCTCGGCCGGTGGCCATCGCGCGATGGCGAAGGCTGTCATCCGACTGCGCGATTGGCGCGCGCGCGAGGGCGACACCTCGCCGGAGGCGCTGAATCGCGCCATCATCACACGCTTTACGAAAGCGCTGCGCACGTAGACGGCCCGCCGATTGCTAGTTCATCGTCCCCTTGGCAATGAGTGGATCCGCGGTTAAAATGCGCTGGAAATTTGGAGGGCACGCCCTCCGCACGACCGGCCTCGAATGAACAACGCCGGGAGGGCTCGCGTGGACGTCGCGTTGCAGAAGAGGCAGGTCGAGCGCGCGTATGAGCTGTTGGCGCCCGTGTACGATGTCATCTTCGACTGGATTTTCGCTCCGGGCCGCTCGGCGGCGATCAAGCACTGTGCGCTGGCGCCGGGCGACACTGTCCTCGAAGTCGGCATCGGCACCGGACTGAACCTTCCGCTATACCCGCCGTCGTGCCGGCTCACCGGCATCGACCTCTCCAGCGAGATGCTCGACAAGGCCGTCGAGCGCGTGCAAAACCTCGCGATGCCGAACGTGACGCTGAAGGTCATGGACGCCACGTCGATGGACTTCGGCGACAACGAGTTCGACAAGGCGCTGGCCACGTACACGATCTCGGCCGTGCCCGATCCGGTGGCCGTGCTGCGCGAGATGCGCCGTGTCGTGAAGCCCGGCGGCACGCTGGTGATCCTCAATCACTTCCGGAGCGAGCGCCGTGTGACCGGGTGGGTCGAGGATCTGGTCGCGCCGGTGTGCACGCGGCTGGGCTGGAAGTCCAATCTCGCACTGAAGCCGCTGCTCGAGCAGGTCGGACTGATGCCCGAGCTCGTGCACCAGGTCAACATGTTCAACGGGTGGCGCCTCGTGAAGTGCGTCAACCGGAAGTAGCGACCCGACTCGCCGCACTCGCCCTCGCGCTCGTCCTCGCCGCCCCGGTCGCAAGCAACGTCGCCTCACTCGTCGTGTCCGCGGCGTTCCTCGCCGAGTTCCTCACCGACGGCGCCCTTCCTGCGCTGACCGCGCTCACGCCGGCGCCCGATCGACAACGGCTCGGGCCGACCGTCGATCGCTGGCTCGGCGGCGGCCTGGGCCGCGCACCAGCGCTGGTGCTCGTGCACGGCTACGCGCCTGAAGGAAAGGACGACCCGCGTCTGATGCGCGCGGCGCGGCTGCTCGCGCGGGCGGGGTTCGACGTCGTGGTGCCGACGCTGCCGGGACTCATGCGGGGCCGGCTACGGCCCGACGACACCGCGCCCGTGGTCCAGGCACTCAGCGCGCGCCCGGGTCCTTGGGCGATCGTGAGCGTCAGCATCGGCGCCGCGCCCGCCTTCGCCGCCGCCACCGACCCGGCGGTTCGTGACCGCGTCCGCATGCTGCTGGCACTCGGCCCTCACGCCTCTGCGGCGGAGACACTCCGCTTCTGGCTGACCGGTGCCTTCGAGTTCGGGGACGCGTCCGGACGCGCGAGGCACGATCCCGCGCTGGTGCGCGCGTTCGTCGAGGCGAACGGCGATCTGGTGGACGACGACACGCGCGCGGCACTCGCCGCCGGCGACTCGGCGCGCGTGGAGCGTGCGCTGGCGTCGCTGTCACCGACCGTGCGCGAGCTGCTGGAGCGGCTGTCGCCGGCGGCCGCGATGCCCGAGGTCCGCGCGCGCGTGATTCTCGTGCACGGCTACGCCGATCCCGCCGTCCCCTATACCGAGAGCCTTCGGCTCGCGGCGGCACGGCCGGCGGGCACGCGGGTCGTGCTGCTGCGGGCGCTTGGCCACGTCGAAGCCGCGCCCGGCTCGTTGTGGCGGGCCCTCGTCGACGGCGTCCGGATGCTAGTGGTGTTGCACGCGCTGCGACACGGCTGAAGCGGAAAGCACTGTTCATTACCGCGGCGTATCAGTCGGCTGGGCCGTCGCGTGCGAAGTCAGTGAATTTTCGTCACTCGGGCTTGGCATCGCGCTTGCCGTATCACGCTCGGGATGCATGCGCCCGCACAGCTCGCGCGCACCGCGCTGGTGGCCTTTGCCGCAGCGCTCGTCGGCTGGGCCCCGGCCGGCGCCGACAACAACCGACGTGCCGGCGTCGTCACCGCGCTGCAGGGGACGGCGACCGTCACGCGTGCGAGCCTCGGGACGCCACGCGCCCTGAAATTCCGCGACGACGTCCTGGTCCAGGATCGCATCGCCACGGGTGACGATTCGCTCGCCCGCATCCTGCTCGGTGGCAAGGCGGTCGTCACCGTCCGCGCGCGCTCGATCGTGACCATCACGGAGTCGCCGCGCGTCTCGACGATCGACGTCGAAACGGGAAAGATCGCCCTGGCCGTGGCCAAGGAACGGATGCGGCCCGGCGAGTCGATCGAGCTACGCACGCCGAACGCGGTCGCCGGTATTCGCGGCACGGTCGTCATCGCCGAAGTCACCGGGCGAGGCACGGATGCCCAGACGCGCTTCACGCTGCTCACCGGCGTGATCGAGGTGCTGCGCCTGGATAGCAGGCGGCAGCCGATCGGCGCCGCCGCGCTGCTCACTCCGCTACAGACGATCTTTGTGGACCGAGCGCTGTCGCCGGTGCGCTCGATCACCCACTCGGAGGGGAAAGCCGCCGCCGCCGACTTCATGCTCCCCGTGAAGCCACCGACGCGCGACGGCGTCGATTGGGTTGCGAAAGATCAGATCACCCACGCGGTGTCGATCGTCGAACCCGAGCGCGCCCGCGCGAGCGACGCACGTCCCGACGTCAAGCCCGATAAGAGCGGACGCGCCGACCGTGACGACAAGCCGGACAAAACCGACCGACCTGACAAGGTCGACAAATCTGACAAAGCCAAAGGCTCGCACGCGAGTGCACCGCTCGAGCCGAGCGTCGGACCACCGATCGCTCCACCCGCGACGCCGATCGTTCCGCCGACCGCGCTGCAGTCCTCCGGCAAGGGCGGCAAAGGCAACGGCAAGGACCGCTAGCGCCGCTACAGCGACGCGCTGCGGCCGTCGGCGCCCGCGCCCGGACGCTGCACGCCCCACGCGCTCAGCTTGGCGAGCACGGTGTTGCGATGCACGCCGAGCAGCCGCGCCGCTCGGCTGACGTTCCACTGCACGCGCTCCAGCACGCGTAACACGTACTGCCGCTCGAACCGATCGCAGGCGTCGCGCAACGGCAACCCGTCGTCCTCCGTCAAGCGCGCACCCGTCTCGGGAATCGCCACGTCGAGCGGGACGTCTTGCAGGTGCAGCACCGGGCCCGTTGCCAGGACCACCGCGCGATGGATCACGTTTTCCAGCTCGCGCACGTTACCGGGCCAGTCGTAGCGGCTGAGCACTTCGAGCGCGCCCGCCGAGACCCCGCGCATCTCGCGGCGGCATTCGCGCGCGGCCTTGCGCATGAAATGCTCGACGAGATGGGGAATGTCGTCGCGGCGCTCGCGCAGCGGCGACAGGTGCAGCGGCACGACGTTGAGCCGATAGAACAGGTCCTCGCGGAACGTCCGCTCCCGCACGGCCGCGCGCAGGTTCGCGTTCGTCGCCGCCAGCACGCGGACGTCGACGGGCACGGGCCGCTGCCCGCCGACCCGCTCGATCTCACGCTCCTGCAGGACGCGTAACAGCTTGGACTGGAGATCCAGCCGCAGCGAGCCGATCTCGTCAAGAAAGACCGTGCCGCCGTGCGCGAGCTCGAAGCGGCCCAGCCGCCGCGCGTGCGCGCCCGTGAAGGCGCCGCGCTCGTGGCCGAAGAGCTCGGACTCCACCAGCGTCTCGGGGATGGCGGCGACGTTCACCGCGACAAACGGCGCGTTGCACCGATCGCTGCGGCGATGGATGGCGCGCGCGACGAGCTCCTTGCCCGTGCCGCTCTCGCCCGTGATGAGCACCGTCGTCGGCGTCGGGGCGATCTGGGTGATGAGCTGATAGAGCCGAGCCATCTCCGGGTGTCGACCGACCAGACCCTCGAATCCCACGGGCTCGACACTCCCGCCGGCCAGCGCCGAGCGGAGGGAGAGGACTTCACGCTCGAGGGCGCGCTTTTCGAGCACCCGGTCGGCGAGGCCGATGATGTCGTCGACCTCGAACGGCTTGATCAGGTAGTCATACGCGCCGCGCTTGAGCGCCTCGACGGCGGTCCGCACGTCGCGCACGGCCGTCGCGATCACGACCACGGCCGACGGATCGAGCGCCTTGACGCGCGGCAGGACGTCGACGCCGGCCTCGCCGGGCATGCGCTGATCCAGCATGACGAGATCGACCTCGCGCTGGGCGAGGATCTCGAGCGCGGCGGCGCCGTGCTCGGCCTCGAGCACTTCGCACGTCTCCTCGAGGATGGCGCGAATGGAGGCGCGCACGCCTTCCTCGTCGTCGACGACGAGCACCGTGCCGCGCCGCCGCGTCGTGAGCGGCGGAGCGCCGAGGAGATTGCTCACGGACGCGCGCCGCGTTCGAGGACGACGTACTGGCTGCGACCGCCGCCGCCCGGACGATGGAAGTAGAGCAACGCCGTCTCGCCGGCCGGAATCGCGGCGAGCGCCTGGCCGAAGCTCTGCGCGTCCGTCACCGGCTGGCGGGCCACCTCGAGAATCACGTCGCCGCGCCGCAGACCGGCCCGATCCGCCGGCCCGCCGGCGGCGACGTCGACGACGACGACGCCGTGCGAGACGGAGAGGCTCAGCCGCTCCGCCGCGCCGGGCGTGAGCGCCTCGACCTGCAGCCCGAAGCCGTCGGCGCCCGTTTGAGCGAGCGCCGTCGGCTCGTCGGCCGGCATCTCACCGATCGTCACGCTGACCGGCTGGCGCGCTCCGTCGCGCACCACGACCAGACGTACGCGCGCACCGGGCGACACGCCGGCGACGCGTCGCTGCAGGTCGGGCACCTCACGAATGCGCGCACCGTTGAGCTCGACGACCACGTCACCCGCGCGCACGCCCGCGGCCTCGGCGGGCCCGCCTTTCATCACGTCGGCGACGAGGACTCCTTCGCGCTCGCGGACCCCGAAGCTGCCCGCCAGCTCATCGGTCACGTCCTGGATGACGACGCCCAGCCAGCCGCGCACCACGCGGCCCTTCGCGATGAGCTGCACCATCACGTTGCGCGCCTCGTTGATCGGGATCGAGAAGCCGATGCCCTGGCCGGCGGCGACGATCGCGGTGTTGATGCCGATGACCTTGCCGTCGAGATTCAGCAGCGGTCCGCCGGAATTGCCGGGATTGATCGACGCATCGGTCTGGATGAAGTTCTCGTACGTGGCCACGCCCACGCGGGTGCGGGCGGTGGCCGAGATGATACCGACGGTGACGGTGCGATCGAGGCCGAAGGGATTGCCGATGGCGATCGCCCACTGTCCCACCCGCAGCCGATCGGAGTCCGCCAGCTCGGCGGCGGGCAACGGCGCCGGCGCCTCCACCTTGAGCACAGCGAGATCCGTCTTGGGATCACGGCCCACGAGCGTCGCCGAAAACTTCCGCGAGTCGGACAGTCGCACGGTGATCTCGCGAGCGTTCTCGATGACGTGGTTGTTCGTCAAGATGTATCCCTTTGGATCCACGATGACGCCCGAGCCGCTGGCGCGCCCGTCGTCGCGCGGGCGGCGCCGGAAGTAGCGCTCGTACAGCTCGTCGCCGAAGAACTCGCGATAGCGGTCGTCGTCGCCGTTCCTGGCCCCCTGCGGACCGACGGTGCTCACGTTCACCACCGACGGCGTGACCCGGTCCGCCACTGCGCTGAAGGCGTCTTCCAGCGCGCGCAGCGTCGCGCGCGCTTCGGGCTTGACCGGCGGCGGCGATTCCGGACGCGAGGGCGCGGGCCGAGACGGACGGGAGGGGTTCGACGGGGCCTGCGCCGCCGCGGGGATAACGGATGCGAGCAGCAGTCCCGCGGCGAGCACGGCGAGCATCATCATGGAGGGCGCATTCTACCGCCCCCCGCCGAAGTCACGCCAGCGAAACGAGCCTCAGCTCGACGACGTTCGCGGTGCGCGGCGTGATCGGCGCGGCGGCGCCGCGTCTGACGCCGGCGACCCAGACGATGTCGGGACCTGCATCGACGAGCGGCAGTCGGTCGCGGTCCCAGCGCGGGACCTTGGCGTCGATGAGGAACGCCTTGAGACGACGATCGCCGCCGCCGAACGGCCGAAACCGGTCGCCGCGCCGGCGGGCACGCACGAGCAGCCGCGATGGCAAGCCCGCGGCGTCGAATGCGACACGCTCACGCTCGCGCGGCAGCGCGTACTCGGCGGCGGGAATTACGACGGCTTCGAGTGCGCGCCCGATTTCCGGCAGCTCGACCCGTCCCGGCACGTCGAGCTCGCGCGGTGTGAGGGCGGGAGCCGCCGCCGCGCCGACACGCACGCGATCGCCGCTGACCTCGACGAGCACACCGCCGAGCCGAAACGGTCGCCGCGGCGGGACATCGGCGAGCACACGGCGCAGACCGCGATGACCCCACGCCCGGAGCGGCGCACGACAGCCGACACGGGCTGCGGCCGAGCGAAGGACCTCGGCGGCCACCGGGCGCGGCAGCGCAGCGAGCGCCGAGCGTGACAGCACGATCGCACCGTCCTCGTCGCGCGCGAGGCGTGCCAGCTCCGCGGCGGCAACCGCGTCCAGCGCGTCGATGGCCTCACGCGCGCGGCGTGCCAACTGCCCCAGCCGCGCGACGAGGTCGCCGCCGCTCGCCTCCGTGAGGCGCGGCAGCAGCGCATGACGCACGCGGTTTCTAAAAAAGCGCGGATCGCGGTTGGATGGATCCTCGAGCCACGGCAGCCCCGCGGCCTCGAGCGTTGCCACCGCGTCGCCGTGCCGAATCTCGAGCAGCGGGCGGATGAAGCGTCCGCGCACCGGCGGGATTCCGGCGAGTCCGCGCATGCCCGTGCCCTCGAGGACGCGCATGAGCAGCGTCTCCGCCTGATCGTCCGCGGTGTGACCGAGCGCGATCCGCGATGCGCCCACGCCCTCGGCCGCCGCCTCCAGAGCGGCGTGGCGTGCGGCGCGCGCGGCGGCCTCGAGCGATCCCGGGCCGACGCGCACTCCAACGACGTCCACCGGCACACCGAGCCGCGCGCCAAGCTCCCGCACGAAGTCGCCGTCCCGCGCGGAGTCAGGTCGCAGTCCGTGATCGACGTGCAGCAGGTGTAGACGCAGGCGCAGCGTCGGGGCCAGACGCAGAACAACGTGGAGCAGCGCGACGGAGTCGGCGCCGCCCGAAATGCCGATCAAGACGGTTTCGCCGCCCGCGAGCATCGCGTGGCGGCGGATGGTGCGCTCGGCGGCGTGGACGATGTCCACGGTCAGCCGCCCTGGAGGCCTACCCACACCTCGCCGTCCTCGAAGTGCTCCTTCTTCCACACAGGGACGGTCCGCTTGAGCGTGTCGATCGCATAGCGGCAGGCCTCGAATGCGTCGCCGCGGTGCGCGGCCGAGACCGCGATGAGAACCGACGCCTCGCCGATCTCGAGGCGGCCGATGCGGTGCAGCATGGCCAGGCGGCGCACGCCCGCCCAGCGGGCGCGGATCGCGTCACCGATTTCGCGCATCTTCGCCTCCGCCATCGGCGCATGCGCCTCGTACTCGAGAAACTTCACCGGCCGGCCGTCGGTCTGATTTCGAACAACGCCGGAGAAGATGACGATACCGCCCGCGCCGGGGTCGTCGACCTGCGCGGCGATCTCGTCCGGCGAAAGGGGATGCTCGACGACGGCGTAGATGTCCGCGGACCTTCGATCTTCGATCATTTCACCGCTCGCCTCGGCCGTCTCACTCAGACTCGCCTCGCGCTCGACGCGCTGCGGCTCGCACTCCCACCGGCCTGCGGCTCGCACTACCACCACTCACCGGCGGAAACAGGCAGAGCTCGTCGTCGGGGCCGAGCCGATGATCGGGCTCGACGTAGTCGTGGCCGACGGCGAACAGTGTGTAGGGACGGTACCGGGCGAGATCAGGATGGCGGGCGATGATCGCTTTCCACGCCGCTTCGACGGTGCCATCCTCGGGAACTTCGACGTCCATCCGCTCTTGCCCGGTCGCTTCTCGATACCGGGCGAAGAGTCGGATGCGGACGCGCACGGACTGCTTAGAAGCGGTGAGACTGACCGCAGCCGCAGGACGATTTGACGTTCGGGTTCTTGATCGCGAACCCGGCGCCCATCATGTCGTTCTGCACGAAGTCGATCTCGCTGCCGCTGAGGTACGTCGCGCTGTGCTTGTCGATGTACACCTTGATGCCTTGGGCGGCTTCGACGACGCTGTCGTCAGCCTGCTGCTGGTCTTCCCAGCCGAGCTCGTAGGACATCCCGGAACAGCCGCCACCCACGATACGGATGCGCAGGCCCCACTCGGGCTTGCCTTCCTCGAGCCGCAGCTCGGACACCTTCTTGGCGGCCGTCTCGGTCATGGTGATCATGCGATCCTCCCGTAAAACCAGGCGCTTTTTGCTCGACAACCCACGCTCATCGTATCACAGGATTCCACCCGAGGGCAGCAGCGTGAGTTCCTCGAGCACCGCGTGCGACGGCAGCGAGGCCATCAGCAGCGCCGCGCGCGCGACGTCCTCGGGCCGCAGCATCTTGTCGCGTGGCGGCGCGCCGCCCATCGTGTCCCAGAGCGGCGTGTCGACCGCGCCCGGCATCAGCACGCCGACGCGCACGCCGGTCGTGCGGAGCTCCTCGGCTAGCACGCGGCTGAAGCCGAACAGGCCGGCCTTCGTCGCCGTGTACACGGCCGAGCCAGGCAGCGCGCGCTTGGCCGCGATGGACGCCACGTTGATGATCAGGCCCGAGCCCTGGCGCATCATCGGCGGCAGCACCGCGCGACAGCACACCATGGCCGCGCGGAGATTCACCGAGAGCATGGTGTCCCAGTCGGCGGGCTTGCTGTCGGCGAGCATCGAGAACGCTGCCGTCCCCGCCGACGTGACCAGCACGTCGACGCGGCCGAGATCGGCGAGCGTCTGCTCGACGAGCGCCTCCACGGCGCCGTCGTTGGTGACGTCGGTGGGAATCGCCAGCGCGCGCCCGCCGCCCGCCGCCCGGATATCGCCGGCGACCTCCGCGAGGTCGGCGCGCGAGCGGGACGCGAGCGCCACTGCTGCGCCCTCGGCCGCGAAAGCCACCGCGATGGCGCGGCCGATGCCGCGGCCCGCGCCGGTGACGATCGCCGTCTTGCCCTCGAGTGCTTTCATAGCTGGAGTCCTCGGCCTGACTTGATGAGCTCCATGAATTCTGCGCGCGTCTCCGGCCGGTCGCGGAACGCGCCGAGCATCGCGGACGTCACGGCTTTGGAGTTCTGCTTCTCGACACCGCGGATGAGCATACACGTGTGGATCGCTTCCATGACGACCGCCACGCCTCGCGGCTCGAGCGCCGCGTTCAGCGCGTCAGCGATCTGCGTAGTCAGCCGCTCCTGAACTTGAAGCCGCTTCGCGAACATGTCGACGAGCCGCGGGATCTTCGACAGCCCGACGATCTTTTTGCGCGGCATATACGCGACGTGGCACTTGCCGATGAAGGGCAAGAGATGGTGCTCGCAGATCGATGCGAAGTCGATGTCCTTGACGATGACGACTTCGTCGTAGTTCTCGACGAACAGCGCACCGTTGAGCACGTCCTCGACCTTCTTGTCGTAGCCCGACGTGAGATAGCGAAGCGCCGCCTCCACGCGCTCCGGCGTCTTGGCGAGCCCTTCACGCTGCGCGTCTTCACCCAGCTCTTTCAGGATGTGCTCGACGTGCTTGGCGATCATGCGTCCTCACCCCGGTACTCGAAGCGATTTTTCGCGGTCTCGACCACCGTCACGCGCGACAGCCGCCCCGTCGGCAGGTCGGGCGCGAGCGCTCGCCAGAACGCGCGGGCCAGGCTCTCGCCGGTCGTGATCACACCAGCGAGGCCCGGCGCGTCTTCGAGCTTGGCGTGGTCGACGTGGTCGATCACCGTATGATGCACGTGCCGGTCGAGTGCCTCGAGATCGACGGCCATGCCCGTGTGCGTGTCCGGCGTCCCGGCCACCGTGACCTCCAGATAGTAGTTGTGGCCGTGCGGGCGGTGGCACGCGCCATACAGCGCCGCGTTGTCGCCCGCCGACAGCGCGGCGCTCGCCAGCTGGTGCGCGGCGCTGAAGTGATAGACGCGGGTGATCTGCACGCTACGAGCCATCGTAATCCACGAACAGCGTCGCATCCTCCCAAACACGCACACCGGCGAGTCGGTCCGGGCCGAGCTTCGCCGCAAGCAGGTCCCAGACCGCCAGCGCGATGTTCTCGGTCGTCGGAACCCGGTCGCGAAACAGCGGGTCCGCATTGAGATCGGCGTGGTCGAAGCGCTCGACGACCGTTTCGGTCACGATCCGCTTCAGCTCGCCGAGATCGATCACCATGCCGGTGCGCTCGTCAATTGGTCCGCGGACGGTCACGTCGAGCATGTAATTGTGTCCGTGCGGCACGGTGAGGCGCCCGAACCTCTTCTCGTTTTCGGCCGCCGACCAGTCCGCCACCCAGTAGCGATGACCGGCCGCGAACGTGAACCGCCGCGTCGAGCGCGCCACGGCGGTCATACGGCGCGCCCCTGCGGTGCCGGGAGCGCATCCAACAAACGCGCGGCGACGCGATCGAGATCCAGCGTCTCGACCCGCCGGCGCCCCGCCGCGCCGAGCTCTGCGCGCAACGTCCCGTTGGTCAGCACCGTTTCCATAGCCTTCGCAAGCTCCTCTGGGTCCTTCGGGCTCACCAGGAGCCCGGTGCGGCCGTCCTCGACGAGCTCGGGAACGGCGGCCGCGCGGCACGCGACGATCGGCAGCCCCGCCGCCATCGCCTCCGCGAACACGAGCCCGAAGCCCTCCTGGATCGTCGGCAGGCAGAAGCAGTCCGCACCAACATATTCTACGGCCAGCGCCGAGCGGCTGATCTCGCCCAGGAACGTCACGACACCGGCCAATCCCAGCCGCGTCGCCAGCACCCGCAGACGGGCGGACTCCGGCCCCTCGCCTACGATGCGCACCCGCACGTCCGGGATTCGCGAAACCAGC
>JBKOZH010000161.1:0-13749 GCA_046725765.1 Candidatus Methylomirabilota bacterium | reverse complement strand
TTTCGTGAGATCGGCGCGTGCGGCTTCCTCGACCGATTTCAGGCCGGAGTGATAGACGATGAAGTTCAAGTCGGGGAAATCGCGTGCGGCCTTCTCGATGTCGCCGGGGTGCCACGGCTTCTCGAGCGTGTTTGCGAATGGCAGGCCCTTGTGCAGGCAGATGTTCTTGATCCCGAGCCGCCGCGACGCCTCCAGCATCGGGTAAGAAACCTTCTCGTCGTCGACGGCCCACGTCCGCGGCGGAGATCCGAACGGCTGCCCGGTGTAGCCTTTCCACGCTTCGACCTTGAGCTCCTTGGCCTGCCGCTCCATGCTTTCGAGGTCGCTGCGACCCTTGTTGGGGCTGATCAACCCATGCGACACGATCCGGCGCGAGGCCGCGAGCCGGTTCACGACCTCGCGCGTCTCGACCATCTTGTCGGGCGGCAGGATGTTCTGCTCATCCGTGGCCGCCGGGATGCCGCTGATCACCGCGACGCTCGTCTCGCTGTCGAGAAAGACCTCTTTGATGTAATTCGCGAGGTAGAGCTCGTCCATCGACCGCGTCTCACCGATGTCCGTGTTCCACCGCCGGGCCATCTCGCGAAAGCGCAGTGGCCCGCGCATCTGGCGCGGCGCCGCGACGTGATGCGTCTGCACGTCGAACACGAACTGCCCGCGCGGCTGACGCTCGGTGGTCGCGGCGGCCTCCAGCGCCTCGACCGGGTCGACGTCGAAGTAGCGGCCGAACACCGCATTCATGGCGAGGAACGCAGCGGCCATCCCGCACGGGGAGCCGAGGAACTCACGGCGCGTCATTCCGAGAGCGGCGGCGTGCCGCCGTGACGTCTCTCGCAGCCGGAGCGCCACCTGCTGCTGCTCACGCGTGGGCGGAGTGGGCAGATACTCCTCGTTGGAGACGATCTGCGTCGGGATCGGCGACCAGCCGTCGGTAAGAAGATCGTGCTCGTACTTGCGGCGCCAGCGTCGCTCTCTCATCGGACACCTCCGTGGTCGGAGATATATGATGCGCCCGGAGGGCGCCTTCATGGACGATCTGCTGATTCGCGGCGGCGAGGTCATCGACGGGACCAGAACGGCGGCGCGGCAGGCCGACGTCAGCGTCAGCGCCGGCCGGATCGTCGGCATCGAGCCCGCGTCGAGCCGCCCGGCACGCCGGGTGATCGACGCGTCCGGCCACGTCGTGGCGCCCGGCTTCATCGACATCCACACTCACTCCGATTTCACGCTGCCGCTCAATCCGCGCGCGGAATCCAAGATCCGCCAGGGCGTGACGACGGAGGTCGTGGGCAACTGCGGCTTTTCGGTCGCGCCGGCCCTCCCCGGTCGCGCCGCCATGCTACGCGAGTACCTCGCCTCCAGCGCCCCCTGGCTGTCGTTTCGCGAGACGACCTTCGCGGACTACGTCGCCTTATTCCCCTCCACCGCCGTCAACGTCATCCTGCAAGTCGGTCACAACACGCTGCGGCTGATGACCGCGGAAATGGAGAACCGCGCGCTGACCGCCGCCGAGCTTCAGACGATGGAGCGCTTGCTCGGCGAAGCGCTGGCTGCGGGGGCCTGGGGCCTCTCCTCCGGCTTGTTCACCGCGCCCGGCTCCTATGCCGACGCCGAGGAGATTCACGCGCTCGCCCGCGTCCTGCGCCGGCACGGCGCCACGTACTCCTCGCACATCCGCGACGAAGCCAACAGTGTTCACGAGGCGGTGCGCGAAGCGATCGCCGTCGCAGAGGCGACAGGCGTGCACGTGCAGATCGCGCACCTCAAGCTCTCAGGCACCGACAACTGGGGCGGCGCCGTGGGGTTGCTGGAGGAGATCGCCGCCGCGCGGCGCCGCGGCGTGCCTGTGGATTGCGACGCATATCCGTACGACGCCGCGAGCAATCCGCTGCGCAATCTGTTCCCGCGCTGGGTCATGGACGGCGGTATCGGGGTGATGATGGAACGCCTGCGCCGTCCCGAGGTGCGTGCGCGGCTGCGGGGCGAGATCGCCCACGAGGGCTTGAACAATTTCGGCCGGATTCCGTCGTGGGACGCCGTTCGCGTCGCCGTCGCGCCGCGTCTGCCCGAAGAGGCCGGAAATACGTTCGGCCAGATCGCCCAGCGGCGCGGCGTCGATCCCTTCGATGCCGTGTGCGATTTCGTGATCGCCGACCGCGGCGAGACGCGGATCCTCGTGACGTCAATGAGCGACAAAGACGTCCACGCGATCAGCAGCACGCCGTGGGTGACCGTCGGCTCGGACGCCAACTCGCTGGCGACGTCCGGCGTCACCAGCCAGGGCAAGCCGCATCCCCGATCCTATGGGACACACGCGCGACTGCTCGGTCCGTTCGTGCGCGATCTGCGCCTGCTGACCCTGCCGGCCGCGGTCCACAAGACGACAGGCGCCGCGGCGGCGGCCCTGGGGCTTACCGACCGCGGCGTGCTGCGCGAGGGCGCATGGGCCGACGTCGTCGTCTTCGATCCCGATCGCATCGCGGATCGCGCGACGTACGATGAGCCGCATCGCTATGCCGTTGGCGTCTCCAGCGTCGTCGTCAACGGCGAGGTGGTCGTCGACGGCGGCGACCACACCGGCGCGCTGCCGGGCCGCGTGCTGCGGCGCTCCTGATCTTCGAGTATGCTCATCAAGCCTTGATGAGACGCGCCGTCCTGCTTGCCGCGCTGCTCCTAGCCGCCTGCCAGACGAGCCCGAACACGCCAACGCGGCCGCAGGTTGCGGCCGACCATGCCGTCACCTTCAACAATCAAGTCGTCAGGATCTTCCAGCGCAACTGCCAGACGTGTCATCGACCCGGCGAGGTCGCGCCCTTCTCGCTGACCAATTACCAGGACGCGCATTCGCGGCGCGACGACATCATCGAGGCGGTCGAGTCCCGCTACATGCCGCCGTGGAAGGCCGTCCCCGGCCATGGCGAGTTCGCCGACGCTCGCCGGCTGTCCGACGAGGACATTCGGCTCATCGCGCGCTGGGTCGCCGACGGCGCGCCCGAAGGCGACGCGCGCGATCTACCGGCCCCGCGCAAGTTCCCGACCGGCTGGACCCTCGGCACGCCATCGGCCGTGCTCGCCATGGAAGAGCCGTTTACCGTCCCGCCGCGAACGAAGGACATCTATCGCTGCTTCGTCGTGCCCATTCGGATTGCCGGCGACTGGCGGATGATCCGCGCCTCCGAGGTGTTGCCAGGCAACCGGAAGGTCGTCCACCACGTGCAAACCTTCCTCGACGTCACCGGGAAGTCGGAGGAACTCGATGCGGCGGACCCGGGGCCGGGCTACACGTGCTTCGGCGGCCCGCGGTTCGACAGCTCCGGCGGCCTCGGCGGGTGGGCGCCGGGCTACCCGCCGATCGAGATCCCACCGCGCGTGGCGTGGGGAATCCCGCCCGGCGCGCGGCTCGTCATCCAGGTGCACTATCACAATCCCGGCGACACGCCGGAGACGGACGTCACGCGCGTGGGCGTGCATTTCACGAGCGGTCCGTTCGATCGCCGTCTTTCGGTCGTCCGCGCGCTCGCCTGGAACTTCAGTATCCCGGCCGGCGCCGAGCGCGAGGTGATCCGCGCGTCCACCACGTTGAGCAACGACCTCGACGCGATCTCGATCCACGCGCACATGCACCTGCTCGGCCGCGCCATGACGGTGACCGCGCACCTGCCCGACGGCACGCGGCAGCCGATGCTGAAGATCGACGACTGGGATTTCGAGTGGCAGATCCGCTACAGCTACAAGCAGCCGGTGCCGCTGCCCACGGGGACGCGCATCGAGGCGGAGTGCGTCTACGACAATTCGGCGACCAATCCCAAGAATCCCAGCAAGCCGCCGCGCCTCGTCATCTCGGGCTTCGAGACGACCGACGAGATGTGCCTGGCCACCGTGCTCGGCACGGCGCGGCTCGCGACACGCTGAGGCTGGTTGACTAACTAGACCGGTCTCCTTAGAGTGGGCGCCGTCACGCTGACGGAGGAGCCCATGGCATCCAAGCCGATCGCCTACGTGCAGGCCCCGTGGCACACGGAGATCACCGACCAGTGTAAGAACGCGTTCGTCGCCGCCATGACGAAGCGCGGATACCGGGCGAGCGACATCGAGTTCTTCTCCACGCCCGGCAGCCTCGAGATTCCGCTGCTGGCGAAGAAGCTCGCGAAGAGCGGTCGCTATGCTGCCGTGTGCGCGAGTGGATTCGTCGTCGACGGCGGCATCTATCGCCACGACTTCGTCGCCCAGGCGGTGCTGCACGGCATCGTGCAGACCTCGCTGGACACGGAGGTCCCCGTGCTGTCCGCGGTGCTGACGCCGCACAACTTTCACGACCATGCTGTGCACGAGAATTTCTTCAAGGACCACATGCGCACGAAGGGCGAGGAGCTCGCCTCGGCGTGCGTGTCGATCATCGAAACGCTGCAGACGGTGTAGCCGCGTTCGATCGTGGCGCGCGTGCGGAGGGCGGGTCTTCGGAAGCGCCGTATGGCGAGCCGAGTCGCCGCCTGAAGCGCAGGCCGCGACGAGCGCGCTGCCGACGTAAGACTCGTCGCCGCGCAACCCCTTCAGGGGATGGGGGCCGCGCGAGTCGTGGCCGAGCGAGGTGCGGCGTACAGGCGAGCCATCCCGGCGCGACCGGAGAGCCGCCCTCCGCACGCGCGGATGTGACCGAACGCGGTCAGCGCTTCTTGAGCCGGACGTCCTCCAGCGGCGCCGACCACGGATACGGATCGATGAGCATCAGCGCCGGCTCCTCGACGCGCGGGCCGATGCCGCTGGGCCAGATGTACTGGAAGATCGGCGCGATCCGCACGCGGTCGTAGACGATCTGCTGGATCTGGTGCAGAAGCGCCTCGCGCTTCTTGCGGTCCGTCTCGCGCGCCTGCGCCTTGTAGAGCGCATCGACGTCGGGAAAGCCGCCGTACGCGAACGTGCCTTCGCTGGGGATGACTTCCGACATCCGCGACGCGGCGTTGCCGTACAAGGCACTCGAGCAGACGCAGACGCCCTTGAGCTTCTTGGCTTGCAGCGCCGACAGGTAGGCCGCACGCTCCATCGGCCGCATCCTCGTCCGGATGCCGACGGCGCCGAGATAGCCGACGATCGCCTCCCCCAGCCCGAAGTACGGCGGCAACTGGTGGAACTCACCGGCGTCAAAACCGTTCGGGTAGCCCGCTTCGGCGAGGAGCTTCTTGGCCCGCGCAGGATCGTACGGGTGCGGCTCGAGCGGCAGCGCGAAGTCGAACGTGCGCGGCACGAAGTTGCCGGCGGGCTTGGAGGCGCCGAGCGTCTCTGCCTCGCTGAGCGACCGGCGATCCAGCGCGAGACTGGCGGCGAGCCGCACGCGCTGATCCGCCCACGGCGACTTCGGATCCCACATGTCCAGGAAATCCAGGAAGAAGATGGCGATGCCACCCGAGAACGCAACCTTGAAGTTCGAGTCGCGCTGCACCTCCGCCGCCTGCGGCGCCTCCAGCAGATACGCGATGTCGACCTCACCGCGCTTGAGCATGGCCACACGCGTGGTGGACTCCGGCACCATTTTGAACACCACACGCTTGACGTTCGGCATCTTGCGCCAGTAGCCCTCGAATGCTTCGAGCACCAGCTCGACGCCCGGCGTGTGGCTCACGAACTTGTACGGTCCGAGCCCGATGGGATGCTTTTTGAAGCCCTCGGGACCAATCTGCTCGACGTATTTCTTCGGCACGACCCAGCCGGCGCCGCTCACCACGGTGCCGTAGTAGCTCATGAAATCGGGCCACGGCTCGTGCAGGGTGAACCGCACACGCGAGGGGGAGACGACCGTGACCTCTTTCACCTTGTCATGCAGCAGCTTGCCCTTCGCGCGCTGGAAGGAAAACTTGACGTCCTCGGCGGTGAACGGATCACCGTTGTGGAACTTGAGATTCTCACGCAGCTTGAACTCGTAGCTGCGCTGATCGGCGCTCACCGTCCACGACTCCGCCAGGCTCGGCGTCATGAGGTTGCCGGGCATCGGCTTCACCAGCGCGTCGTGGATCGCGTAGATGAACCAGAACGGCGTGAGCTGACCGACGACCTCGCCCGGATCGAACCACCCCGGCGAGACGGTCACGTACAGCGCCCACCGCATCTCGCCCTCGGGCTTGGCCTGGGCCGCGGCGTCGGCCACCGGGCCCAGGCACAGCGCGGCGCAGAGCAGCGCCAGCGCGAGCGGGCGCGACCTCATGCGAGGTGCTTTTTCACGAACTCGATGATCCGCTCGATCGTGCGGCGGCCCGCGTCGGTCATGGGCTGCTTGCTGATGTAGCCCTGCCCTTCGCCCTCGAAGAGCTCGAGATCGACCTGCCCGCCGGCCTTGCGATACTGCGTGACGAAGCGATCCAGGTCCGCACGCGGATGCGCCTGGTCGTTGGTGCCCTGCAGGTAGATCGCGGGCGGCATCTCGACCTTCTCGCCCTGCTCGAGAGCGATGACCGGGCTGCCCTCGGCCATCGCGTCCTCCGTCTTCCAGTACTGATCGTGGCCGGGAAGCACGCGATCGACGACCTCCGGATACGGCTGGCCCTTGGCCTTGAGCGCTTTCGCGTAGCGGTAGCGGCCGAGCGGATCGATGACGGGCCAGCAGAGGATCGCCGCCTGCAGGCGCGCGTCGACGGCCGGCGAGCCCGCGGGCAGCGGGATCGCCGCGTACCGCGGATCGCGCGGACGCATCGCGGCGAGCATCGCCTGCTGACCGCCGCTCGAGGTGCCCATGATGCCGACGCGATCGGCGCGGCCGCCGAGCCGCTCCGCCTGCGTCTTGAGCCAGCGCACGGCGTAATTGATGTCGGCCATCGATGCCGGATACGCGGCCTCCGGCGGCATGCGGAACTCGATCGACGCCACCACGACGCCGCTCTTCGCCAAGGGCTCGTTGATCACCGCGTCCTTGAATCGGTCCTCGCGGATCCACGCGCCGCCGTGGACCGAGACCACCATCGGGAACGGGCCGCCGCCCTTCGGCGTGTGGAGCCGGGCCAGCAAGGGCTTGTCGCCGTGGCGGAGGTACTCGACGTCCTGGATGTCGATCTCGTGTGTGGCCATGCGGGTCCTCCCTGGAGTCGAAGTCGTGGGCGTACGTTGTACCGGCCCGCGCATTTCGTCAAGGCTCAGCGCGCGAGCGTGGCTCAGTGAGCGAGCAGCAGACAGGCGGCGCCCGCGCACGCGAGGACGGCAGCGGCCAGCCGGCGCCCGAGATCGGCCTCACGGAACAGCGTGCGCCCGAGCACCACCGCGCCGACCGCGGAGAGACGGCGAATCGCGTTCACGTATGCCGCCGGCGCCATCGTCAGCGCGGAGGTCTGCATGCCGGTGCCCGTCACGCCGAGCACGCCGTGCGCCAGGACTGTCGTGAGATTCGCGGGTGACGTGCTCGCCACGAGGCCGCGCGGCGTCGCGACGAGCGCGATGGCGGTCGTGAGCACGGCGGTCGCGCCGTGCGAGCACACGAGATAGCTCGCTGGCCCCAGGGCCAACGCGCCCCACCGGTCGACGGCGGCGAGCCCGCCCAGCAGCACCGCGGCGCCGAGCGCGTCCAGCGCGTCGCGCCGCGCGAAGAGCGCGCGCAGCGAGCCGCCGCCGCTCGCGCCGCGCGAGAGGCTCGACGTCCCCGCCACGGCCAGCGCCAGACCGAGCCAGCCGAGCGGGCTCGGGAGCGTTCCCGACAGCAGGGCGTCGGGCAGCACTGTGAAGATGGGGCTCAGCGCGTAGACCGGCCCGACGATCGAGATGTCGCCACGCGCGCTGGCGCGCGCGATCAGCGTGGCCATGCCGGTCACGAGCAGCGACGAGGCCACCACGGCTGCCCAGGCCGAGCGCGACCAGACGAACGGCTGACCGGACACGGCGAAGAATGCGAGCCACGTCAGCGTGGCCACCGTCTGCGTCCACGCGACGATCACGATCGGCGGAATCGCCTGCGCTCGCCCCTTCACGACGGCGAATTGCGCGGCCTGCGTGAGGGCGGCGCCGAGCGAGAGGACGAACCAGCTCAGACGCGCGCGACCGGAATCAGATGCCGGTTCCGAAGCCGCCGGCGCTGCGCACGGTCACCGCCTCACCGAGATGCCCCGCGGGATGGAACAGCGCGATCCCGCTCAGCACCGCCACGCGCGGCCGGCCAGTGAAGACCTTCACCATCTGCTCGCCGCGCGAGCCGAACGCGCCGTCCGCCGCCGCCTTCTGCACCGCGGGCACCGCTAGCTCGCCGGCCCAGTCGGTGTCCTTGAAGCCGCCGATGATCTCGCGCGTGCGGCGGCCGACCGCGTCGCGATACTCGCGCGCCGCCGCCAGGTCGATCGCACGCGTGAGCTCGCTGACCTCGGCGCTCGTCATCCCGATGCCGAAATCGCGTCGCGCGACGCCGAGCCGCTTGCCCCACGCGTCATCCCAAACCTGGGAGCGTTCCGTAATCATCGCGTTGACGAAGATGTCTTCCGCGCGCGCGATGTGCCAGAGGATCCACGCCAGCGAGTTCAGGTCCTCACGCGGACGCACCCGCATCTGGTCGTCGCTCAGACCGCCAAACGCGCGCTCGGCTGCCGAGGCCGGATTGCCGCCGACCGCAAGCGACTGCACGGCGGCGTGCTGGGTGAGGAACAGATCCTTGGCATTCATGGCTGCGTCTCCTTCAGTGGGATTTCGGCACGGTCGGATGGCCGGCCGCGGCATCGGCGATGGCGTGGTCGTTGTCGGCCGGGACCGCGCCGCTCACGCCGACGGCGCCGATTACGCGCCCGTCGTCGACCAGCGGCACGCCGCCCTTGCCGAAGACGAACTCGTACTGGCCGAGCGTGGCGACGTTGTCGGCAAAGAGCATGCGCTTGGTGAAGCGCTCCTCGAGATCGAGCGTTGTCGACTGAAAGCCCGCCGCGGCGTTCGCCTTGGCCCGGGCGATCTCGGGCGTGACCCACAGCGCGCCGTCCATGCGCTCACAAAGCACGAGGTGCCCTGCCTCGTCGACGACCGCGATGGCCACCTTGAACCCGAGCTCCTGTGCGCGCTTCATCCCGCGCTCGACGCACGTGCGCGCCTGGTCGCGCGTGAGGCCGCTCACGACACCTCCACGCAGACGTCGTCGTTCTCGACGCGCACGGCATAGCGCGGGACCGCGGCGCCGCGCCCGGGAAACACGCACTGCCCCGTGCGCACGTCGTACATCCAGCCGTGCCACGGACACGCCAGCCGCGTCCCGGTCAGCTTCCCGTCGCTGAGCGGGCCGCCCTTGTGCGCACAGACGTCGCCGAGCGCGTGCACCTCGTCGCCGACCCGCACGAGGACGACGCGCGCGCCGCCGGCCTCGACCAGACGGGGCACCCCGGGGACCAGATCCGCCAGCGGTAGCCGGATCTGGCTCACATCTCCTCTTTGAGCACGTACGCGCGGTGCAAGCCGCTCATGTACTGCCAGCGCATCTCGGTCGCCTGCCGCACCTGCTCCAGCGCTTGCGCGCGCCGATCGGGCGTGTCCGAGTGGCGCTCGACGATCTGGTAGCCGCGCTCGCCGTGGACCTCGTCGGCCTCGATGTGAATGGCGAAGAACTCGACCTCGTGATCGCTGAAGCCGTACTTGCTCTTGAGCGGGGGCAGATTGCGCTTGTAGATGCCGGGCACCTGCGACTCGAGCCCCACCAGAAGCCCGGCCGCGGCCACGTGGAACGGCTGCCGCGACGTCTCGAAGCACCACGCCGTCAGCGCGCGCGTCGTCGGTAGCTGCCGCGCCGTCTCGACCTCCCGGCGGCTCACGCCGCACGCCTCGCCGAAGCGGATCAGCAGGTCGACGTGCTTGGTGCCGGACTCCTCCTCGACGATGTTCTCCAGCAGGAAGTCGCGCGCGTCGGCGTCCGGGCACTCCGCGTAGACGGCCGCGCACCAGCGCGGGAACTGCGAGACGTACTGGTAGTGCTGGCAGACCCACGCGCCGAGCTGCTGGCGCGTCAGCTCACCGTTGACCCAGCGCTCGGTGAACGGATTCATGCGACTGTGGCGGGCCGAGACAGCGTTCTCGAGCTGGGTGCGGAACTCGCTCATGGCTCACCTCCGGCGCAGGCGATGATGCGGCGCGGCTTGGAGGGAGTCAAGCGCGCAGGAGCTTCACGACGTCGGCGTGTGCCATCACGACGTCGGGCGAGCGCTGCAGCGCCTCGCGGTACTTCGTCTGAAACACGCCGCTGTCACCGGACCGCAACAGCCGCTGCGCGGCGTCGAACAAACCCCTGACGTCGACGTCCGCCGTCGGCTCGCGCGGATCGAGCGCTTCGTCGATCTGCGCGATGATGGCCGACAGCGGACGCAGCCAGGCGAAGCGCGGGTCGTCGAGGAGGAGCCGAAGCAGCTCGGCGGGTTTCGTCGGTCCGTGCGTCTCTTCGTAGGCGGAGCGCTCCAGATCGAGCAGCGCCGCGTGAAGCGCCATCAGCCGACGGCTCAGAGTCCGCAAATCGCCCGGGCGATCATTCATCGGAAAGCCCGTGCCGCCGCGCGATCAGCCGTGCAGCGTCTTCATGACGTCGGCGTTGCCCCTCAGCTCCGCCGGACGTCCGGTGAAGATGATCTCGCCACGGTCGATGGCGTAGAGGCGGTCGGCGATGCGGCCGGCGTTCTGAACGTGCGACTCCGCGATGAGCACCGACACGCCCAGGCCTTTGATTGCCCGCACGGCCTCGATGAAGCGCGTGACGACGACTGGCGCCAGCCCCTCGAACGGCTCGTCCAACAGCAGCACCGCCGGCGCCAGCGTCAGGGCGCGCGTGATGGCCACCATCTTCTTCTGGCCTCCCGACAGATGCAGCCCCCGCCGCGTGAGCAGGCTCTTCACCTCGGGGAAAATGGAGAAGACGCGCTCATCCGCGGCGGCGCCATTCGTCTTGGTCGCCCCCCTGCCCAGCCACGCGGTGATCTGAAAGTTCTCTTCTACGGTGAGGTCGGGGAAGATGCCGCAATCCTCGGGCGCGTAGCCGATGCCCAGGCGCGCGCGCTCGTGCGCCGGCAGCCTCGTGACGTCGCGGCCCTTGAAGCGCACGCTCCCGCTGCGGGGCACCAGCAGACCCATGATCGTGTCGATCGTCGTCGTCTTGCCCGCACCGTTACGGCCGACGAGACACACCGCCTCACCCGCACCGAGCGTCAGCGAGATCGAGCGGAGGATCTGGGCCGGGCCACGATACGTCTCGATGTTCTGCAGCTCGAGCGTCGGCGCGGGTCGGTTTTCCGCCGTAGCCGGCCGGCTCATCGCGGCGGCTCCGGCGTGCCGATCAGTGTCGTCGTCACGCGCTCGTCACGGCGGATCTCGTCGGGGGTGCCGTCCGCGAGAATAGCCCCCTGGTGCATGGCCACGATGCGATCGGAGTACGAGAACACGACGTCCATGTCGTGCTCGATGATGGCGGCGGAGATCCGTTCCGAGCGCACCACCTTGGAGATGGTATCCATGATGGGCGCCTTCTCCCGCGTGCTGACGCCGCTGGTCGGCTCGTCGAGGAACAGCAGCTTGGGCTTCAGCGCGTACGCGATCGCGACGTCGAGCAGCTTGCGCTCGCCTTGAGACAACCCTCCCGCCAGCGCGCGTGCCTTGGCGTCCAGCCGGAACAGCGTGAGGACGTCGATGGCCTCCGCCCAGACCGGGCGGTCGGCATCGGCGAGCGACAGCAGCCGGCGCGTCTTGCCCTGCCGCGAGAAGATGGCCAGGGCCACGTTGTCGAGCGCGCTCAGCTGATCGAACAGATTCACGAGCTGGAACGAGCGCGCGATGCCGGCGCGGATCCGCTCCTTCACGGGCTCGCGCGTGACGTCCTGACCACGAAACAGGATCTGGCCCTCGTCGGCGGTGAGCAGTCCGCTGATGAGGTTGACCAGCGTCGTCTTGCCGGCGCCATTGGAGCCGATGAGGGCCAGCACCTCACCCTCCTGCACCCGGAAGTCGACGCGGTCCACCGCGCGAAACTCGCCGAACTGCTTCACGACGGCCCTGGTCTCCAGCAGCACGGCGTTGGTCCGAGGCCCCGTCATCGCGGCGCCGCCTCGCGGCGTCGCGCCAGCATCCGCTCGATGGTGCCCACGATCCCGGTGGGCAGC
Organism: Candidatus Methylomirabilota bacterium; assembly: GCA_046725765.1. Classification (GTDB taxonomy): domain Bacteria; phylum Methylomirabilota; class Methylomirabilia; order Rokubacteriales; family CSP1-6; genus AR12. Next base: position 1,672 of record JBKOZH010000161.1, on the reverse strand, counting down.
GAGAGGACCAGGACGACCAGGATGACGCCGAGGAAGAGCTGCCAGTAGACCGTGTAGCCGACCGCGTAGCTCTCGAGATAGTTGTACACGACGGCGCCCACGATCGGGCCGACGAAGGTGCGGAAGCCGCCCAGAACGGCCATGAAGACGATCTTGCCCGAGAACGTCCAGTGCAGGATGTCGGGCGTGGTCAACCCGTTCAGCGGCACCCACAACGCGCCGGCGACACCCGTGAACACGCCGGACAGCAAGAACGCGATCCATCGGTAGCGCCAGATCGAGATGCCGACGAACTGCGCGCGCGTCTCATTGTCACGGATCGCCTGCAGCGCGCGACCGAACGGTGAGTTCACGATCACCCACATGATCGCCACGCACAGCAGGAACAGCACGAGCACGTAGTAGTAATACGCGTGAGCGAGGAACGCGATCTTGTCGCCCTTGCCGGTCACCACACCGAGCAGTGTGGGCGTCGGCACACGCAGGCCGTCGGTGCCGCCGGTGACCCAGAAGAACTTGAACGCCAGGCTCCAGAGCACCTGGGACAGCGCCATGGTCAGGATGCCGAAGAAGATGCGGGTGTACCGCACACAGGCGACGCCGAAGATCGCGGTGACCAGCACCGAGGCGACGACGGCGCCGAGCAGGTGCAGCTCCATCGAGCTGACGCCGAGGTACTTCACCATCATGGCGACCGCGTACGCGCCGACGCCGAAGTACGCGGAGTGGCCGAAGGAGAGCAACCCCGTATAGCCGAGGAGCAGATTGAACCCCAGCGCGGCGATCGCCATCACGAGACCGTACGCGAGCAGGATGGTCTGGTACTGGTCGGCGACCCACGGCCACGCGACGAGCGCCACGAGGACTGGCGCCGCGTACCACAGTCGGCGCATCGGCGACCGCGCAGGGGCGACGACCGTGGTGAGCGTGCTCATGCTCGACCGAACAGTCCGGCCGGCCGCACGAGCAGCACGGCCGCCGCCATGAGGTAGAGCACCGCGAGCTCGACCTCCGGAAACCAGGTGATGCCCACCTCCCGCACGATGCCGACGATGAGCGCGCCAAGCAGCGCACCCTCCAGGCTGCCGAGGCCGCCGATCACGACGACGATGAATGACAGAATCAGCGCGTCCACCCCCATGCCGAGCACCGCCGACTGGCTCGGCACGATGATGGCGCCGCCGAGCCCGGCCATGAAGCAACCCAGCGTGAAGGCCTGCACGTAGACGCGGTTGACGTTGACGCCGAGCGCCGCCGACATGCGCATGTCCTGCGACGTCGCGCGGAGCACCACGCCAAACCTTGTGCGATAGATGAACGCCCACAGAAAGACCGCCGCCAACGCGCCGACGCCGATGACGACGAAGTTATACGTGGGATAAAGCGTCTCCCCCACCGTCAGCGAGCCGAAATTCTCGAAGACGACGCTCGCCGACAGGGGATATGGCCCCCACAGGAACCGGATCACGTCGTCGATGATCATCAAGAGTCCGAACGTCACGAGCAACTGGTATTCCTCGGCGCGCCGGTAGAACGGGCGCAGAAGTGTCGGCTCCAGCAGCGCGCCCGCCGTCGCGGCCGCCACGGCGCCGGCCGGCAGCAGCGCGAGCAGCAGCCACATCGGCGCGGTGGGCGTGCCGCCGGCGACGGCGGAGGTTGCCGTGGCGTACCC
>JBKOZH010000149.1:0-6595 GCA_046725765.1 Candidatus Methylomirabilota bacterium | reverse complement strand
GTACTGGATCGTGCCGAGGATGCCGGTGGCGCCGCCGCGCGCGCGCAGCAGCGCGTCGACCAGATACGACGTGGTCGTCTTGCCGTTCGTCCCCGTGATGCCGACCAGCGTCAGGGCGCGCGATGGATGCTGCCAGTAGGCGCCGGCGAGCGCTGCGAGCGCCCGGCGCGCGGACGGCACCAGCACCTGCGCGACGCGGACGTCGGGCAGCGGCTCGCCTTCCGTGACGACGAGGGCCGCGCCGCGTCCAACCGCCTCCGGCACGAAGCGTCGCGCATCCTGCTTGAAGCCGGGTACCGCGACGAAGGCGTCGCCCCGCACGACGCGGCGCGAATCCGCCGTGAGCCCCGTGACCGCCGAGGGCGGCGTGCCGACCAGCCGCTTGTCCGATAGCGCGTCGAGCAGCACGCTCACGGGCACCCCGCGTCGCATGTCAATGCACGACCCCGGCGGTTGCGCCGACGGGCGTCAGCGTCAGGCGCGCGACGGCGTCGTCGTCCACACGCTCCCCGGCCGCGGGCGTCTGCTGCGTCACGCGGCCGCGGCCCTCGATCTCCACGCCGACGCCGAGCGGCGCCAGCAGCGCGAGCGCCTGGCGCAGCGTGCGTCCGCGCACGTCCGGCATGATGACGCCCGCGGACTCGACACGCTCGGCGGACACGAGCCGCACGCGCGCCGTACCCGTGCCGTCGGTGCGCGGGCCGGTCACGATCTGAATCGGGGCGGTGTCGCGCGGCGCCACCTCGAGGTAGCGCAGGACGGGACCCGCGATGGCGGAGAACAGCGGGGCGGCGGCCTCGCTGCCCCACTTTTCCGTCTTCGGCTCGTCGAGGAGGACGAGCAGCACGAGGCGCGGCTCGTCGGCCGGCACGAAGCCGATGAACGAGAGCACGCCCGGCGCGCGCGAGTAGCGCCGCGTCGCGGGATCGAGCTTCTGCGCGGTCCCGGTCTTGCCGCCGACCTCGTAGCCGGGGACCGCCGCGTAGTGCCCGGTGCCCTGATCGACGACCTGCACGAGCATGCGCGACAGCGTGCGGGCCGTCTCCGGTGAGATCACCTGCCGCACCGCCCGCGGCTCGATGCGTCGGACCTCGCGGCCCTCGGCGTCGAACTCCGCTTTCACCAGGCGCGGCTGCACGAGCGTGCCGCCGTTGGCGACGGCGCCGAAGGCGGCGACCATCTGAAGCGCCGTCACCGAGACCTCCTGACCGATCGACATCGTGGGCAGCGAGAGCACCGACCAGCGCTGCGGATCCCGCAGGACTCCGCGGCTCTCGCCGGGCAGCCCGATGCCCGTGGGCGCGCCGAACCCGAACGCGGTCATGTAGCGGTGATAACGGTCGCGGCCGAGCGCCAGCCCCACCTTCATGGAGCCCACGTTCGAGGAGTTCTGCAAGACCTCGGTGAACGAGAGCCAGCCGAACTTCTTCCAGTCGTGGATCGTCGTCTTCGCGATCGTGAGCGCGCCGTTCTCCGCCCAGATGCGCTCGTCGGGCCGCACGACGCCTTCTTCGAGCGCGGCGGCGGCGAGGATCACCTTGAACGTGGAGCCCGGCTCGAAGGGATCGGTCACCGCGCGGTTGCGCCACACGTCGCGCGAGGCGACGTCGAGAAACGCATTCGGATTGAACGTCGGCCGCAGCGCCAGCGCGAGGATGTCGCCCGTGCGTGGATCCATCGCTACCGCCATCGCACCCTTCGCGCTGGTGCGGCGATACGCGGCGTCGATCTCGCGCTCGGCGAGGTACTGGATCGTGCGGTCGATCGTCAGCATGACGCCCCGTCCCAGCGTCGGCGACGTGAGGACCTGCTGCGTGGCGATCTCGCGGCCGAGCGCGTCGCGGCCGACGATCGCGCGGCCCGGCGTGCCGGCGAGCGTGTCGTTCCAGGCGCGCTCGACGCCCTCGAGCCCCCCGTCGGCGCCTTCGAAGCCGAGCACGTGCGCGGCCAGCTCGCGGTTGGGATACAGGCGCAGTGGCTCCTCGAGGAAGCCGAGGCCGGGCTCGTTGAGCCCGCGCACGCGCGCGGCGGCGTCCGGCGCCAGCTTGCGCCGCAGCCAGACAAAGCTCTTGCCGGAGGTCAGCTGCGCGTGCAGGTCGCGCTCGGGCATGTCGACGATCGGAGCGAGGACCGCGGCTACGCGCACCGGATCGCCGATCGCGCGCGGCTGTGCGAACAGCGACGCGGCCGGTGTGGAGGTCGCGAGCGACGCGCCATGACGGTCGACGATCGGACCACGCGCGCCGTACAGCGTGATCGTGCGCGAGTACTGGCGCTCGGCCAGCGCCGCGAGCTCACCGTGCTTGACGATCATCAGCCAGCCGAGGCGGCCGGTGAGCCCCGCGAAGGCCACGGTGAGAATGGCGGCGAGGATCAGGACGCGCGCTTTCGTCTGCGTCGTCGTGTCGGAGCGCGAGGCTGTTGTATTGGAGCGCGAGGCCGGCTTGGCTGTTGTATCGGAGCGTGAGCCCGGCTTGCGCCGTGGGTGGCCTGGCCTAGATGGTAACCGGCTGCGATCGGTCAACGGGTGGCGATCCCTTCCACGGCGGCTTCGACGCGATTGCGCTGCGCGGCCGCGAGCCCGGTCGTGCCCGCGACGTACTCCCGGGCCAGTCGGACCTGGTCGCGCGCGGGCACGGTCAGCCCCAGCTGACGCGCGCGCTGGTCCACACGCACCGGCGAGCGCAGCGTGGCCACCTCGATCTCGAGCTGACGGATCAGCGTCTCGGTGCGCGCGCGCTCGGCGCGCAGCGCGTCCAGCCGATAGGCGACGTGCACCTGTTGCACGCGCAGGCCGACCACGGCGAGCGCGCCGACGACGAGGACGGCCGACATGGCCAGGGCGGCGGCGAACGAGCGCCGCACGCGAGGATCGGGTTCGCGGTGCAGTCTCTGATGAGTGATCACGACAAGCGCTCCAGCACGCGCAGCTTGGCGCTCCGGGCGCGGGGGTTGGCCCGCACCTCGTCGTCCCCGGGCGTCAGGGGCGACGGCTCCAACTCCGCGAAGCTCGCGGCGGCGAGCGCGCGGAACGCCTGCTTCACGATGCGGTCTTCGCCCGAGTGGAACGAGATCACGCCGAGCCGCGCGCCCACCGCGAGCAGGCCGGGGATCTCCTGGAGCGTCTGGCGGAGCGCTCCGGTTTCGTCGTTCACCACGATGCGCAGTGCCTGGAACGTGCGCGTGGCGACGTGCGTGCGCTTGGGCCACGCCGCGCGCGGCACCGCTGCGCGCACCGCGGCCACCAGATCGGCGCTGGTGCGCAGCGGGCGACGGCGCACGATGGCGCGCGCGATGCGCCGCGCGAACCGCTCGCCGCCGTGCTCGAAGAGGATGCGCGCGAGCTCGGCCTCGCCAAGACGATTGACGAGCTCGGCAGCTGTTTCGCCGCGCGTCGGATCCAGGCGCATGTCGAGCGGCTCGCTCTGCTGAAAGCTAAAGCCGCGGCCCGACTCGTCGAGCTGATACGAGGACACGCCGAGATCGAGCACCACCGCGCGCGCCTCATCGATGCCGTGCGCGCGGGCCACGCGCGCGAGGTCGCGGAAGTTGGCCTGCGTGAGCACTGCGCGCTCGCCGAAGGGGGCGAGCCGTGCGCGTGAGCGCGCCAGCGCCTCGGGATCCGCGTCCACGCCGAGCAGCCGGACGTCAGCGCTGCTCGTTCGCAGTATCGCCTCGGCGTGACCGCCCATTCCCACCGTCCCGTCGATCACCCAGCCCCCGCGCCGCGGTCGCAGGACAAACGCGACCTCGTCGACGAGAACCGGAACGTGAACCGCTAGACTCCCAGAGCCGAGAGCTTCTCGTAGAGCGACGGCAGCTTGGGCTGACCCGTGCGCTCGTACTCCTCGAACCGGGCGCGATCCCACACCTCGAACTTGTCGAGGCCGCCGCCGACGATGAGCACGTTCTTGTCGAGCGCGGCGTCCTTGCGGGCGTCGGGCGCGATCAGCATGCGGCCCGCGGCGTCGAGCGTGACGTCCTTGGCTCGCGAGACATACAGCCGGCTGATCTCCCGGACCTCGCTGTTGAAACGCGACTGCTCTCGCAGTTTGGCCTCCATCCGCTCCCATTCCGCAAGGGGGTAAACCTCCAGGCACTCCCCGTCCGGGACCATGACGAGGTCCCCCCCTTCGTAGCGGCCCAGGACTTCCCGGAACCTGGCCGGGATGCTGACCCGCCCCTTGGCGTCCACCGTCGCCGGATACCGTCCCCTGAACATTGGATAGGGCCTGAGACCCACTTCATCCCACTTCAGCCCACTTGTTGGCGAATCTACAGTTGCCATTTCGGCCTGTCAAGCGAAAACCTCACGATTTTTTTAGGGAAATAGCCTACCCAGGCGTTTGGCGGACGGATTGGGCTCTGGGCGGGCTTCTCCCACCCCAGATGGTGGAACCGCTCGCTTAGTGGGGGTGGGTGGTCCCGGTCAGCGGGGCTGGTAGTGCTGCATGGCTTCGGGCACCCAGGCCTCGATCTGGGCGATCCGGGTCTGGGGTAGCGGGTGGGTCGAGAGGAATTCGGGCTGCCGGGCGCCCCGCGGGATGCCATGCGCACCCACAGGTCGCGCGCGGCCTGCGGATGGCGGTAGTCGGTTCGTCCCGTCGCCTCGGCGATGCGCGTGCCCACACGGCGCACCTGCGCGTTGAGCGCCGGATCCGTCGACACGCGCCCTTTTTCAGAATTTCCTGGTACGACGTCAGGCCCACCTGAACTTCGGTGCCCTCAGGGATCAGCAGGGGCTGCGAACGATTCGTCAGCGGAACCGTCTGGCAGGCGACGATGGCGAGCAGAACGAGCACGAGGAGCGCGCGCGGTGATCCGCACCGCGACCGTCTAGCCGAGGCGTCTAGCGGGTGCTCAGCCGCGCGCTTCGCGGATGATTCGCGTGAGCCGCGCGCCCGCCGTGGCCGGGCGCGGCTCGAGGTCGGCCATACACAGGAACGGGCAGCGCGACTCCGACGCCGCCGCCTCACCGGCCAGCCGCAGCGCGCGCGCCGTCGGCCCGACCGAGACGAAGACGTGGAGTAGCCGGCCGTCGCGTACGCACTCGCCGATGACGTCCGGCGGCGTCTCGAGCGTGGGCGCGTCGGGCGCCGGCGAAATCACGAGCGAGCGGATGCTGCGATTGCGCGCGAACCACGGCAGCTCGCCGAGCGGGTCGAAGCCGTCAGGAAGCGGCGTGTCGAGCTCGACCAGATAGCGCAGGAGGCCGAAGTAGCCTGGAAGCGTGCGCGCCAGGCGCCCCTCGAGCATCGGAAGCGCCACGTCGAACGTCATTGGGCTGATGATCCGCAGGCCGACGGCGCGGCCGATTGCCGCGACAGCGGCTTCCCGGGTGCCAGGCCGATCCATTGATCGACCGATGGGAACGCAAAGTCCGCGCCGCATCGGCGCGGTCGATAACCGTACGAAAACAGTGACACTGGGCGTCGGCGGGTTTGGTCACGTTGGCCCGCCGCTGTGCACCATCGCCCAGGAATGGGCCAATCAGCGGTTGCGCAGGCGCACGCGCGTCGTGAGGGACGTCACCACGCCGGAGCCGACCACGGAGTAGTCCGGACGGGTGACAAGCGCGATCTCCACGCTGCGCACGGCGGCGGGGTCGGCGACGGGCGCGCCTGCGGCGTCGAAGTAGCTCAGCGTCAGGCCACGCACGCCGTTGACGATGGGCTGCAGGCCGCCGCCCGCGTCGCGTCTCAGGATTGTCCCGACCAGGCGCCAGGTCACGCGCTCGCCGTTCGCGGCGATCAGGCCGTCGCCGTCGAGGTCTTGCTGTAGCACCAGCGTGTCCGGCGCGGCTACCGCCACCGCGTCGAAGCCGAGGCCTCCGCGGCCAGCGGCGCGGATCTCCGCGGACAGACGCGCCAGCGCGATGCGCGCGCTCTGCTGCGTCTCCGCGCGCGCGGCACCGAATGCCCACGCCCGCTGACCTTCGTCGAGCACCGTGAACGCCGCGGCGCCAACCAGCGCGAACGTCACCACCGCGACGAGCAGCTCGGCGAGCGTCACGCGGGCAGCGTCGGCTGCGACGCCGCCCGCGTCAATGTCCAATGATCGCTACGCCGCCTCGCTGCGCTATGTCGCGGCGACCAGCATGCCGCGGAGGTGAAACCCCACCGCCGCCGGCGTCTCCGCCGGGGCCGTCGTCGTCGTGTCTGGCACGTTCATGAGCTGCACGGTCTGCCCCGGCCCGAACTCGATTCCGGTCGACAGCGGCAGCGCCGTGGTCGTGCGCGGCGCAACGCACAGCGGCCCGGTGATGCTCGAGTCGCTCTGCGTGATCGTGCCGGCGACCGTCGGCACGGTCGTGCCGGGCGTCGTGGTCGTCGTCGGGGTGGTGGCGATCGTGGTCGGCGGCAACACCGTCGTGCTCGGTGTCGTGGTCGTGGTGCTCGGCGTCGTGACGGCGCCCATGCCCGTCGTGGTCGTGGTCGTCGTCGGTGTCGTCGCGGTAGTGCCGCCGGCGCGATTGATCGCCGCGCCGCACGCCGCCGCCGCACCGGTGTTCGTGACGAGCACATCCGTCACGATCAGCGTCTGGCCCGCGGGCACCGTGAACGCGGTGACGGCCGTCGTCCCGGCCGGCACCGAG
>JBKOZH010000153.1:0-5868 GCA_046725765.1 Candidatus Methylomirabilota bacterium | reverse complement strand
GCCGCCGCGCGCGACGCCGACGCGCTCTACGCCAAAGGACGGAAGATCACGAAAAAGATCATCGACGGACTCGACCGCTGCCGCGTGATCTCGCTCGGCTCGGTGGGCGTCGACTCGGTGGACGTGGCCGCTGCCACCGCGCGGGGCATTCCCGTCACCAACGTCCCCGACACGTTCATCGAAGAGGTCGCCGACCACGCGATGACGCTCATCCTGGCCACGTTCCGCCGGCTCACCACCATGGACCGTCTGGTGCGCGAGGGACGCTGGCGCGAAGGCCGGCCGCTGCTCTACCACTTCCCGCGGCTCATGGGCCAGACGCTCGGCTTCATCGCGTTCGGCCACGTCGCGCGTGCGGTCGCCGTGCGGGCGAAGCCGTTCGGCCTCCGACTGATCGCCTATGACCCCTTCCTCGAAGAGCTGACGATGAGCCGCTACGGCGTGGAGCCGGTCAGCCTGCCGGAGCTGCTCGCGCAGGCCGACATCATCTCCATGCACGCGCCGTCCACGCCGAGCGCGCATCACATGCTGCGCGAGGAGCACTTCCGCGCGATGAAGCGCACCGCGCTGTTCGTCAACACCGGCCGCGGACCCACCGTCGACGAACCGGCCCTGATCAAGGCGCTGCAAGAGGGCTGGATCGCCGGCGCCGGGCTCGACGTCCTCGAAGAGGAGCCGGTCACGCCGTCGAATCCGCTGCTCAAGATGGACAACGTGATCCTCACGCCACACGTCGCGTCTGCGTCGGCGCGCTTCGATCCCGTGCGGCTGCGGCGTGTGGGCCAGGAGATCGCGCTGGTGCTCGGCGGCCGCTGGCCGATGAGCTGCGTGAATCCAGCCGTCCTCGACAAGAGCGGGCTGCAGCGCTGGCAGCCGCACTCGATGGAGCGCGGACCCGGCGCGTAGCTGCCGGGGCGGCATGCAACGGCGCGCGGTCAGAATTGCCGCCGCGCTCGGCGTCGGCGTCGTCTACTTCCTCGCCGGCAAGCTGGGGCTTGCCTTCGCGGTGGTGCACGCGAACGCGACGGCCGTGTGGCCGCCGGCGGGGATCGCGCTTGCCGCCGTCCTGCTCCTGGGCCGCGGCATCTGGCCCGCGATCTTCGCGAGCGCGTTCCTCGTCAACATCAGCACGGCGGGCTCCGTCCTCTCCTCGCTCGGCATCGCCGCCGGCAACACGCTGGAAGCGCTCGTCGGCGCCATCCTGGTCGAGCGCTTCGCGGGTGGCGCCGCGGCCTTCGACCGCGCCGAGGACGTCTTCAAGTTCGTGGCGGCGGCCGCGCTCGTCAGCACGACGCTGAGCGCGTCGATCGGCGTGACCACGCTAGCGCTCACCGGCTACGCGCGCTGGCACGACTTCGGCGCCATCTGGCTCACGTGGTGGCTCGGCGACGCCGCGGGCGATCTGATCGTCGCTCCGTTTCTGCTGCTCGCATTCCGCGGCAAGCCGGCCGCCGCCGTCGGCGCGCGTGATCGGCCGCTGGAGGCGTTCCTGCTCGGCGTGCTCAGCGTCGCCATCACGGCGGCCGTGTTTCTCGACCTCTTCGGAGGCCCCGGCCACTATCCGCTCACGTTTCTCTGCCTGCCGCCGCTCTTGTGGTCGGCTTTTCGCTTCGGGGCGCGCGAGACGTCGGCGCTGCTGGTGTTGATCGCGGCCGTTGCGGTGGCCGGCACCAGCACCGGGCACGGGGCGTTCGCGCGCATGACACCGCATGGGGCGATGCTGCTCCTGCAGCTGTTCCTCGGAACCGTCGCGGTGACGTCGCTGTCCATCGCCGCGCTCATCTGGGAGTCGCGCGACGTCGAGCGCGCGCTGCGCGAGCGCGACGAGCGGCTGCGGCTGTCGCTCGAGGCCGGCGGCCTCGGCACGTGGGAATGGACGCTGCCCACGGGCCGGATCACGTGGTCGCCCTCGCTGGAGGCCATGCACGGCCTCGCGCCCGCCACGTTTCGCGGGACGCTGGAGGCGTTCGAAGCGGCGGTGCACGCGGACGATCGCCCGCGGTTGCGCAGCTCAGTGCGCGCGGCCATGGAGCGGGGCGAAGCGCGCAGCGAATACCGCGTCGTCCGGCCCGACGGCACCGTGCGCTGGATCGAGACGCGTGCCGTTGCCTTCTACGACAGCGCGGGCCGCCCGGATCGCCTCGTCGGCGTCTGCGCCGACGTGACGGAGGACAAGCGCGCCGACGAGCGCGTGGCGTTCCTGGGCGAGATCGCGCGCTCGATCACGTCCTCCCTCGACCTCGACACGGTGCTGCGCCGTGTGGTCGAGGGCGCACAGGCGCTCACCGGCAGCGACAGCGCGGCGATCCTGCTGCGCGAGCCGGAATCGGGCGCGATGCTCCCGCGTCATCGTGTGGGGCCGTGGTGGGGCGGCTTCGACACGCTGCGCATCACACCCGGCCGCGGCATCGGCGGCGTCGCGATGAGCACCGGCCGGCCGGTGCGCACCGACGACTATCGGCACGACGCCCGCGTGTCGCCGGACAGCCGCTCGCTCTCCGAGGAGGCGGGCGCCACCGCGCTCATGGTGGTGCCGGTGCTCGTCGGCGCCGAGGCGGCCGGACTGCTCTACATCGGCAATCGCACTCCACGCCTGTTCACCGACGAGGACGAGACCATCTGCGTGCGGCTGGCTGAGCAAACCGCGGTGGCGATTCAGAACGCGCGTCTGTTCGGGCGGCAGGAGGTCGCACGCTCCGAGGCCGAGGCCGCCAACCGCACGAAGGACGAGTTCCTCGCCATGCTCGGCCACGAGCTGCGCAATCCGCTCGGCGCGATCAGCAGCGCGGCGCACGTGCTGTCGCGCACCTCTGGCGGCAACAGCGCGACCACGCGGGCCAGCGACATCATCGGCCGCCAGGTCCAGCATCTCGCGCGCATCGTCGACGACCTGCTCGACGTCTCGCGCGTCGTGGCCGGCAAGGTGGTGCTCCGGTTGCAACCCGTGGACCTGGGCGAGATCGCTCGTCGCGTCGCGACGCTGCACGGCGGTCCGGCGGGCGCCCGCCACGTCATCTACGTGCAGACGACCCCGACGTGGGTCTCGGCGGATCCCACGCGTCTCGAGCAGGTCGTCACGAATCTGCTCGCGAACGCGGTCAAGTACACGCCGGCGGGCGGCGAGATCACACTGAGCGTTCGCCGGGAGGGCGACCATGCCGTCCTCACCGTCCGCGACACGGGCGTCGGCATCCGTCGCGAGCTGCTGCCGCGCGTGTTCGACCTGTTCGTGCAGAGCGACCGCTCGCTCGAGCGCAGCGGCGGAGGGCTCGGCATCGGGCTGAGCCTGGTGCGCCAGCTCATCGAGCTGCACGGCGGAACGGTCGAGGCGGCGAGCCCGGGGCCCGGCCGCGGCAGCACGTTCACCGTGCGCCTGCCGGTGCTCGCCGGCCCCGCCGACGCCGACGACGCCGCTCGGCCGGCGGTCGCTGGGCCGCCGCGCCGTGTGCTCGTCATCGAGGACAACGACGACGCGCGCGAGATGCTCCGCAATCTGCTGCGGATGTTCGGTCACGAGGTGCACGAAGCGTGTGACGGCGCTCGAGGCCTCGAGGAAGCGCGACGGCTGCGTCCCGACGCCGCGCTCATCGACATCGGGCTGCCCGGAATGGACGGCTACGAGGTCGCGCGCCGCATTCGCGCCGACATTCCCGGCGCCCGGCTGGTGGCGCTGACCGGCTACGGCCAGCCCGAAGACCGCGAGCGCGCCCTCGCCGCGGGCTTCGACGTGCATCTGGTCAAACCGGTCGACCCCGACCAGCTGCAGCGGCTGCTCGCCGCAAGGCCTTGACGTTCTGGTAGCCTATAGCCGCCATGGACCAGGTTCAGGACGATTGGCGTGCCCGCGCGTCGCGCATGGGCCGGACGACGGCCAAGCTGCGCGACGGTCACATGCCCGATGTCCAGGTCTGGTCCGTGAAACGCGTCCGCCCGACGCGTGATCCGTGCATCACCTGCAGCGACCCGCTGGACAACGGCGCGGAGGCCGTCGAGGTGTTCTCGGTCGAGGGCGTGCGGTTGCTCTTCCACATCGAGTGTCACGACATGTGGGTCGCGTTCCGGGAGCGCGCGAGCCGAACGAGCTGAGGCGGTCGCCTACTCGTCCCGGAACACGATCGTGTAGATGAGCCCGAGCGCGCCGCACGCCGCGAGCAGAAACAGGATCATCGCGATCCCCGGATAGCCGAGCACGCGGAAGTCGGTCTCGACGCGCAGGGCGAGCGCGGCGCCGACGATGAGCGCGGCCAGCAGCAAGCCGAGCGTGATCCGGTTGGCGATCTTCTGACACGCGGTCATGAACTTTGCCTGATCGAGCCCCTCGACGCGCACCGGCACGTCGCCCTCGGCCAGGCGCTCGAGAATCTGATTGGCCCGTCGCGGCAGCTGCTGCGCGAGGTCCTTGATCTCGAGCAATCCCGCCCACACGCTCTCCGCTTTCATCGAGTCCGCCACGCGGGACTTCAGAATTTCGTCGACATGGCGCCGGAACGCGCCGTGCGGGCGGAAGTCCGGATCGAGACGCCGCGCGACCTCATCGAGGCTCAGCAGCGTCTTGCCGAGCATCATCGCCTCGGCGGGTAGGCGCAGGCCGCTCTCGGCAGCCACGCGCGACATCTGCAGCACCAGCCGGCCCGTCGCGAGCTGGCTCAGGCTCGTGTCGCGCTGACCGGCGACCAGATCGCGCATGCGGCGCTCGAACTCGTCGGCCTTGAGGTCGGGACGCGCCTCGCCGAGGCGGAGCGCGTGCTTGGCCGCCTCGTCGCCGCGGCCGTCGACGATCGCGGCGAGCAGCTGCAGGAGCAGGTCCTGAAAGCGCGGTGTGAGGTGCGCGACCATGCCGAGGTCGAGCATCGCCAGGCGGCCGTCGCGCGTCACGAGCAAGTTGCCCGGATGCGGATCGGCGTGAAAGAAGCCGTCGACGAAGATCTGCTCGAGATAGACCGCGAACAGCACGTCGGCGAGCTCGGCGGCGTCGAGCTTGGCCCGCGCCGCCCGGCTCAGCGCGGTGACCTTGGTGCCCTCCACGTAGTCCATCGTCAGCACGCGCGAGGTCGAGCAGTCGGGTACGGGCTGGGGCACGAACACGCGGTCGAATGCCGCGAGGTTCCGACCGAGCGTATGCAGATTCTCCGCCTCGATGCGGTAGTCGAGCTCGCGCAGCAGTGTCGTGCGAAATTCGCGCACGAGACGGCCGGCTTCGTAGCGCGCAGCGGTGGCCGATACACGCTCGGCGAGCGCGGCGACCGACTCCAGCACCTCGAGGTCGTCGGCGGCCTGCAGGCGGATGCCGGGACGCTGCACCTTGACGGCGACCGTTCGTCCGTCGCGGAGGATCGCGCGATGCACCTGCGCCAGTGAGGCCGCGGCGAGCGGCGCGCGATCGAACTGTTTGAAGACCTTCGAGAGGGGCGCATCCAGCTCTTCGCTGAGCGTCTTCTCGACCTCGCCCGGCGGGATCGGCGCCACCTCGTCTTGCAGCCGCGAGAGTGCGGCCAGATAGGAGTCGGGCAGCAGGTCGGCGCGGGTGGAGAGAATCTGGCCGAGCTTGACGAAGGTGGGGCCGAGGCGCTCGAGGTCGTGCGCCAGCTCGTCGGGCGCGGCCGCGCCTGGATCGGCCGGCGGCAGATCCTCGGCCAGGATCTCCTCCAGACCGGCGCGCGTCAGGAGATCCGAGCGGCCGTACTTGAAGAGGATCAGCGCAAGGTCGCGATACCGTCCGAGTCGGCGCGGCTGCAGTGACGGCAGCGCCATGCGCGCGGTCGTCCCCTCAGGCGGCGCGCCGCCGGCGACTCCGCGGCCGGGTCGGCACGCGGCGCCGCGTCGTCGGCCGCGTCGTCGCGCGCTTGGTGCGCGCCGCCGTCTCACGGG
>JBKOZH010000309.1:0-13167 GCA_046725765.1 Candidatus Methylomirabilota bacterium | reverse complement strand
CGCAGCCCCGGAAACAGGACCTTCGAGAACGTGCCGATGTAGACGACGACACCGTCGCGATCGAGCGCCTTGAGCGGCGCCGGCGGGCGCGCGCCATAGTAGAGGCTTCCGTCGAAGCCGTCCTCGATCACGGGGACTTGATGCCGCGCCGCCGCCGTCAGCAGCCGCGCCGCGACGTCGCGCCGGATCGTGAGCCCCGTGGGATTGTGCGCGCACGGCTGGCAGTAAAAGAGCTTCGGCGCCTGCCGCTCGAGGAGCCGCTCGAACGCGTCCACGCGCGGGCCGCCGGCGTCGCGGTCCACCGCGAGCATCGACGCGCCAAACGAGCGGAACACCTGCATCGCGCGCGGGTACGTCGGCTGCTCGATGGCGACGGCGTCGCCGGGATCGAGCAGCGTGCGCGCGATGAGGTCGAATCCCTGCTGCGAGCCATTGACGATCAGGATGTCGTCGGCGCGCGCCTCGAGCCCGAACCGCAGCAGGTACGTGGCGAGATAGCGTCGCAGCGGCGGGTAGCCGCCGACGGGGTAGTACTGGAGCAGCGACGCGCCCTCCTCGCGGATGACCTCGTTGAGCGCGCGGCGAAACGCGTCCGTGGGAAACAGCCCGCTGTCCGGCATGCCGCCGGCGAACGAGATGACGCCCTCGCGCACGGCGCTCGGCGCCGCGGCGCGTGCGCGCTCGCCGTCGCTCTCCACGATCCGCGCGCTGCGCGACAGGAGTGCGGACCAGTTCAGCGGCTGCGCCGCGGGCTCCGTCGGCGCCGTCGCGCCATCGGGCGGGCCGGCCACGAATGTCCCCTGCCCCACGTGCGCGCGCGCCCAGCCTGCGGCGACGAGCTCGTCGTACGCGAGCGCCACCGTCGCACGGTTCACGCCGAGCGACTGCGCAAGCTCGCGCGTGGCGGGCAGCTTGACGCCCGGGGCGAGCAGACGCCCCACGATGAGTCGCTCGAGATGCGCCTGGATCTGACGCGCCAGCGGGACCGGCTTGTCGCGATCGAGCGGTATCTGCACGGCGCCTCCTTACCGGGCCATTTTCGGCCGATGACTGGGGCCGTCAAGTGCCAATTGGCTGGTCCGACACCCCGCCAATCCCGAGCCGGATTTCGGCCCGAAAAACGGGCGTCAGGAAGCCTGGCCGCGGCCCGGGATCACGCATGCGGGACCGCGAATTGCACTGGCACTGCCCGGGACCGCGGAGGCGGCTCGCCGCCGACCGCGGTGTACTATCACGCGACGGACAGGAGGACGGAATGGCGGCAGGCGAGGCGCCCATCAAGCAGGCGATCAGGTGGATCGACGATCAGCTGCGGGACAACGCCAAGGCCGATCGTCTCAAGCTGGTCGACGAGGCGGCGCGCCGCTTCGACCTCTCGCCCGTGGACAGCGAATTTCTGTTCCGCCATCTCGCGTCCAAAAGGACGTAGCCGGACGACCGGCCCTCAGCGGAGCGTGACGATCGTCGCGCCCTTGCCGCCGCGCTCCTCCGGGGCGTCGGCAAACGCCGCGACCAACGGATGCTCGCGCAGCAGCGACTGCACGATCGCCCGCTGCACGCCGATTCCGCGCCCGTGGATCAGGCGCACCTCACGAAAGCCCTCGGCGTGCGCGGCAATCAGGTACTCGCCGACCACCGACGGGACGTCGCGCGGCTGGAACGAGTGGAGGTCGAGCGAGTCCTCGATCGGAAGCTGAACGGGCTCGTCAGGATCCAGCGCGGCGCCGGCTCAGAGCGCGGGGCCCGCCATCACGTGCTGCTGCCAATGCTGGAAGCTCAGGAGATCCTCCCCCGCAAGCTTGCACTGTCAGAACGTGGCGGCGCGCTCGAAGAACGTGACGTCGACGATGCCGACGCGCTCCGCGCGGGCGCTGTCGGCGACTCTCTGCGTCACCATCTGACGTACGAACGGGATCGGGATACGGCCCAGCCGATGCAGCACCTCCTCGGTGCAGCGCAGGCGCGTGCCGGGCAGCACCGGCCCCTCGGTCACCGCGTCGGCGGCGTCCGCCGGGTGCTCGCACGTCTCGGGCACGAGCTGCTGCAGCCGCAGCGACACGTAGTCCGTGACCCACGCCTGAATTGCGGCTCTGGTCTCGCCGGGCGCGGGCGCGCCGTCCAGTCGCTCGTTGAGGCTGCCGAGCAGATGCTCGAGCCGGCCCAGCCGCGACTCGAGCGCCGCAAGCCGCGCATCGAGATTCGTATCGGTCATCCCCGCTCCTTTCGCGCGGTCACGCTAGCACAGGGCGTCGGGTGTGCCAATCGGTGAGACGCTGGTATGCGTCGGCGACGCGGAGCACGGTGGCCTCGTCGAAGGGCCGCCCGATGACTTGCATCCCGATCGGCAGGTCCTGAGTCGAGAACCCGCATGGCACCGCGCACGCCGGATGTCCGGAGAAGTTGAACGGCCGTGTCAGGCGAATGAGCGCGCTGCGCACGTCGCTTGGTCCGTCGCCGAGCGTGGTCTGCCTCTCGTCCAGCCGCGGTGCCGTCAGCGGTGTGGCCGGTGCCAACAGCACGTCGTGACGCGCCAGGGCTGCGTCCACTTCGGCGCGGACGAGAGCGCGCACCTGCTGGCCGCGCACGTAGTGCGCGCCCGTGATGAACGCGCCGACCTGCAGCCGTCGCCGCACGTCGGGATCGTAGTCGGCGGACCGCCCCTTCAGCCAGCTCGCGTGATACGCCAGCGCCTCGGAGCCGACGACGGCGTATGCCGCGGCGCCGACGTGTCCCACGGCGGGCAGCGCGACGTCGTCGACCAGCGCGCCGGCGTCCTTCAAGGTGGAGGCGGCGCGCTCGACGGCGGCCCGAACGTCGGGCGTCGCCGATTCCAGGAAGAACGCGCGTAGCAGGCCGACGCGCAGGCCCTTCACGTCGCCGTTGAGCGCGGCGAGATAGTCCGGCACCGGCAGCACGCTGGTCGACGCGTCGCCGGGATCGTACCCGGCCATCACCCGCAGCAGCAGGGCCGCGTCGGCCGCCGTCCGAGTCATCGGCCCGACGTGGTCCATCGACCACGCGAGCGGCAGCACCCCGGCGCGGCTCACGCGGCCGTAGGTCGGCTTCAGCCCCGTGATGCCGCAGAGCGACGCCGGAATGCGGATCGAGCCGCCGGTGTCCGAGCCGAGCGCCGCCGGCGCCAGCCCCGCCGCGACCGCGACGCCGGAGCCGGAGGATGACCCACCCGGCATGCGCTCGACCGCGCCGTCCCAGGGATTACGGGGCGCGCCGTGATGCGCATTCAGGCCTTCGGGGCCATACGCGAACTCGACCATGTGCAGCTTGCCCAGGACGACGGCCCCGGCCTCGCGCAGCCGGCGGACAACCGTCGCGTCGGCGTCCGGAACGCGGTCGGCGAGAATCTTCGACCCGGCGGTGGTCCGCACCCCGGCGGTGTCGTAGAGATCCTTCAGCGCGACAGGCACGCCGTGCAGCGGCCCGACGGCACCGCCGGCCATGAGCCCGGCCTCCGCGGCTCGCGCCCCGGCCAGTGCTTCGTCGCCGCAGACGGTGATGTAGGCACGCAGCGTAACGTCGAGCGCCGCGATCCGGTTGAGATATGCACGCACGACCTCGACCGGGGAGACCTCCTTGCGTGCGACCATCCGCGCGAGATCGATGACGCCGGTGAACGCGAGGTCGGCGCTCACAGGATCCGGTACTGGGTCGTCGGCTCGACGCCGTCCAGCGGCAGCGCGTCGAGCGTGGCCAGCAGCCGCAGCGACGATTCGATCGCCGGCTGCAGCCTCGAGAGCTCCTCGTCGGACAGAGCGAAGCCCGCGACGCGGGCCGCGTGTCGCAGCGTCTCGACGTCGAATGCGGCGTCCATGGCGCGCAGTCTAACGCGGTATGCTGGGGACCGAAAGGCCGCGCTCGTGATCCGAGGCCGCACCGTCTGGCTGATCGCGCTGCTCGTCATGCTCACGCTCGCCGCGGCGGGTGTGGCGATCGTGGCGTTCGCCCCGCATATCGTTCGCCAGGCGGCCATCGTGAGGCTCGAAAGCCTCACCGGTCGACGCGTCTCGATCGATCGCGTCGACGTCAATCTCGCCACCGGACACGTCGCCGTCCATGGCCTGCAGGTCGCCGAGCATGAGGGGGCGGGAACGCTGGCGACGATCGCGCGGCTGGAGGGGCGACTGCGCCGCCGCTCGCTCCTGCGGCTGCACGTCTGGATCGAGGAGCTGTCGATCACAGGCACTGAGCTCAGGATCATTCGGCTCTCGCCGACACGCTTCAACATCTCCGACTTGCTCGAGCGGCCTGCCGCGCCGCCGACGCGCACGCCGCTGACGATCGACCGGCTGCGCATCACCGACAGCACGCTGTCCTTCGAGGACCGCACGCTCACCCCGGCGCGAACCTGGAAGCTCGAGCGCATCGACGTCGACGGCCGCGCGCTGTCCACGACGAATGCCGGCGGTCGTCTGGAGCTCTCCAGCGTGGCCGCCGGCTCCCCGCTACACGTGCGCGTCGAAGATCTGAGATTGATTCCGCTGCAGCTGCGCGCGCACGTCAGCACCGCCAACGTCGACCTCGGTCTGCTGCGGCTCTACCTGCCGGGCGACGCGGCGGTGCTGCCCGAGCGTGGCGTGCTCGCCGCCGGCGTGACGGTCGTGCACGACGCAAAGAATGGCACGCGCATCAGCGCCGGCGCGCGCGTGCGGGGCGTGGTTTTGCACCGTCAGGGCCAGACGGGCGCGTTCGCGACGTCGCCGGAGATCACCGTGACGCTCAACGACCTCGTGGTCAAGGGCGGCCAGTTCTCGGTCGCGCGCGCCGAGGCCGAGGGCGACCTCGCCGTCGTCGAGGCGCTCTACGACCCGCCGATCCGCTATGCCTTCAGCAAAACGCGCGTCGTGACCGAGGACCTCACCTGGCCGTCGCGGCGTCCCGGGCGTCTGAGCTTCTCCGGCGGGCTCCCCGGCGGCGGCCGCCTGGACGTGACCGGCACCCTCACGAGCCAGCCGCTGCGTGCGGACCTTGCGGTGCGAGCGGTGCGGCTGCCGGTGGAGCTGGCGAACCGGTACGCCCGGCTGGTCGGTACGCTCGACGGTGTCGCCGACGTTGACACGCGCGTGGTGGCGTCGCTGGAAGGCAAGGCCGTGCGCGTCGCAGTCACCGGCGTCGTCGGCGCCAGCCGTCTCGTCGTCACGGATCCCAGACGCCCCGACGCGGCGCCGCTCGCCGTCGAGCGCCTCGAGGCCAGCCGAATCGACTATCAGTGGCCCTCGCGACTGACCATCGGCGTTCTCGACGTCCGCAAGCCGTCGGCGACGCTGGAGCGTGACGCCGCGGGCGTCTTCACGCTCCGCGAGCTGTTCACGCGACAGCCCGACGCCGGTGAGCCGGCCGCCACCGGCGGCGTGCCGCCGGCGGCCGACGTCCGCATCGGCGAGCTGCGTGTTGCCGACGGCACGCTGACGTTCGTGGACGGCACCGTCACCCGCGCGCCGCGATTTGCCGTCAGCGGGATCGCGCTCAGGATCAGCAACGCGGCCTGGCCCGCGCGGGGTCCGGCGCAGATCGCGCTCGACGCCCGCCTGCCCGGCGGCGGGACCCTCACCGTCGCCGGAAGCGGCGAGCTGGACCAGCGCGTCGTGCGCGTCAACGTCAACGTCAAGAACGTCGACGTCGCGCACGCGCAGCCATGGCTGCCGTTCCGCGGCCGTGTGCAGGGCCGCGTCGAGGCGCAGCTCGACGTGCGCGGCCGGCTCGATCCGCCGCGCATGCGTGTTCGTGGCACGCTCGGCGCCAGCGACGTCGCGCTCACCGACCGCGACCGGCAGCTCCTGACGATCGCTCGCATCGACGCCACGGGGATCGACTATCGCGCGCCCGCGAAGATCGCCGTCGACGACGTCCGCGTCCTCAAGCCGTGGGCGCTGATCGACCGCGACGACCGCGGGCAGCTGTCGCTCGGCGCCGCGTTGACCGCGACGGCCCGCCCGTCCGCCGCGCCCGGCCCCACCGCAGGTCTCGACCCCGCGCTTCGGCCGGAAGTCCTCGTTCGTCACGCGCTGCTCGAGGACGGCGGCACGAACATCGTGGAAGACTCCGTCGAGCCGGCCGCGCGCTTTCAGGTCCGCGGCACCCGGCTGGAAGTCCGCAACGTGACGTGGCCCGTGAAGATGCCTGCCGAGGCGACGCTCGCCACGCCGATGCCGCGCGGCGGACGGCTCGAGGCCAAGGGGACGTTCCAGCTCGACCCCGCGCGCATGGACGCACGCGTCAGCCTCGTAGACGTCGCGCTCTCCCCCGCACAGCCGTATCTGCCCGTGGGCGCGCGCCTCGGCGGCGCGGTCGACGGTGAGGCGCAGATCAGCGCGCGCTTCGAGCCGTTCCAGCTCTCGCTGCGCGGCAACGCGGGGGTCAAAGAGCTCACGATCGGCGACGCCAATCGACATCTCCTGACCGCCGGGCGCGCGCGCGCCGAGGGCGTCGACGTTCAGTGGCCCGGCGGTGTGCGCGTCACGCGCGTCGACATCGACAAGCCGTGGCTGCTCTTCGAGCGGGCGGCGACGGGGCGCTTCCCGCTCGTCGACCTGCTGACGCCCAGGGGGCAGCGCGTCGCACGCCCGGCGGGCGGCGCGCGGGAGACGAACGAGCCGCTGCGGTTCTCGCTTGGCACCCTGGCGCTCACCGATGGCTTCGGGAGGTACGTGGATCGCACGACCCAGCCCGACTTCGCCGAGGAGATCTCGGCCGTGAATCTGACGGTGCTCGGGCTCGGTAATACCGCGAGCGACCGCGCGCGGACGGCCGTGCGGGCCACCATCGGGCCGAGCGCGCCGCTGTCCGTCAGCGGCGAGCTGGGCGCGGTCGGCGGGCCGGCGGCGATCGACGTGCTGTTCACCCTCGGCGGCTACGCCGCGCCACGGGCCAACGCCTATCTCGACACGCTGTTCGGCTGGACAGCGCGCGCGGGCATGCTGAGCATCGCCGCGCACTATCGCGTCGAGGGCGACCAGCTGGACGCGACCAACGACGTGGGCGTCGACGGTCTGCAACTCGTGCGCGCTGCGGCGCAGGCGAAGCCGCCGAAGTGGCCGATCGGGCTGCCCCTCGACACGTTCGTGTCCCTGCTCAAGGATCGGCAGGGCCACGTCGAGATCTCGCTGCCAGTCCAGGGCCGCCTGTCGTCGCCGGAGTTCGACCTCGGCGACGCGATCTGGAGCGCGCTGCGCGGCCTCGCCTTCAAGACGGTCGGTCTGCCCTTCACGCTCATCGGCAAGATGTTCGTCACCCCTGACTCGCGGATCGAGTCGCTGTCCGTGAATCCGGTGACGTTCCAGGCGGGGACGGCGACGCCACAGCCGGAGATGGCCCAGCACCTCGACCGGCTGGCGACATTCCTGCGCGACCGGCCGGCGATTCGCGTGCAGCTGCGCCCGGTGCTCACCGTCGCGGACGCCGAGCCGCTCAAGCTGGAGGCTCTGCGCGAGCGTCTGCGCACGCGCGGCGGTGAGACGGACGCGGCGCTGCGCGAGCAGGCGCTGCGGCAGTTCAAGCGCCGCTTCCCCAAGCGCGAGCCGCCGGCCTCACTCGACGAGACCCTCGCGGCGTTGGCGGCCGAGACGCGCCCGCCAGCGGCGGCGCAGACCGCGCTCGGCGAGCGCCGGGTGGCCTTCGTGCGCGACGCGCTGGTGGGTCGTGGCATCGACGGCGCGCGTCTTGTCGCCCAGAGCGCGCCGGCCGCCGTCGAAGGCGAGGGCACGGGCCGCGTCGAGTTCGAGATCACGCCGTAGCGCGGCGCGCTCGCGCGCTACAATAACCGCGGATGGCCGTCTCGCTCGTCATCCTGACGACTCCGGGCGATTCCCCGATGCGCCGCGAGCTCAGCGTCGCGCCCGGCACCAGCATTCTCAAGGCAGCGCACGCCGGCGGCGTCGACGTCACCGCCACGTGCGGGGGTCGCGGCCGCTGCACCTCCTGCCGCGTCAAGTTCGTCGCGGGCACCATCCCGCCGCCGACGATCATGGACGAGATCCAGCTCGGCGACGACCTCGTGCGCGAAGGGTATCGACTGTCCTGCCAGTGTGCGGTCACGGAGGCGATCACGGTTCAGCTGGCGCCTCCGCTCGAGGAGCAGGCGTTCCAGATCCTCGGCGCGGGACCCGGCGTCGCCGGTCTCGGCATGCGGATCGACGCCGGCATCGTGAAGGAGCTGGTGAAGGTCTCGCTGCCGCGCGAGGAGCACCATCAGACGTCCGACCTCGAACAGCTGGCGGCGGCGGTCGGCGTCGCGCCCGAAACGGTCGCCCCGAGCGTGCTCGCGGGACTGCCGCAGGCGTTGCGCGACGATCCGAGCGGCGTCACGGTGACGACGTTCTCGGGCGCGCGCGCGGGACGCAGCGTGATCGCCGTGGAGCGCGGTGACACGACCGCGATGAAGTTTGGCCTCGCCATCGACGTCGGCACGACGAGCGTCGTCACCACGCTCATCGAGCTTGAATCGGGCGAGCAGCTGGCGTCCATCTCGAGTCTCAATCCCCAGGCCGTCTTCGGCGGCGACCTCATGTCGCGGATCGCCTTCGCGCAGTTCAACCCGACGAACCTCCGCAAGCTGCATACCCGCATCGTCGGGCTCTTGAACCAGCACGTCGCCGAAGTGTGCCGCGCCTCGGGCGTGTTGCCGCAGTGGATCTACAAGGCCGTCGTCGTCGGCAACACGTGCATGCACCACCTCCTGCTGGGGATCGATCCCTCCCACGTCGGGCTCGCCCCGTACGCGCCGGTGATGCGTCACGCGGCCGTGCTCGCCGCGCGCGAGGTCCCGCTGAAGATCGCGCCCGAGGCGCGCGTCTGCCTGCTGCCGCTGGTCGCCGGCTTCGTCGGCGCCGACGCGGTTGCCGTGGCGCTCGCGACGCGGCTCGCGGACTCCCCCGCGCTGCGCATCGCCGTGGACATCGGCACGAACGGCGAGGTTCTGCTCGGCTCGCGCGAGCGGCTGCTCGCCTGCTCCGCCCCGGCCGGCCCCGCGCTCGAGGGGGCGCAGATCCGGCACGGCATGCGCGGCGCACAGGGTGCCATCGATCGCGTGACGATCGACGGCGACGTGCGCGTCCACACGATCGGCGAGACCCCCGCGCTCGGCATCTGCGGCTCGGGACTGATCGACTTGCTCGCCGGGCTGCTCGACGCCCGCGTGATCGACTGGACCGGCCTCATTCGCGTGGAAGCGCGCGACAGCCTGCCGCCCGCGCTGCGCGATCGAGTGACGATGCGCGGCGAAGAGCGCGTCTTCACCGTGCTTCGGCCGGGCGAGGCCGGCGCGCGCGGGGAGATCGTGCTCACGCAGGACGACGTGCGCCAGGTGCAGCTCGCGAAGGGCGCGATCGCCTCGGGCATCGCCATGCTGCTGCACGTCGCCGCGGTGCCGCTCGAGCGCGTCGACGAGCTCATGCTCGCGGGCGGCTTCGGCAACTATCTCTCGATTCCGAGCGCCATCCGCATCGGGCTGATCCCGGCTCTCCCGCTGCCGCGCGTGCGCTACGTCGGCAATGCCGCGTCGCTCGGCGCGCAGCTCTGCCTCTTGTCCGAGGCCGAGCGAGGGCGTGCGGAGAGCGTGGCGGCGCGCATCGAGCACGTCTCGCTGGCCGCTCACCCGGACTTCGAGCAGCTCTTCGTCGACGCGATGAACTTCCCGCGAGGCTCTGCATGACGCTGACACTCGACGCCGTGCGTGTCGGGAGCCTCAAAGTAGGGCCGACCGCCGTGACCGCCGAGGCGCGCTGGCTCATGGCCTACGCCGCCGCGCTCGGCGAGACCGACGCGCGCTACTACGACACGACGGCGCCGGCCGGGCCGGTGGCGCACCCGCTGTTCTCCGTGTGCTACGAGTGGCCGCTGGCGCAGACGCTCCGCGCGAAGGCCATGGACGCCGAGGTCGCACACCGCAGCGTCCACGCCTTCCACAACCTGGTCATCCACCGCCCGCCGCAGGCGGGCGAGCGGCTGCGCATCAGCGCGAAGGTGAGCGGCGTGCAGAAGGTGCGCGCGGGGACGCTGGTCGTCACGCGCTTCTCCGCCACCGACCGCACCGGCGTCGCCGTCACGACGACCGAGTACGGCTCGATCTATCGGGGCGTGGAGCTCAAGGGCGACGAAATCGCGGCCACACCCAGCGTGCCGGCCGCGACGGCGCCGAATGGCGGCGTGCGCTGGGAAGAGCGCGTCGAGATCGCGCCGCAGACCGCGCACATCTACAGCGAGTGCGCCCGAATCTACAACCCGATCCACACCGACGCCGCGGTGGCGCGCGCCGCCGGCCTTCCCGCGATCATCCTGCACGGCACCGCTACCCTCGCGCTCGCCGTCTCGCGAATCGTTGCGCGCGAGCTCGGCGGCGACCCCGGTCGGGTGCGCGGCGTTGCCGTCCGCTTCAGCGGCATGGTGCGGCTACCCTCGCACATCACCGTGCGCGGCCGCGAAGCGGAGGCGGGCGGGATCGCCTTCGACGCGCTGGGTCCCGACGGCGGCGCCGTGCTCAGTCTCGGCCGACTGACCCGATGACGCCGAGGGGCCGCGCGTGAAGCAGATGACCCGGCGCGAGCGCCTCACCGCGGCGATCAACCGCGAGCCGGTCGACCGCGTGCCGTACGCGGTCTGGCGGCATTTCCCGGCGGTCGATCGATCGCCGGCGGGACTGGCCCAGGCGACGCTGCGCTTCCACGACCACTACGGCTCGGACTTTCTGAAGATCACGCCGCGCGGCGGCTACTGCGTGGAGGCGTGGGGCTGCGTGGAGTCCGAGCAGGTGCTGCCAACGGGCCACCGCCCGTGCGCGTCGTGTGGGGTCAAGAGCGCGGAGGACTGGAAGCGCATCCGACCGCTCGATCCCGCCAGCGCGGAGGGCTGGGTCGAGCAGCTCGAGACGATCGTGCGCATGGGATTCGATCGGCGCATCGGGGACGCGCCCGTGCTCGCGACCGTCTTCTCGCCGCTCTCGATCGCGCGCAAGCTGTCGGGCGACCGTCTGGTCGCCGATCTGCGCGAGCGGCCCGACACCGTCGCCGCCGCCGTCGACGCCATCGGCGAGACGGTGCTGCGCTTCAACGAGCTGGCCCTGGCCGAGGGCATCGGCGGCATCTTCTATTCGATCCAGGCCGCGAGCGGCAGCGTAATGGAAGAGGACCTGTACGCGCGCTTCGGCGAGCCGTGGGACCGTCGCGTGCTCGAGGCCCTGCAGTCCCGCGCGTGGCTCACCGTGGTGCACTGCCACGGCGATCGGCTGATGTTCGAGAGGCTCGCGCGTCTGCCCGGACAGCTCTGGAACTGGGACGACCGGCTCGCCGGGCCCGCGCTGCATGCCGCCGCCGCGAAGGTCCCGGGTGCGGTGTGCGGCGGGCTGGATCAGCTGCGGACGCTGCGTGATGCGACGCCCGAGGCGTCGGCCGCCGAGGCCCAGGAGGCCGTCGAGCAGACGAGCGGGCGCGGGCTGGTCGTGGCGCCGGGCTGCGTGCTGATGGCCGAC
Source organism: Candidatus Methylomirabilota bacterium (assembly GCA_046725765.1). Classification (GTDB taxonomy): domain Bacteria; phylum Methylomirabilota; class Methylomirabilia; order Rokubacteriales; family CSP1-6; genus AR12. The sequence goes on along the minus strand of JBKOZH010000309.1, from coordinate 1,691 downwards.
ACGCCGGACGCGAACGTGGCGGCGGTGGTCAAAGCCCTCGGCGGTCCGCTCAAGCCGATCCCGGGTCTGAAACCCAGCTAGGCGGCGCGACGCTCCGTCGCCGGACTCGGCGCCTTTGCTTGCCGTCGGATCGGGGTGACCGCTCGGAGCCGACGCCCTTCTCGCCATCGGTCCACGCACGCGACCGCGCAGCCGAGCACCAGCGCGAACGCGCACGCAGCGAGCACAAATCCAAGACTCATAACCGTAAGCACGGCATGTTCCATGCCAGCTGTCATGGTATTGACGCTGTTTGTAGGACGCTCGTGTCGCCAGGAAACCGAGTACTAACAGGGGACAAGATTTTCACCAGCCGCCCCCAATGGGTATAGAGGCGGCGCCTATCGCTACCGGGCGACGTTGAACCGGAAGTGGCAGATTTCGCCGTCGCGGACGATGTAGTCCTTCCCCTCGAGCCGCAGCTGACCCCGCGCTCTCAGGTCTGCGAACGCGCCGCCGACAGCCACCAGCTCATCGTAGCCGTTCACCTCGGCCCGGATGAACCCGCGCGCGATGTCCGAGTGGACCACGCCCGCAGCGTCTTGCGCGCGCGTTCCCTCGGCAATCGGCCACGCGCGAACCTCGTCCTCGCCGACGGTGAAAAACGAGACGAGGCCAAGCAGCGCGTAGCACTCGCGGAGCACACGCCGGATGGCCGGCTCCGCGAGGCCGAGATCGGCGAGAAAGGCCTGCTGCGCCTCGCCCTCCAGGCGGGCGATCTCCGTCTCGATGATGGCCGAGACCCAGCCCACCCGTGTGCGCGGCCGCGCCGCAACGTCCGCGAGGCCATACGTCTCCACGACTCGCTCGCCCTCGGCGATCGCTTTTTCGTCGAGGTTGACGATGTGAAAGATCGGCTTCGCCGAAAGAAACGTGAAGCCGCGCAGAAGCTTGTCTTCGTCGGACGTCAGCGTCTCCGCGCGCAGCGGCCGCTCGGCCTCGAGCGCCCCGGCAAGTCGCACGAGGAGGTCGCGCTCCTTGACCTCCGCCTCTTTGCGCTGCTTCTTGATCGAGGCTTCGAGCCGCTCCAGGCGGCGCTCGACGACCTCGAGATCCGCCAGGAGCAGCTCGGTCTCGAGGTCCTCGATGTCACGCTTGGGATGAGGCGCTCCGAGTGCGTCGTCGGGGAACGCCCGTACGACGTGCAGCAGCGCGTCGGCGTTTCTGAACTCTTTCGTCTCGAGTCCCGCGCGCTCGCCTTTGGCGATGCCGGCCAGGTCGACCACCTCGAACGTCGCGTACGTAGTCTTCTTCGGCTTGAACAGTCCCGACAGCACGTCCACCCGCGGATCGGGCACGCGCGCCACGCCGGTGTGCAGCTCCGCACGGCCGGTGTCGTAGCGCGACGTGGCGACGGAGGAGCCGGTGAGCAGGTTGAAGAGCGTCGTCTTGCCGCTCTTCGGCAGACCGATGAGTCCAATTTTCATGCGTTCGATTATAGTGGACCGTCCGTGACCGATCGCCGGGACGTCGACCTTCGCGGCGCGCTGCTGGCGCTGCTGCTCTCGCTCTTCTGGGGCGGCAATCCCGTTGCGATCAAGCTCGGGCTGGCCGACGCGCCGCCGCTGCGACTGGCGTGGATGCGGTTCGTGCTCGGCGGTGCGGTGATCGCGCTCTGGGCGTGGCTCACCGGACGCCTCGCCGGGCTTCGC
>JBKOZH010000111.1:0-8998 GCA_046725765.1 Candidatus Methylomirabilota bacterium | reverse complement strand
CCGCTCGGTGTCTGGGTCCTCGCCACGTTGCCCGCAAGCATGCTCACGCGTCTGATCGGTCTCGTCCTCCTCGTCGTGGTCGCGCTGGAGTGGCTCGGCGCGTATCCCGAGCGCCTGCCCGGCACGCGCTGGGCGCTCGGCGCGGGCGTCGCCGCGGGCGCACTGGGTGCCGCGGTGGGGACGCCCGGCCCGCCTGTCGTTCTGTACATGGCGTCGCAGGGATGGTCGCCGCGGACGATCAAGGCCAACCTCCAGGCGTTCTTTCTGGTGAACCAGGCGGTGATCGTGGTCGGCTACTGGTGGGCCGGGCTGCTCACCGCGGAGATGTGGCGATATGCGGCGCTGTTCGTGCTTCCCGCCGCTGTCGGACTGCTCGCGGGCATGGCGCTCTTCACGCGCGTGGATCAGGTGCGCTTCCGCCGAATCGTCTTCGCGATCCTGTTCGCGTCGGGAGTCGTGCTGCTCGTCCGCGGCTGAGCGCGACGCCACCACGTCGACGGCGCGTGCTATCGTGTGCGGCACCCGACACGATCCCTTATTCCGGCTCGCCCTACAGCGAAAGGACATCGTCATGAGCGTGAAGCGCCATCAGGTCGGACCCCGTATGAGCCAGGCCGTCGTTCACGGCAACACCGTCTACCTCGCGGGCCAGGTCGCCGGCGACGAGCCGACGACGAAGGGGCAGACCGAGGCAATTCTCAAAAAGATCGACACGCTGCTGGCCGCCGCCGGCACGAACAAGTCGAATCTGCTGTCGGCCACCGTGTACCTCGCCGACATGAAGACGTACGACCAGATGAACGCGGCGTGGGATGCGTGGGTCGATCCCGTCAACACGCCGGCGCGCGCGACCGTCGAGGCGAAGCTCGCGCAGCAGAAGTTCCTCGTCGAGATCGCGGTCGTCGCGGCGATCTGAGATGGGACGCTTCACGGGCAAGGTCGCCGTCATCACCGGCGCGGGTGGCGGCATCGGCCGCGCGGTCGCTGCGCGGCTCGCGGCCGAAGGCGCGAGCCTGGTCCTCGTCGATCGCGCCGCCGGCAGCCTCAAGGATTCGTACGCGGCCGTCGAGCGTGCCGGCGCCACGGCGCTGGCCGTCGACGCCGACGTCTCGCGCTGGGAGGACGCCCAGCGCTATGCGGCCACGGCCGCCGAGCGCTTTGGCGGGATCGACCTGTTCTTCAACAACGCGGGCATCCTCGGCGACGTCAGCCCGCTCACGGAATACTCCGAGGAGACGTTCGATCGCGTCATCGCCGTGAACGTGAAGGGCGTCTGGCTGGGCCTCAAGGCGGTGGTCCCGGCGATGCTCGCACGCGGCGGCGGGGCGATCGTCAACACGGCGTCGGTCGCGGGCCTGCGGGCGTCGCCGACGCTCGGACCCTACGCGGCCAGCAAGCACGCCGTCATCGGGCTCACGCGCACGGCGGCTGTCGAGCTCGCGCGCCGCGGGATCCGCGTCAACGCGGTGTGCCCCGCGCCGATCGACACGCCGATGGTGCGTCAGTTCGAGGCCGGCCTGGGCGAAGGCGCGCACGAGCGGCTGGTGGGGCGCATTCCCATGCAGCGCTTCGGCGAGGCCGACGAGGTCGCGGCGCTGGTCGTGTTTCTGCTGAGCGCCGAGGCGTCCTACGTCAACGGCGGAATCTACACGGTGGACGGCGCCTCGATGGCCTGACGCCGAGGCGGCGCCTACGCGCGCCGCTGAAACGGCCACACGAGCTGCGCGAGATACCGGCGCGGCACCGGCCCGCCGTCGATCCCGTATGCCGCGGGGAACTGCTCCGGCATCCAGTACGTCCTGAACACGCGGTCGATGATCGGCAGGTGAATCGCGAAGTTCCGATCGATGGGCGCCGTGGCGTGGTGCCAGTGGTGGAACTTCGGCGTGCCGACGATCCGCTCGAGGATTCCGAAGCGGAAGCGGACGTTAGCGTGCACGAAGATCGCGTGAAACGACACGAACACCAGGTACGCGTAGACCGGTCCGGTCGAGAAGCCGAGGACGTAGAGCGGGACGAAGGCCAGCGCGCGTGTCACGACCGCATCGACCAGATGGATCCGCGAAGACGCCAGCCAGTCCATCGCCTCCGATGAGTGGTGCACGGCGTGGAAGCGCCAGAGCAGCGGCACGGCGTGGAAGAGCCGGTGCACCGCGTACTCCGACAGGTCCGCCACCACCACGATCTCGACGAACTGCAGCAGCGCCGGCTGTGAGGCGATCGCGCCCTGGATCGCGGGGTGCACGGCCCACCTGAAGAAGACGGCCGCCGGCACCAGCGTGAGCAGCACCGTGACCTGCACGAGCAGGTGGCTCACCCCAAAGTGCAGCAGATCCGTGAGCCAGCCGGGGCGAAAGATGCCTTGCTCGGGCAGGCGCGCGAACACGCGTTCGAGCGGGACGAAGAGCATCGCCAGCACGAGGATGTTGAGCAGGAACCAGTCGAGGCCGAGCGCGCGCGTACCGCCCAGCGTGCCGATCGGTGCCTGGGAGCCGCCGAGCAGCGTCGCGATCACCACCAGCGCGATCGCCGACAATCCCAGCCGTGTGCGGCGACTGAGCACGATCGACAGCGCGCCGAGCCCGAAGCCCGCGACCAGGTGCAGGTGGATCAGGAACCGGACGAGCTCCAGCGGGTACAGCGCGCGCGCGGCCGGCGTCGTGAGCAGCGAGGGAAACCGCAGGCACAGCACGCCGCCGAAGCCGAGGATGGCGAGAGCGACGGCGAAGACGCCGCTGATGAAACCGCCGCCGAAGCGTGTGTCGTAGCCGAGCGGGCGCTCGGCTACCGACACGTCGCCTCGGTCACTCCCACGCGGCGTCGGCTAGCTGCACGCCTCGAAGAGCCCGGCGGCGCCCTGACCGCCGCCGATGCACATCGTCACCACGCCGTACCGCGCCTTGCGACGCAGCATCTCGTTGGCGATGGTGCCGACCATGCGTGAGCCCGTCATCCCGAACGGATGGCCGATCGAGATCGAGCCGCCGTTGACGTTGAGCTTCGCGGGATCGAGGCCGAGCTTGTCGCGGCAGTACACGACCTGCGAGGCGAACGCTTCGTTGAGCTCCCACACGTCGATGTCCTGGATGGAGAGTCCGTGGCGCTTGAGCAGCTTGGGCACCGCGTACACGGGGCCGATGCCCATCTCGTCCGGCTCGCAGCCGGCGATGGCGAAGCCGCGGAAGATCAGCTTCGGCTTGATGCCGAGCTGCTTGGCCCGCTCCATCGACATCACCAGCGTGGCCGAGGCGCCGTCCGAGAGTTGCGAGGAGTTGCCCGCCGTCACGCTACCGTGCTCCTTGTCGAAGACGGGAGGCAGCTTGAGCAGTCCCTCGAGCGTCGTGTCGGCACGGTTGCACTCGTCCTTCTCGACGTAATACGGCTCCTCGCCGGCCTTCTCACCCGTCTTCTTGTCGAGGACGGCCCGGGTGACGTGCATCGGCGCCAGCTCCTCCTTGAAGAAGCCCTCCTGCTGCGCGCGCGCCGTGCGCTGCTGGCTCAGGAGCGAGTACTCGTCCTGCGCCTGCCGGCTGATCTTGTAGCGCTTGGCGACGACCTCGGCGGTATCGCCCATGGTCATGTAGATGCCGGGCAAGTGCTCCTTCACCCATGGGTTCGGCGCGCTGTCCCGCTGCATCATCGTGATGGATTCGACACCGCCGCCGAAGACGACGTCGGCGCCATCGTTGATGATGTAGTTGGCCGCGATAGCGATCGCGTTCAGCCCGGACGAGCAGAAGCGGTTGATCGTGAGACCGGCGACGCTGACCGGCAGTCCCGCCCGCATCGCGGCCACGCGCGCGATGTTGTGACCCTGCGAGCCATGCGGCTGGCCGCAGCCGAGGATGACGTCCTCGACTTCCTTCTTGTCGAGCTGCGGCACCTTGCCGAGCGCGTCGGTGATGCAGTGCGCGGCGAGGTCCGACGGCAGCGTCATGTTGAACGATCCGCGCTGCGACTTGGCGAGCGGCGTGCGGCTGCTGGCGACGACGACGGCCTCTCTCATGGCGTGTCCCTTTCTATCGGCGTCTGCGAGTGCCGCAAGTGTACGCCAATCGGCGGTGTGTGCGCTCGCGCCGGCCGCGTGGCTGATGCGTCAGCGGACGCCGGGCGGCGCGCCCGCGGCGTACGCCGCCGCGACGTCTTTGCTGGTGTCGCGCTGGAACGTCGGCGACATCACGATCTCTTCGACGACCGTGCGCTGAGGCAGGCTGCAGACGAGGAGAATCGCGCGCGCGACGTCCTCGGCCTGCATCATCGTGGAGCGGGCCTTGGCGTCGGGCACCAGCGGGCGCTTGTCGAGGATCGGTGTGTCGACCTCGGCGGGCAGGATCGTCGTGGCGCGGATGCCGCGGTTGCGCAGCTCCGTATGCAGCGCCTGCATCAAGGCACGCGCCCCGGCCTTGGCCACGCCGTACGCGACGCCGGAGAAGCCGCCCGGCCGCAGGGCCGCCATCGAGGCGACGGTGATCACGGTGCCGGCGCCGCGCTCGAGCATCGAGGGGAGCAGGCTCTGCGTCAGCGCATAGACGCCGGTGGTGTTCACGCCCAGCACAGCGTCCCACTCGTCCTGCCCGATCCAGCGGACGCTGCGTACGTGGCTCGACTGCCCGGCGTTATTGATGAGAATGTCGACGCCGCCGAACGTCTTCACGGCCCACGCGCCGAGCTCGCGCGCCTCCTCCGCTTTGGTGAGATCGCACGTGCGCGCGACCGCGGTGCCCTTCTCCCGCTCGATCTCCGCGACCACCTGCTCGAGCACGGCCTTGCGCCGTCCGGTGATCGCGACGCGCGCACCCTCGGCGGCGAGCATGAGCGCGGTGGCGCGACCGATGCCCGAGCCGCCGCCGGTGACGAGCGCGATCTTGCCTTCGAGTGTCTTCATGGTCTCCTCGCCGCGGCGGTTCAGAATCTGGGCAGCCGCGAGGTCTCGGCGCACGTGCGCTCGACCTCGTCGACGCTCTTGGGCGTGCCGGCGGTGAGGATCTCGTGGCCGGCGGTGGTGATGAGAATGTCGTCCTCGATGCGCACGCCGATGCCGCGGAACTCCCTCGGCACCGTGTGCGCGATCTTCGGCGCCTTCGCCTTCTCCTCTTCCTCGAGCTTCTTGGCGGCGGCGATGCCCAGGCGATAGCGCCGCTCCCACTGCTCGTCCTCGCTGTACTCTCGCAGCGAGTAGGTCACGCTCTCGCGCTCCGGATCGAGGTAGAGGCCGGGCTCGACGGTGAAGACCATGCCCGGCTCGAGCGCACGCGAGGCGCCGTCGATGCGGTAGTCTCCGACGTCGTGCACGTCCATGCCGAGCCAGTGCCCTGTACCGTGCATGTAGAACTCGCGATAGTGATGCATGGCCAGCGAGTCGGCCACGCCGCGCGGCAGCAGCTTGAGATCGACCAGCCCCTCGGTCAGCACGCGGCGCGCAGCGTCGTGGACAGCCTCATAGCGCACGCCCGGCTTCGCCGCCTCGATCCCGGCCAGCTGCGCGCGGAGCACGACCTCGTAGATCGCGCGCTGCGGGCCGCTGAAGCGACCGCTGACCGGGAACGTGCGCGTGATGTCGGCCGCCATGTAGCCGTACTCGCAGCCGGCGTCGATCAGCAGCAGGTCAGCCGCCTCCATGCGCCGCGTGTTCTCCACGTAGTGGAGAATGCAGGCGTTGGCGCCCGAGGCCACGATCGACGGATAGGCGTTGCGTGAGGAGCCGTGGACGCGGAACACGTACTCGAGCGCGGCCTGCACTTCGTACTCGTGCATGCCGGGCTGCGCGTAACGCATCGCCTCCGCATGGCCGTCGCGGCTGATCGCGCACGCACGGCGCAGGCGCGCCAGCTCGGCCTCCGTCTTGCGCAGCCGCAGATCGTGCAGGAGCGGGCCCGGGTCCTCGATACGCAGCGGCGCGGGGAATCCGCGCGCGCGCGCCGCGCGAAGCTCGGCGACCAGCCGTATGACGCGTGCGTCGAAGGTGGCATTGCCGAGCCGGTAATAGACGACCGGACGCTCGACCGCATACTCGCGCAGCTTGGCGTCGAGCTGATCGATCGTGTAGGCGGCATCGGCGCCGTACGTCGCGATCGCGCCTTCGGTCCCCGCGCGGCGGCCGTTCCAGATCTCCATCTCACGGTCGCGCGGCCGCACGAACAGGACGAAACGCTCCTTGGCGTGCGTCGGGTTGATGACGGCGACCGCGTCCGGCTCGTCGAAGCCGGTGAGGAAGAAGAAGTCGCTCGCCTGCCGGAACTCGTAGTGCACGTCGCCGTTGCGCAGGCCCTCGACACCGCCCGGGATGATCGCCAGCCCCTCGCCCAGCGCGGCGGCGAAGCGCTGGCGACGCTCGAAGAACGGTGCGAGATCCGGACTCATGTCCCCCTTGATACCATAACCACCGTCCGATGACCCGCCTCAGCGTCCTCGACCAGTCGCCCGTGAGAAGCGGCGCCACGCCCGCCGACGCGATCCGCGAGACGCTCGCGCTCGCGCGCCGCTGCGACGCGCTCGGCTACACGCGCTACTGGCTGGCCGAGCACCATTCCACACCGGCGCTCGCCGGCTCGGCGCCCGAAGTTCTCATCGGTCAAGTGGCCGCGGCGACGTCGGGCATCCGTGTCGGGTCCGGCGGCGTCATGCTCCAGCACTACAGCGCGCTGAAAGTGGCCGAGGCGTTCCGCGTGCTCGAGACGCTCTATCCGGGCCGCATCGACCTCGGCGTCGGGCGCGCGCCGGGCAGCGACCAGCTCACGGCGCGCGCGCTGGGCGGCAGTGGCGCCCCCGAGTTCTTTCCGCAGCAGGTGCAGGACCTGCTCGCGTTCGTCCACGGTGAGCTTCCGCCCGAGCATCCCTTCGCCAAGGTGCGCGCCATGCCGACGGGGCCGACGGCGCCCGAGGTGTGGCTGCTCGGCTCGAGCGATCAGTCGGCGGCGATCGCCGCGCACTTCGGCGCGGCGTTCTCGTTCGCGCACTTCATCAACGTCGACGGCGGCGCGCAGATTACGCACGCCTATACGCGCGAGTTCAAACCATCGCCGTGGTTGGCGACGCCGCAGGCCAGCGTCGCCGTGTTCGTGGTGTGCGCCGAGACCCACGACGAGGCGGAGCGGCTGGCGAAGAGCCGCGATCTGTTCATCGCGCGCCTGTACACCGGCCGCGGCGGCCGCTATCCGACGGTGGCCGAGGCCGAGGCGCACGAGTACACGGCGTGGGAGCGTCAGATCGTCGAGCACGCCCGCGGCCGGCGCGTGGCGGGCACGCCCGCCGAGTGTCGCGAGCGGCTGGAGGCGCTGGCCCGCGATTACGGCGTGGACGAGATCGTGGTGGTGACGATCACCGAGACCGCCGAGACGCGCCGGCGCTCCTACGAGCTCCTGGCGGAGGCGTTCGCGCTCACGCCGCGAGGCGCCTGACGATGACCGACGCCGTCCCCGCGTTTCGCCGACCGAGTCGTCCCGAGGCGCTCTTCAACAGACTGTTCGGCGTGCTCGTCGGGCTCGGCTGGGCACCGCGCTACAACTATCTCGTCGAAGTTCGCGGCCGGCGCACGGGACGCACGTATTCCGCACCGATCAACGTCGTCGACATCGGCACGCGGCGGTTTGTCGTCGCGCCGCGCGGGCGTACCGAGTGGGTGCGCAACGCCGAGGCCGCCGGCGACGTCGTGCTCAAGCGCGGGGCAAGCCGCCGACGGTTTCGCCTGCGTCCGATCTCCGGCGATGAGAGGCTCGAGATTCTGAAAACCTACCTCGACCGCTACAAGCTCGCCGTCCAGCGATATTTTCCCGTGCGTGCCGGCTCCGAGGCGCGCGCCTTTCGCGACGTCGCCGACCGCTATCCGGTGTTCGAGCTGCTCGCCGCAGAGGAGAAGCCGCCATGCTGACGCGCCGTGAGTTCCTCGTGGCCACCGCTGCGATGACGGCTACTACCACGTACGACGCGGCCGCCCAACCGGCACGCGGCGCGCCCAACATCTTGTTCATCCTGGCCGACGACCTCGGCTGGGGCGACCTGAGCTGCTATGGACGTCCCGACTACAAAACGCCGGTCCTCGACGAGCTGGCCGCACGCGGAACTCGGTTGACGCAGGCGTACGCCAACTCGTCGACGTGTAGCCCGACACGCGTCGCGCTCATTACCGGCCGGTATCAGAATCGGTTGCCCGTTGGACTGTACGATCCGCTGCCGGCTGGCGCGCCTGTCGGCCTTCCACCTGAGCATCCCACGCTGCCGAGCCTGCTGCGCGCCGCGGGATACCGAACAGCGCTCGTCGGCAAGTGGCATCTGGGATGGCCGCCGGCATACGGCCCGCTCAAAAGCGGGTACGACGAGTTCTTCGGACATCTCGGCGGCGCAATGACGTACTTCACGCACAAAGGCGGACCTTTCGTCGGAGCGCCCGGCGGACCGGCCCTGTACGAGGGCGATGCGCGGGTCGAGCGCGAGGGCTACGCGACGGATCTCTTTGCCGACCGCGCGATCGAGATCATCGGCCGTCGTGACCCAAAGCCGTACTTCGTCAGCCTGCACTTCAACGCGCCGCACTGGCCGTGGGAAGGACCTAACGACCGAACGCAGGCCGAAAGCCTACGCGAGATGGCGCACTACGAGGGCGGCTCGCCGCGCGTCTTCGCGGCGATGGTGCAGAGCATGGACGCGGCGATCGGCCGCGTGCTGGCAGCGATCGCCGCCGCCGCGCGCACGAACGACACGCTCGTCGTCTTCAGCAGCGACAACGGCGGCGAGCGCTACTCCTATCACTGGCCGCTGCGGGGCGAGAAGGGCTACTTGTGGGAGGGCGGCATTCGCGTCCCGGCCATCGTCGCCTGGCCCGGCGTGCTACCTGCGGGGAAGGTCGTGCAGCAGGTGGCGCTGAGCATGGATTGGCTGCCGACGCTGCTGGCCGCCGCCGGCGCCACGCCGGATTCGGCCTATCCCTCCGACGGAACCAACCTCATGCCGATCCTCGGGGGCCGCGCGCCCGAGCTCGAACGCGCGGTGTTCTGGCGCACGC
>JBKOZH010000068.1:0-33755 GCA_046725765.1 Candidatus Methylomirabilota bacterium | reverse complement strand
GGCGACAGCTGGCCGCGCTGGCCCCGCGGCACCTTCGCAACATCGTCCGTGCCTACGACCTCGCCGAGGACATCGACGTCGAAGAATTGACGGAGCCCGAGCTGATCGAGCTCATCGTCTCCTCAGTTCGTCGTCGGCGCGCCGCGTAGCTTTCCCGCGGCGTCAACCACGCTGGCGTGACTGCGCCGCGGATGCTCGGGCCGCGCTATGAGCGCAGCGCCGAAGCGATGCGTCGCAGATCGGTCCAGATCGCGCGATCGAGCGCAAGCGCGCCGGTGACATACGTCGCGCCGCCAGCGAGGATCAGGACGGAAAGTCGCAAGATCTCGCCGGAGTCCTGGAGCAGCAGACGCACCGCCCACACCGCGAGGTGCATGAGGCAACCCGCGAGAAGTGGCGCGCGTGTCGCGGTGCCGACCTGCGCGAGCGTCAGGCCGAACGCAGCGGAGGTGCGCGGGAAATTGAGCGCCCCCGTGATGAGGACGCCGAATCCCCAGGCCGCCGCCAGACCGTCCAGATGCCAGTGAACGCCGACCGCGAGGCTCGCGGGCAGAACCAGGGCGCCGACGACGGTGTTGCGCAGTTCCACCTCGGCGGCCCCGATCGCAAGTAGCGCGGTGGCGAGAACCGCGGCGAGCATCCGGGCGGGCGCGGCGAGACTCACGATCTGCAAGACGGTGATTGCAGGTTCCCACTTCGCACCGAGCACGATATAGACGAATTCCGGGGCAACCGCGGCAATGCCCCAAAGGCTCGGAACCGCCATGAAGGCGAGCAGGCGCAGCGACTCCAAGAGCCGCGTCCGCACGCGTGGCAGTTCCTTCTGCAGGCGCGCGACAGCCGGTAAGGCGACCTGATTCACAATACCCATGGCCTTGTCCATCGGCATCGTCGCCAGGTGCATGGCTACCGAATACAGACCCAATGCCTCGCGGCTCAGGAAGCGGGCGGCAATCAGCGTGTCCATCTGGTAGGTCAGTTGCCACAACAAGCGCGTCACTGACACGATGCCGCCGAATTTCACGTGACGACCGATACCGCGCAAGTGAAATGACGGCCAGACGATCGGAACCGCCGACACGAATAGGGCCGCCCGCACCGTGGCTCCGATCAGGCCGCCCACGACGAGCGCCCATACGCCGGCGCCGGTAGCCGCCAGCAGCAGGGTGCTGAGCGTGGCGACGGCCGTGCTCGCGACTTCGTTGCGGGCGACGCGGGCGAAGTCCATCCCGCGATGAACCATCGCCTGGGGCAGGACTTCGATTGCGAAAATTGCGAACTGGAGCGAGGATACGCCGATCAACAGGGACAGCCGTGGATCCCGGAAGATCTCGGCGAGCCAGGGTGCGGACGCGGCCACCAGCAGACCGCAGACGATGTTGAGTAGACAGAGAGCACCGGCGATGCGGGAAAGCTCGCGGCGATCGAGCGTCGGCGCTTGGATCAGGGATGCGCCGAGCCCGAACTCCGCGAGCCCGGCCACGGTCGAAATGACCATGCTGACGATCGCGTACAAACCGTAGTCGGTCGGCGCGAGGATGCGCAGGACGAACAGTGTGACGGCCCAACTGATGAGCTGTCCGAGCACCTTGGCGATCGCGCTCCACTTGAGCGCGACCAGCGCCTGCCGCTCAACGTTCATCATCCCCGCGGCCATCCGACGATCGAGAGAATCCCCGTGTGCGGATTAGCGGCAATTCTCTCCTTGAACGGCGACCCGCCGGACGCGGCGCTGCTCGCGCGCATGATGGGCCTGCTTGCGCATCGGGGTCCGGATGATCACGGGGTGTTTGCGGAGCATAACATCGCGCTGGGCTTTCGCCGCCTCGCCATCCTGGATCTGGCGTCGTCGGGCCATCAGCCCATGCTGAGCAGCGATGGACGCCACGTCATCGTCCTGAACGGTGAAATTTACAACTTCGTCGAATTGCGGGCGGAGCTGCAAGGACTCGGTCACGTCTTTCGCTCCACCGGGGACACGGAGGTGCTGTTGGCATCGTATCGACAATGGGGACCTGGGTGTCTGCAGCGTCTGAACGGCATGTGGGCGTTTCTGATCTACGATCGAGTTCAACGGCGTCTCTTCGGCGCGCGCGATAGATTCGGGGTGAAGCCGCTGTACCGCTACCGCGACGAACGCTGTGTCATGTTCGCCTCCGAGATCAAGGCGATCCATAACTCCGGCGCGATCCAGCCCGGACCCAACTGGCAAACGATTTCGCAGCACCTCCTCGACGGACACCTCGACGTGAGCGAACAGACTTTTTACCGCGGCATTGAGCAAGTGGCGGCCGGCACCGCCTTCGAGCTGAACGCCGACGGACGCGCCCGATCCACGCCTTACTGGTCCTTGCCCGCAGCGGTCGCCAGTAGCCCGGACCCCGTCGATCCGGTTGAGACCTATCGGGCGCTGTTCGAAGACGCGGTCCGTCTCGAGCTGCGCAGTGACGTCCCGGTGGGTGTGGCGCTGTCCGGCGGCCTCGACTCGACGTCGATCATCTCGAGCATGGCGCGGCAGCTGCGCGCCACGACGCCAACGACGCATCAGCTCAATGCGTTCTCCTACACGGCGCCGCAGTTCGACGAATCGTCGCAGATCCAGGCCACGCTGCAGCAGACCGGTGCCCGCCTCATCGTGCTGGACTCCGACCCCGATGCCATGTGGGACGTGATGCGCACGCATTTGTGGCATCAGGACGAGCCCGTTCACTCGTTCACCTCGGTCGTCACGTTCAAACTCATGGAGCTGGCGAAATCCCACGACGTGAAGGTGCTGCTGAACGGCCAAGGTGCAGACGAGGTGCTGGCGGGATATTCGGCTTACTTCACCGAGTACTTCAAGGAGATCATCGGCGCGGGACGTCTCTGGGCAGCCGGCAGAGCCGTCAGGGAGTTCGCGGTCACCGCCGGACGTTCCCGGCTCGAGCTCGGCGCGACGGCGCTGCACAAATGGCTGCGGGGATCGTTGCATTCGATTCCTGGCCATCGATCGCTCGCCGCCGCTCACCGTCGTGCGCGGGTTCGTCGGAACGAGTGGGTGTCTCGCGACCTCAAATCGAACTGGAGGCCGGCGCGCGTTGAGTGGCGCGGTGATCTCAACAACATCTTGCGCACAGCCGTCGAAACGTCGCCGCTGCCGTTGTACCTGCGCGTCGAAGACCGCAATTCGATGGCGCATGGCGTGGAGGTGCGGCTACCCTTTCTAGACCATCGGCTCGTGACGATGGCATTCAGCCTGGGAGCGCACTGGAAGATCGGCGGTCCCTACACGAAACGGCTGCTGCGCGAAGCGATGCGTGGACGGATTCCCGAGAACGTACGCACCCAAGTGCATAAGTTCGGCTTTCCCACGCCCGTCGATGACTGGTTTCGCGGTGCACTGTATGAACCTCTGCGGGATCTGCTCGCGAGTCGGGTCGTGCGGGAATCGGGCGTCTGGAATCTGGCGACCATTGATCGGGCTCTGGAGCGACATCGACGGGGCGAGACGAATGTGGGCAACAAGCTCTTCGACGTGGCGCAGGTGTCGTTATGGCTGAGCGAGACATTCCGTTCGAGGGTTGGGGTCGCGTTTGATGTCAGGGACCTCAACGGATTGCCGTCGTTGCCAACGAAGGAGAACGGCCTGACGTCTGGCGATCGTCCAGTTGGACGACACCGGTCTGCTTAAGCTCGCCCCCGTCAAATGGCTCGACGCTGCGCGCCGAGACCGCTTGATAGTTGGAGGCGGCGGCCGGATTCGAACCGGCGCATAACGGATTTGCAGTCCGCTCCCTTAACCACTTGGGTACGCCGCCGTAGGCAGGATGGACGCATACTTATACCACACGGCTCGCGAGGGCCGCTCGGCGGGCGTCGTCACTTTTCGCGCAGGCGAAGCCCCGCATCCCTCAATGCCGCACGGAGGTCGGGTGAGCCCAAAACGAGCGTTCCCGCCGCCTCCCGGAGACGATCGACCGCTTCGTCGGGCAGGACGAATGATGTGGGCAGCTGATTGAGGAACTCCCGCTCCGACTTGTCCTTCAGCGCCTGGAACGAGATGTCGATCGTGTAGATGTCCGCGTCGGGCACATTCACGACGTGCGCCAGCGACGGATCCCTGTCCCTCGTGAAGGCGACCGACTCGCGTATTTGACGCAAGGTGGCCCATCGCGCATCGATGTCTCTGAGGAGCTCGACGGATTCGCTGGCATAGCGATCGATGGGCACTCCGGCCGATTTCATCAGGATGGCCAGGGTGCTGGGCGTCGCCTCCGATCCATTCCAGGTGGTCGATGGCGTGGACACCGAGTTCACCACGAAGATGATGATTCGGCGAACATGATCGAGCGGTGTTGTCTGGCCCGCAGCCCGCAGCGCCTCGAACGTTTCGAGATAATCGAGCACACCACGGAGGCCCAGATTGTCGGACACGCCTCCGTCCACCAGATGAAAGTATGGATCCTCCGTGGCCTCGTCGAGTTCGCGCAATTCCTGCAAGCGCTTCAGGATTCGTCCCGCTGGCCGGGGCGGGCTCGCGGCCTCGCTGAACTGCCGCAGCCATGGCGGTTCCCGATACCCGCACGTGCCGCCGTAGTTGTTGATGGTGATCGGTGACAGGACCACCGGCACCGCGGATGATGCTGCGGCAGCGCGGGCGAGCCTGAAGCTGCTGAGGTCCGCACACATCACATCGAAGTTCTGCGGCAGGAAGACGACGCGCGATCCGGTCGTCAATTCGGTAGCGCTCACCGCGATCGCCGGCCCCGCCCCGCGATCGAGGTCTGCAAACGTCGCACCGTGAAACAGGATCTCGTCGTACAGATTCGCGGCGAGCTCGGAACGGCCCCACCCCATCGACAACAACGCTGGCCAATTCCGAGGATTCAGGATTCGCGCGACGAGGTCGCCCTGCACATTGCGTTTGAGAAACCGTCTCTCGTATTCATCGAACAGTTTTTCGCCGTACAAGCCATACGCTAGAGCAGTAAAACTGCCACCCGAGACACCCGTGATGAGGTCGACTTCATCGAGCAAGCGAACGATACGGCCCGTGTTGGTGACCACTTCCATTCGCCGTAGCGTTTCGAGAACCCCGTAGGCGAACGCGGCGGCGCGCGTTCCGCCTCCGGAGAAAGCGAGGATTACCAGATTCTCGGAGCTTCCCCGTTTCGTCTCCATTCTTTCGAATTGATGTCGTACGGGGCTTTCGAGATTGGCCAGCCGAGGATTGATCGGTCGCGTCGTACAAGCACTGAAGAACGCCAAGGCTGCGACCGTAACTAAGAGACCCGTGGGCACGCGAGTGCCGTTTGCATGGGTCGTACTGAAACCTCTGACCATGCGCGGAGTATTGCCCCGGCGGACCTCTTTGGGTAGGGACCTTCAGTCCAGGGCGGCGGATCACCATCGCGACATGCGTTGAAAGGCCGGCTGGACGGCACGCTGCGCTAGGCGCGCTCCGAACTAGCCGCGGTCGCTGGAGAGATTTCGCTGGAGCGGGAAACGGGATTCGAACCCGCGACCCCGACCTTGGCAAGGTCGTGCTCTACCACTGAGCTATTCCCGCTTGCCAGCGGAGTCGGATTGTACCACGCCGCGTCACGGCCCAAGCCGCGTCAGGGCGGCGCGTCGCGCAGGGCCTCGGCGGCGTCCTCGGGCGGCGCCGGGTTGATGAAGAAGCCGCTCCCCCACTCGTAGCCGGCCACCCGCGTGAGCTTGGGGATGATCTCCAGATGCCAGTGAAAGTGCTCCAGCGCGCCGTCGCGCAGGGGCGCGGTGTGCAGCATGAAGTTGAACGGCGGCGAGCTGAGCGCCCGGTTCATGCGGCGCAGGAACGTGCCGACCATGTCGGCCAGCCCGCGCAGCTCCTCCACGCCGGATTCCTCGAACGCCGAGCGGTGGCGCACCGGCAGGATCCACGTCTCGAACGGAAAGCGCGGCGCGAACGGCTCGAGCGCGACGAACCCGCCGCTCTCGGCGACGACGCGGCGGCGGTCGCGACGGTCCTGGCGGATGATGTCGCACCATACGCAGCGCTCTTTGCGCTCCCAGTAGTCCTGCGAGCCCTTCAGTTCCTCGGACACCATGATGGGAATGATGGGCGTCGCGATGAGCTGGCTGTGCGGGTGCTCCAGCGAGGCGCCCGCCGCCTCGCCGTGGTTCTTGAAGACGAGCACGTACTCGAAGCGCGGGTCTTTCTTGAGATCGAGGATCCGATCGCGGAAGGTGAGGAACACGTCGGCGACCGCGTCGGCGGGCATTGTGGCGAGCGACGCGTAGTGATCGGGCGTCTCGATGACGACCTCGTGGGCGCCGACGCCATTCATCCGATCGTAGAGCCCCTCGCCCGACGGTTCCAGATCGCCTTCGATGCGCAGCGCGGGAAACTTGTTCGGCACGACCCGCAGTGACCAGCCGGGTGTATCGCGGCGCGTGTCGGGTGGCCGCACCGCGGTGATCTCCGGCGGCGTCTTATCCTCGTTGCCCGTGCAGAAGACGCACGGGCCGCCCCGTGCGCGGACGGGCTCCGTGTTGAAGTCGGTCGGACGCCGCGCGCGCTCGGTCGAGATGATGACCCAGCGGCCGACGACCGGGTCTTTGCGCAGCTCAGGCACGCCGACCTCCGAGCGGCGTATCCTCGCGCGTCGGCGCGCGGCCGAGGAGCGAGGCCAGCGCGTCGGCCGCGGGCTTGCCGTCGAACAGCACGGCGGCGATCTCCGTGCAGATCGGCAGCGACACGCCGTGACGCGCCGCCAACGCGAGCGCGGACCGTACGGTCGGCACACCCTCGGCGATCATCGGCGTCTTGGAGGACGCGGCGCTGAGACTATCGCCGCGCGCCAGCGCCATGCCGAGCGAGCGATTGCGCGACAGGCTGCCCGTCGCGGTCAGCACGAGGTCACCCATGCCCGCCAGTCCCGCCAGTGTGGTCGACTCGCCGCCGAGGGCGACCGCCAACCGCGTCATCTCCGCGAGGCCGCGCGTGATCAGCGCCGCGCGCGCGTTTTCACCGAGACCCAGACCATCGGACAGGCCGGTCGCCAGCGCGACGACATTCTTCAGCGCGCCGCCGGCCTCGACGCCGACGACGTCGCGGTTCGTGTAGAGCCGAAACGCCCGCGCGCCGAGACGGCCCTGCAGCATCGACGCGAGTGCATCGTCGGGGGCGGCGATGACGGCAGCCGTCGGACTCCCCTGCGCGACCTCTCGCGCGAACGTCGGCCCCGACAGCGCGGCAATGCGCGCGCGGGGGAATCGCTCGCGCAGCAACTCAGTCATGCGGGCGTGGCGCACGGGATCGAAGCCTTTGGTCGCCGAAACGATCACCGCATCCGGCGCCGCCGGCACCGTCGCGAGCGTGGCGGAGAAGAATTCCGAGGGCACGACCATGACGATGACCTCGGCGCCGCTCACCGCCGCCGCGATGTCGGCCGTCGCCTCCACGCCGGCCGGAACGTCGAAGTCTGGCATGTAGATCGGATTGCGACGCCGCGCGCGGATGCCGTCGACGATCTCTGGCTCGCGCGCCCAGAGGCGCACGGGCGCTCCGGTGCGTGCCAGGTGGATCGTCAGCGCCGTGCCCCACGAACCGGCGCCGATGACGGCGATCACGACGTGGGCGCCTCCGAGCGCGGCGCCCGCGGCTCGCCGAGCCGCCGCTCGCTCCCGGCGCGCAAGCGCGCGATGTTCTCGTGGTGGCGTAGGATCACGATCGCCGCCACCGCGGCCGCCCCGATCACCGTCGAGCGCGGTGCCCCCAGCGCGAGCGCGCCGAACGGCACGCACAGGGCGCCAAGAAGCGAGCCGAGCGACACAAAGCGCGTCGTGACCACCACGGCGAGGAAGACCGGCAGCGCCGCGAGCGTGGCGAGTGGCGTAAGCCGCAGCAGCGCGCCCAATCCCGTGGCGACCCCCTTGCCGCCGCGCAAGCCCAGGAACACCGACCAGCAGTTGCCGACGACGGCCGCCACCGCGCCGACGGCCAGCGCCTGCGCCGTGTCTCCCTCGAGGCGACCCGCCAGGGCCACCGCGATCCAGCCCTTGGCGATATCACCGACGAGTGTCGCCACACCAGCCAGGCGCCCGGCGGTGCGCAGTACATTCGTGGCGCCGATGTTGCCACTGCCTTGACGCCGAATGTCCGTGACCCCGAAGAGCCGTGCGATGAGATACCCGACTGGAATCGCCCCGACGACGTACGCGGCAGCGGCCGCGAGGACGATCACGACCAGCGTTCTTCGTCGGGCACGATGGCGCGGTAGTCCGCCTTGCGGAAGAAGCGGTAGAAGTAGTCGACCGCCGAGACGATCGTCAGCGCGACGGCGAGCCACAGCACGCCGATGGCCACGTGGTGGAACGTGGGCGAGACGATCCCCTTCTCGAGGATCAGCATCGTGACCGCGACGTACTGGCTCACGGTCTTCCACTTCGCCAGCCGCGAGGCCGGCACGATCACGCCGTGGCCCGCGGAGACCGCGCGCAAGCCCGTTACCGCCAGCTCGCGGCCGATGATGACGACCACCACCCACGCGGCGATCTTGTCGATCGTGAGCAGCGAGACGAGCGCGGCGGCCACCAGGAGCTTGTCGGCGATCGGGTCGAGCAGCGTGCCGAGCGTGGTCACCTGATTGCGGCGGCGCGCGAGCACGCCGTCGGCCCAATCGGTGAGCGCCGCCGCCGTGAAGATCGCGGCCGCAATGAGGGCATGGACCCGCGAGCTCGAGATGAGGAAGAGGATCAACAGCGGGACCGCGACGATCCGCGTGAGGGTGAGCCCGATCGGTAAGTTCACGCTTCGCTCCCGCCCGCCCGGGGCTTGGGCTGCGTCATTATCCGCGCGCCCCGATGACCTTGTCAAATTCGGCGCGGTACTCCGGGACGATTGTCGCCGTGTCGAGGCTCAGGCAGGCGGCCAGGTCCGCGGCGCGTCCGCGCGAATCCAGGTGTCGCGCCCACGACGAGTCGCGCGCCAGCCGACCCACGTCCTTGCCGTAGGGCCGAGCCAGTGCCGCTGCCTCCTCGGCGGCGGGCGTCGGCCGCACACAGGGGTTCGACGTCAGCAGGCGCTCGACCAGCAGCCCCGCACAGACATGGTCCTCGAGCGACCGGGCGCCACGCTCACCCGCGCACAGCAGCAGCACGTCGCGCGTGGCGCTCAGCGCCCACGCCGCAGCCGCAGCCAGGTTCACGAACGCGGCCACGCCGACGGCTGCGGCGCCGCGGGCCGCGAGCAGCGCGCGCGTCCCGTTGCTGGTCGTCATGATGACCGTGCGGCCGCCGATGCGCTCGCGCGTGAACTCGAGCGGCGAGTTTCCGAGGTCGAAGCCCTCGAGCGGCTCCCCGCGGCGCTCGCCGGCGACCAGCGCGTCCGCGCGGGAGGCCACGCGCGCCCGCGCCTCCTCCGGCGTGGCGACGGGGACGATGGCGGCGCAGCCGTTGGCGAGCGCCGTGACGATGCAGGTCGAGGCGCGCAACACGTCGATCACGAGCACGGTCGAGGCCGCCACCGCCGCGCGGTCGAGGCCGTCGGGGGTGACGGCGACGTCGACGCGCACGCTCAGGGCCGGCGGTCCCGCAGCGAGCGGATCTTCAGCCGAAGCGCGTTGAGGTTGATGAAGCCCTCGGCGTCGCGCTGGCGATAGACGGTGTCCGCCTCGAACGTCGCGAAATCGGTCCGGTAGAGCGAGCGCGGCGAGCGCCGGCCGAGGACCGTGACGTTGCCCTTGTAGAGCTGCAGGCGCACGGTGCCGGTCACGTCCTGCGCGCACTCGTCCATGAGCGTCTGAAGCATGCGGCGCTCGGGCGCGAACCAGAAGCCGTAATAGATCATCTCGGCGTAGCGCGGCACCAGCCCATCGCGCAGGTGCAGCACCTCGCGGTCGAGCGTCAGGGACTCGAGTGCGCGGCGCGCGACGTGCACGATCGTGCCGCCCGGCGTCTCATAGACGCCGCGCGACTTCATGCCCACGAAGCGATTCTCGACGAGATCCACCCGGCCGATGCCGTGCTCGCCGCCGATGCGGTTGAGCGCCGTGAGCAGCTCGACGGGCGCGAGCCGGCGGCCGTCCACGGCCACGGGATCGCCATGCTCGAAGTCCACGAGCAACTCGATCGCCACGTCCGGCGCCGCCTCGGGCGACTGCGTCAGCTGGAACATCTTGTCCGGCGGCGCCGCCCACGGATCCTCGAGAATGCCGCCCTCGTACGAGATGTGGAAGAGATTGCGGTCGGTGGAATACGGCCGCTCGGCGGTCACCGGGACCGGGATGTCGTGCCGCCGCGCGAACTCCATGAGCGCGGTGCGCGAGTTGAGGTTCCACTCGCGCCAGGGAGCGATCACCTTGAGCTGCGGCGCGAGCGCCGCGTAGGTCAGCTCGAAGCGCACCTGGTCGTTGCCCTTGCCGGTCGCGCCGTGCGCGACGGCGTCGGCGTGCTCCTTCAGCGCGATCTCCACCTGGGCCTGGGCGATGAGCGGGCGCGCGATCGACGTCCCGAGCAGATACGAGCCTTCGTAGACGGCGTTGGCGCGCAGCATCGGAAAGATGAAGTCGCGCACGAACGACTCGCGCAAGTCCACGATGTGCACGCCGACGGCGCCCGTCTTGACCGCCTTGTCGCGAACGGGGATGAGCTCCTCGCCCTGCCCCAGGTCCGCGCAGAAGGCGACGACGTCGCAGCGATAGGTCTCGATGAGCCAGCGCAGGATGACCGAGGTGTCGAGCCCGCCTGAGTAGGCGAGCACGACGCGCTTGACGTCAGACATCGTCCGCCGAGCCTCCGAGGAGGTGGAGGATCACCGCCTTCTGGGCATGGAGCCGATTCTCCGACTGGTCGAGCGCGATCGAGTGCGGGCCGTCGAGGACCTGGTCGGTGATTTCCTCGCCGCGGTGGGCGGGCAGGCAGTGCATGACGAGCGCGCTCGGCTTCGCGAAGCCGACCAGCGTCTCGTTGAGCTGATAGCGGCTGAAAGCCTCCTGGCGCTGCACCCGCTCGGCCTCCTGACCCATCGAGACCCAGACGTCCGTGTAGAGAACGTCGGCGCCGGCGGCGGCGCGTCGCGGGTCCTCGGTCACCTCGACGCGTCCGCCGAGTCGCCGCGCCTGCTCGAGCACACCGCGATCCGGCTTGTAGCCGGGCGGGCACGCAACGATCATCGACGCGCCGAGGAGCGCGCCGACCAGCACCACCGAGTGACAGACGTTGTTGCCGTCGCCGATCCACGCCAGGCGCGTCTTGGCCGGATCGAGGCCGCGCTGCCAGAGCGTGAACCAGTCCGCGATCGCCTGGCAGGGGTGCTCGAAGTCGGAGAGGGCGTTCACCACCGGGATGTTCGCGTGGCGGGCGAGCGTCTCTACGGTGGCGTGCGCGAAGACGCGCGCGACGATACCGTCCACCCAGCGCGAGAGATTGCGGGCGACGTCGGGCACCGACTCCCGCGTGCCGAGGCCGATCTCGCCGCCCGCCAGGTACACCGCGCGGCCGCCGAGCTGCAGGACGCCGACCTCGAACGTCACGCGCGTCCGCAGCGACGGCTTCTCGAAGATCAGCGCCAGCGACCGCCCGGCCAGCGGCGCGCCGCGGCGGCCCTCCTTCCAGCGCTGCTTGAGGTCGGCCGCCAGGTCGAACAGCTCGAGCACACGCTCGCGCGTGAGGTCGGCGCTCGAGATGAGGTGCCTCACGCCTTGGCCTTGGCGAGCACGCCCTTGAGGATGTCGACGGCTCGCCGGATGTCCGACGACTCGACGATGAGCGGCGGCACCAGGCGCACGACTTTTTCGCCCGCGCTGAGCACGAGCAAACCCTGCTCTCGGCAGGCGTCGAGCACCGGCGCGGCCGCGGTCGACAGCTCGATGCCGATCAAGAGGCCGCGTCCGCGCACCTGCTTGATGACCGGACACGACGACTGCAGCGCGCGCAGGGCGTCCATCAGCTCGCGCCCCATCCGCGCCGCGCGCTCGGGTAGCTTCTGGCCGATGATCGTCGTGAGCGTCGCGAGCGCGACCTGCGTAACGAAGGGCGTGCCGCCGAAGGTCGAGCCGTGCGAGCCGGCGGTCAGCACGCTCGCCGCCTCGTTGCGGCAGAGCATGGCGCCGATCGGCACGCCGTTGGCCAGCGCTTTGGCGAGCGTCATGACGTCGGGCTCGACCCCCGAGTGCTGATAGCCCCACAGCGTGCCGGTGCGGCCGACTCCCGTCTGGATCTCGTCGAAGATCAGCAGCGCGCCGGACGCGTCGCAGAGCTTGCGCAGCCCGGGCAGATAGTCGTCGTCGGGGACGTTGACGCCGCCCTCGCCCTGGATCGGCTCGACGAGGATCGCCGCGGTGTGGCTGTCCATGGCGCGTTCCATGGCCCGCAGGTCGTTGTACGGCACGTGCTTGAACCCGGGCATCAGCGGCTCGAAGCCGTGCTGGTACTTTGGCTGCCCGGTCGCCGTCACCGTCGCGAGCGTGCGGCCGTGGAACGAGTTGTGCGTGGCGATGATCTCGTAGCGGTCGTCGGCCAGCTTCTCCTTGCCGTAGCGGCGCGCCAGCTTCAGCGCCGCCTCGTTGGCCTCCGCGCCCGAGTTACAGAAGAAGACGCGATCGGCAAACGAGTTCTCGACGAGCAGCTTTGCCAGGTGGATCTGCGGCGCCGCGTGGAAGATGTTGGAGACGTGCAGCAGTGTCGCCGCCGCCTCCCGGATGGCGCCGGTGACGACGGGGTGGCAGTGCCCGAGCGAGGTCACCGCGATGCCCGTCGTGAAGTCGAGATACTCGCGCCCGTCCGAGTCCCAGACGCGCAGCCCCTCGCCGCGCACGATCAGCATCGGCGTGCGGCCGTAGTTCGGCGTGTGGTACTTCGCGGACCACTCGAGCAGCGTCTTGGTGTCGACTCTGGTGTCCGTCACAGTACGATCTCCGTCCCGATACCTTCCCGTGTGAACAGCTCGAGGAGGATCGCGTGCGGCAGCCGGCCGTCGATGATGTGCGCCTTGGCGGTACCGCCCTTCAGCGCACGGAGCGAGGATTCGACCTTGGGCAGCATGCCGCCGTCGATCACGCCCGCGTCCATGAGTCGCTCGGCGTCCTTGCGCGCGAGCGTGCTCACGAGCTTGCCGTCCTTCCCCTTGATCCCCTGCACGTCGGTCAGATGGATGAGCTTCTCAGCACCCAGCTCCGCCGCCACCTCGCCGGCGACGAGGTCGGCGTTGATGTTGTAGGTCTCTCCGCCACCGCCCACGCCGACGGGCGCGATGACCGGGATGAACCCGCGGTCTTCCAGCAGGCGGATGGGCTCTGCGTTGACGCGCTCGACTTCGCCGACCAGGCCGATGTCGACCGTCTCCCCGCTGGGCAGCCGGTGCAGGCGACGTCGTGCGAGCAGCAGCTGGCCATCCTTGCCGGAGAGTCCCACGGCCTTGCCGCCGTGGTGGTTGATCAGCCCGACGATCTCCTTGTTGATCTTGCCGACGAGGACCATCTCGACGATCTCCACCGTCTCCTCGTCGGTCACCCGCATGCCGCCCACGAACGCCGGCTCCTTGCCGAGCCGCTTCATGAGGGCGCCGATCTGCGGCCCTCCGCCGTGGACGATGACGGGGTTGATGCCGACCAGATGGAGCAGGATCACGTCGAGGGCGAACGAATCCTTGAGCTCGACGTGCTCCATGGCCGCGCCGCCGTACTTGATGACGACGGACTTGCCGCGGAACTCCCGGATGTACGGGAGCGCTTCCATGAGGATCTCGACGCGCTTGCCGGCGTTCTCCATGGTCACCGAGTGGGCTCGCTCACAGGATGTAGCGCGAGAGATCCTGGTCGCGACAGATCTCGGCCAATCGCTGCCGGACATATTCGGCGTCGATCGTGAGCTCCTTGCCCGGCAGGTCCGGGGCGTCGAAGGAGATGTCCTCCAAGAGCTTCTCCATCACCGTGTACAGGCGCCGGGCGCCGATGTTCTCCGTGCTCTCGTTCACCCGCATGGCGATCTCGGCAATGGCGTCGACGGCCTCCGGCAGCACGCGGAGCGTGACGCCTTCCGTTTTCAGCAGCTCCACATACTGCCGCACCAGCGCGTTACGGGGCTCGGTCAGAATGCGGACGAAATCCTCCCGCGTCAAGGGCTCGAGCTCGACCCGAATCGGAAACCGCCCCTGCAACTCCGGGATCAGGTCGGACGGCTTGGCGACGTGGAAGGCGCCGGCGGCGATGAACAGCACGTGGTCGGTGCGCACGACGCCGTACTTGGTCGTGACCGAGGAGCCCTCGACGATCGGCAGCAGGTCGCGCTGCACGCCCTCGCGCGAGACGTCGGGGCCGTGGGCCGCGCTCTGCCGGCCGGCGACCTTGTCGAGCTCGTCGAGGAAGACGATCCCCGAGTTTTCGACGCGGCGGATGGCCTGGGCCACCACCTCTTCCATGTCGACGAGCTTGGCGGCCTCCTCCTGCGCGAGCAGCCGGCGTGCCTCGGCGACGCGGACGCGCCGGCGCTTCGTCTTGGTCGGCATGATGTTGCTCAGCATGTCCTTGAGATGGATGCCCATCTCCTCCATGCCCTGGCCCGAGAGCACCTCGATCATCGGCATCGTCGGCGCTTGAGTCTCGAGCTCGACCATGCGGTCGTCCAGGCGGCCGGCCCGCAGCTGGACGCGGAGCTTTTCCAGGGTGGCCTCGCGCGAGGCCCCTGCGCTCACCTGCTCCAGCGACGCACTGCCGAACGGCTCGCCGCCCGCGCGCGGCAGCAAGAGCTCGAGCAGCCGGTCCTCACCGAGACGCTCGGCCTTCTCCTGCACCTGCGCGATGAGCTCGGCCTTGACCATGTTGACGCCGAGCTCGGTGAGATCGCGAATCATCGATTCGACGTCACGGCCGACGTAGCCCACCTCGGTGTACTTCGAGGCCTCGACCTTGACGAACGGTGCCTGCGCCAGGCGCGAGAGCCGTCGCGCGATCTCGGTCTTCCCCACCCCGGTGGGACCGATCATGATGATGTTCTTCGGCGCGACTTCATCGCGAAGCTCGGGTGGCAGGTTCTGCCGGCGCCACCGATTGCGCAGCGCGATCGCCACCGCGCGCTTGGCCTTGCCCTGCCCGACGATGTAGCGATCGAGCTCGGCGACGATCTGTGCGGGCGTCAAGCTCGCGCTGGTCATTGTAGCGGGGTCCGCGAGGCCGGCGTGGCAGTGCGAAGCCGCAGGGCGTTCGACGCCCGAGGCGAGCCTGAGTGAGTCCGTGGGTGGCCCGCCGTAGATGCTGCGTGGCTGCGTCTCACAGCGACTCCACCGTGATCTGATCATTGGTGTAGATGCAGATGGTTGAGGCCACTCGCATGGCCTCGGTGACGATCGCCTTGGCGTCGAGCTCGGAGTGCGCGACGAGCGCGCGCGCCGCCGCCAGCGCGTACGGCCCACCCGACCCGATGCCGATCAACCCGTCGTCCGGCTCGATGACGTCACCGGTGCCCGAGATGATCAGTGAATGCTCGCGGTCGGCCACCGCCAGCAGCGCCTCGAGCCGGCGAAGAACGCGGTCGGTGCGCCAGTCCTTGGCGAGCTCCACCGCGGCGCGCGGCAGGTTGCCGCGGTGTTCCTCGAGCTTGCCCTCGAAGCGCGCGAATAGCGTGAACGCGTCGGCCGCCGCGCCCGCGAAGCCGGCCAGCACGCGATCGCCGTGGACCTTGCGGACCTTGCGCGCGCCGGCCTTCACCACGGTCTGGCCGATCGTGACCTGTCCGTCGCCCGCCATCGCGACCTGGCCGCGGTGGCGGACGCAGAGGACCGTTGTTGCGTGAAACACCCGGTTATTGTAGCGGGGTTTTCGAGGACTGCCGGGCTCTGGGATGCGCAGCCTTATAGGCCTGGAGCAGCTGCGTGGTTGTCACGTGCGTGTAGCGCTGCGTGGTCGACAGCCGGCGGTGGCCGAGCAGCTCCTGGATCATGCGAAGATCGGCGCCGCGATCGAGCAGGTGCGTCGCGAAGGTGTGCCGTAGCGTGTGTGGGCTGACCCGCCGCGTGACGCCGGCGGCACGCACCGCGCGCCGCACGATCGTGTGCACGGAGCGCGGGCTCAGCCGCCCGCCGCGGTGGTTGACGAACACGGGACCGCGCGAGAGGCCGCGCCGCCCGAGATACGCGTCGAGCGCACGCGCCGCCGGCGCCCCGTACGGCACGATCCGCTCCCTGGCGCCTTTGCCGAGCACCCGGACCGTGCGCGCATCGCGATCGACGGCGTCGAGATCGAGACCAGCCAGCTCGGACACGCGCAGCCCGGTCGCGTACAGCATCTCGAGAATCGCCACGTCGCGCTCCCGCGCGTGGCCCGCGAGCCCGCGCGCCTCGACCACCGCCAGCGCCTCGTCACTTGGCAAAAAGGTCACGAGCTTGCGTGCGACGCGCGGCGCGCGTACCTCGCGTGCCGGGTTGCGACGGATGGCGCCGCGGCGTGCCAGGAAGCGATAGAGGCTGCGGACGGCGGCGAGCTTGCGCGCGACGGAGGTGGCGTCCAGCCCGCGCGCATGGAGCGCCGCGAGCCACGCGCGGACGTCGCGCGCCGTGGCATCGAGGATCAACCGGTCGGCGACTGCGGTGCTCGACTCGCCGCGCTCGGCGTGCAGCAGGAAGCGGACCCACTGGTCGAGGTCGCGGCCGTACGCGCGGATGGTGTGCGGTGAGGCGTGCTTCTCGACCTCGAGCTGTCGCACGAAGGCCGCGACCGGCGCCCTCATGCGACGGTGATTTCGGCCTCCTGCTTGTAGTCGCAGGCCTCGCGCGGGCACGTGCGAATCTGGCGGCCCTTGGTGACGCGCTCGGTGAGGAAGGGCGCCTCACACTTCGGGCACGGCTCGTTGATCGGCCGCTGCCAGACAACGAACTTGCAGTTCGGGTACGCCGAGCATCCGAAGAAGGTGCGGCCCTTCTTGGAGCGGCGCTCGACCAGCTCGCCGGTGCAGCCCGGCTCCGGGCACTTGATGCCGAGCGTGACGGGCTTGGTCGTCTTACAGTCGGGGTAGCCGGAGCACGCGATGAATTTGCCGAAGCGGCCGTGCTTGATCACCATCGGCTTGCTGCATGTCGGGCAGATCTCGTCCGTTGGCTGGTCCTCGGCGCGCTCGACGCCGTTGAGATTGCGCGTGTAGCGGCAGTCCGGATAGCCCGAGCAGCCGAGGAACTTGCCCATGCGACCCCAGCGCTCGAGCAGCGGCTCACCACACTCCGGACACGCCTCGCCCGTCTCCTCACCCTTCTTGATGTTGCGCATGTCCTTCTTGGCCGCGGCGAGGTCGCGCTTGAACGGCTCGTAGAAGTCCTTCACCGTATCGACCCACGACATCTCGCCTTCCTCGACACGGTCGAGCTCGTCCTCCATCTGCGCGGTGAACTCGACGTTCATGATGTCCGCAAAGAAGGGCTTGAGGAGATCGGTGACCTCCTTGCCGAGGTCGGTCGCGAACAGCGTGCGGCGCTCACGGCGCACGTAGCCGCGGTCGTTGATGATCGTGCCGAGGATCGACGCGTACGTCGACGGCCGCCCGATGCCGAGCTCCTCCAGCGCCTTGATCAGCGATGCCTCCGTGTAGTGCGGCGGCGGCTGCGTGAAGTGCTGGCGCGGGTCGAGCCCGATCAGCCGCAGCGTCTCGCCCTCTTCCAGATTCGGCATCGGACGCTCGGCGTCGTCGTCGACCGCGTCGTGATCTTCACGGCTCTCGACGTAGACCGCCGTGAAGCCCTTGAACTTCAGCGTCTGGCCCTGCGCGCGGAACACGCAGTCGCCCGCCTCGATGTCGGCGGCCACGGTGTCGTACACCGCCGGCATCAGCTGACTGGCCAGGAACCGCTCCCAGATCAGCCGGTAGAGCGCCAGCTGGTCCTTGGTCAGGAAGCGCGCCATCGACTTGGGGTCCCGCGCGACATCCGAGGGACGGATCGCCTCGTGCGCCTCCTGCGCGCTGCCGCGTGACTTGTAGGTCGGCGACGTGTCCGGCAGGTACTCGGCGCCCAGACGCTCGGTCGCCCATCGCCGCGCCTCGGCCTGCGCCTCCTGCGCGATGCGGACCGAGTCCGTGCGCATGTACGTGATGAGGCCGACCGCGCCCTCTTCGCCGAGCTCGACGCCCTCGTAGAGCTGCTGGGCGACGGTCATCGTCTTCTTTGCGGAGAAGCCGAGCTTGCGCCCGGCATCCTGCTGCAGCGTGGAGGTGATGAACGGCGGCGCCGGGTTGCGGCGACGCTCACCGCGTGTGACGGAGCGGACGACGAAGGGCTGGCCCTCGAGGGTGGCCATCAGCGCGCGCGTGTCGGCCTCGCTGACGAGTGACGCCTTCTCTCCGCGCACCTCGCGCAGCGTGGCCTCGAACTGCGGTGGGCGCTTGCCGGCGAGCGTGGCGTGCAGCGACCAGTACTCGACCGGGACGAAGGCCTCGATCTCGCGCTCGCGATCGACGATCAGCCGCACCGCCACGGATTGCACCCGGCCCGCGGAAAGACCGCGGCGGACCTTGTCCCAGAGCAGCGGCGAGAGGCTGTATCCGACCAGGCGGTCGAGCACGCGGCGCGCCTGCTGCGCGTCCACCTTGTGCATGTCGATCTTGCCCGGCTTGGTGAAGGCGGCCTTCACCGCACGCTCGGTGATCTCGTTGAAGGTGATGCGGTAGATCTTCTTCTTGTCGACCGGCAGCTCCTGAGCCAGATGCCAGCCGATCGCCTCGCCCTCACGGTCGGGGTCGGTCGCGACGTAGAGCGCGTCCGACTTCTCCGCGGCCTTCTTGAGCTCGTCGAGCACCTTCTTCTTCGTCGGCGAGATGACGTACTTCGGCTTGAAATTTTTCTTGGGGTCGACGCCGAGCTGCGACTTCGGCAGATCGCGCACGTGTCCCATCGACGCCTTGACGATGAATTTCGAGTCCAGATACTTCTGGATCGTCTTCACCTTCGTCGGCGACTCCACCACCACCAGCGACTTCGCCACGGCTAGGCTCCCTCCGACCGCGCGCCGACCGCGATCCATCGCTGACCGCCGAGCTGGCGGGCCCACCCGCCAAGCTCGAGCTGCGTCAGGATCGCGCTGGCACGCGCGGCGTCCATCCCCGCCCGAGCAATCAGTCGCTCGATGTGCTGCGGCTCGTCTCGCATCAAGAACTGCAACATTCGCGCTTCGTCCGTACCTTTCGACGGCTGCGCCGTCTCGATCGATGCGGCGGCAGTGTCACGCACGCGACAGCGCCACACATTCGGTAATTCTTGCACGACGTCGGTCCAGGTCTCTACAAGTCTAGCACCGTCTCGCAGCAGCCTATGGACACCGGCGCTGGTCGGCGAGGTGATTTTGCCAGGCACGGCGTACACTTCGCGGCCGAGATCGCCCGCGAAACCGGCGGTCAACAACGTGCCGCTTCGCTCGGCGGCTTCCACCACGACGACGCCGAGGACCAGCGCGGCGAGCGTGCGGTTGCGCGTGGGAAAGTGATACGGCAACGGCGCGGTGCCGGGCGGAAATTGCGTGACGAGCGCGCCGGAGGCGGCCACCGCCTCGGCGAGGTGACGATTCTCCGGCGGATACACGACGTCGATGCCGCAACCCAGCACGGCGATCGTGCGGCCGCCGGCGTCGAGCGCGGCGCGGTGCGCGGCGGAGTCGATGCCGCGCGCGAAGCCGCTGACGATCGTCACGCCGCGCGCGGCGAGCTCACGCGCGAGCTCTGCGGCGACCTCGAGCCCGTACGGGGTCGCGCGTCGCGCGCCGACGATCGCGATTGCCAGCCCGTCGTCCTCGACGAGCCCGCCCCGCACCCACAGCAACGGCGGCGGATCGAGCTCGGCGAGGCGCGCAGGATAGCGCGGATCGTCAGGAAGCAGGCGATCGATCGACGACGGCATGGCCGCGGCGAGTGTCCCCCCTCCCCGCGCGGAGGGTCAACGCCACACCGTGGATACGGCTACGGTCGGCGCGCCGCGTGCTCGCGCAGGAGGGCGCGCGCTTTGCCGGCGGCCTCGCTGGCCGGGTAGTCGCGCACGACCCGCTGCCATGCCTGCTGCGCGCGCGAGTTCTCGCGAAGGTTCGTGTGCACCAGGCCGACGCGCAGCAGCGCGTCGGCGGCCGCGCGCGAGACGGGCGCCATCTCGACGACACGCTGAAACTCGAGGAGTGCGTGGCGATCGTCGCGCTGCACGAAGTACGCCTCGCCGATCCAGTACTGCGCCGCGGGTGCGAGCGGGTGCGCAGGGTACTGGGCGATGAAGTCCATGAAGTCGAGCACCGCCTGCCCGTGCTCGCGTGCGCGGAAGTTGGCCAGCGCGGCGTTGTACGCGCGCTCGGCCTCGTCCGGCGGCGCCCCGGGGGTCGCGCGCGGCGATCGCGCAGGCGCGGCGGGCATCGGCGTTGCCGCCGGTGCGGGGGTCGCGGCGACGGCGTCGCGTAGCGCGTGCTCGGTGCCGTCGACGCGCGCTCCCAACCGCGCGGCCTCAGCCGCCTGCTCGACGAGCGCGGTGTGCATATCGGTGCTCCGGGCGTCGATCTCTCGTACCTGCTTGACCGCATCCGCCAGCTCACGGCGGACGTCGGAGACCTCAGTCCGGAGGCCGGCGACCTCTTCGCGCAGCTGGCGGACCGAGCCGGGGGAGGCGCAGCCGGTAGTGATCAGGGTGAGGACGGCGGTCGCAACGAGGCGGCGGCTCATCCTCCGCGACCGTAGCACGCGATATATAAGGAAGACGTCAAAAATCGGCGACTTTGCGACTCACCTCACGCAGGACGATGACGTCGACCGGTTCGCCCGCCGCGACTGAGGTGTCGCCCGCCAGCACGGCCAGGCCGTCCGCCGACACCATCGAGCGCAGGATCCCGGAGCCCTGCTCACCCGTGAGCCGGGCGCCCATATGGCCGCCGCGGTTTTCCAGAACCACGCGCAGGTAGCCGCGCCGCGAGCCGCGATTGACAATCGGCGCCAGCGCCGTTGCGCGGATCATCGCGCGGGACAGGCCGCGGCGACCCTGCATCGCCAGGAGCATCGGGCGGACGAACAGCTCGAAGGTCACCATCGCCGACACCGGATTGCCGGGAAGTCCGAAGACCGGACGACCCTCTTTCAGCGTGCCGAACGTGATCGGCTTGCCGGGGCGCATGTCGACCTTCCACAGGTGCAGCTCGGCGCCCGCGCCGACCAGCGCCTCGCGCACGAGGTCGAGCTCGCCGACCGAGACGCCCGCCGATGTGACCAGGACGTCGGCCTCGGCACCCCGCGCGACGCGCTCGGCGATGGCCTCCAGCCGATCGGGCGCCACGCCGAGATTGACCGGAACTCCGCCGGCCTCGACGATCTGCGCCATCAGCGAGTACGTGTTGGAGTTTGGAATCTGCGCGGGCGTTGGCTCGACACCGAGGTCGGCGAGCTCGTTGCCCGTCGAGAGCACGGCGACGCGAGGCTGGCGCCCGACCGTGACCTGCGTGCGCCCTAGCGTGGCGAGGAGGCCGATCTCCGCCGGTCCGATCGGACGACCCGGCTCGAGCACGAGATCGCCCTCGCGCACGTCCTCGCCGGCGGGTCGCACGTAAGCGCCGGGCTCGACAAGGCCCCGCAACGCGATGATCCCGTCACGCGCGTCCACGTCCTCCTGGGGGATCACCGCATCCGCACCGGGCGGCATCGGCGCGCCCGTGAAAATGCGGACCGCCTCACCGGCGGCGACGGCTCGAGAGGGCAAGCTGCCGGCGATGACGCGATCGACGACGCGCAGCGTGGCCGCGGGGCGTGCGTCGGCGGCGCGCACGGCGTAGCCGTCCATCGACGAATTCGGCCACGGCGGAATGCGCCGGGTCGAGCGGATCGGCTCCGCGAGCACGCGCCCCAGCGCGGCGAGAATGTCGACGCGCTCGGCGGGCAGCGGCCGTGCGCGTCCGAGGATTTCGGCCTGCGCTTGTTCCACGGACAGCATGCCGGCAGTGTACCGCGGCCGTTGCGATTCAGAGGACCGCGACGGCTACGCCAGGGCGGTCCGAACGATTGGGGTCGGGAGGCCATTTCGGGGCCGCTCGCGCAGTCCCGAGCGGCGTCACGGGTTTCCCGGGACGCTGCGAACGTGTGGGGGTTTGGGGGCCATTTCGGGGCCCCCATCTTAGTCAGTGGCTTGGATGCGGGAGATTGAAGACGGGCCGCACGCGCTGCATGTACAGACGCCGGCTCAGCATGAACAGCGCCAGGAAGCCGAGCGTGATGAGCAGATCGCGCAGCCCGAACGGCAGCCGGCTCTGCGCCGAGACCGACGGGAACACGACGAACACCCGCTCGAGGAAGATAGCCACCAGTCCCATCAGCGCCACGATGACGAGCGGCGCGTGGCGCTGCGGCGGCCGGCCGGTGAGCCGCTTCACCAGGTACGAGAACGGAATCAGCCAGCCGATCGCGAAGATCACCCAGGCGAGCGTCAGCCAGGGTTGCAGGAAGAAGCGATGGACGAAGAACCGCGTTTCGACCGGCACGTTGCCGTACCAGATCACGAGGTACTGCGACCAGAAGAAGTACATCCACATGATCGACATCGCGAACTGCAGCTTGGCCACGTCCTGGACGGCGGCGGGCGGGATGGCGGCGTGGCCGCGCGCGTTGGCCCTCACGGTGAGGATGGCGAGCAGGCAGAACGCCGTGTAGAGCGAGCTCACCGCGAAGTACCCGCCGAAGAGACCGCTGTACCAGTGGGGGTCGAGCGACATCAGCAGATCGAAGCCCCACAGCGACACGGTGATCACCCAGAGGAACAACAGCAGCGTGGCGAGCCGGTTGCGATGAATGCGCACGCGCTCGTCGCCGGGCGGCACACTGTCGCGGAGGATGGCGGCGGCGAAGGCAAAGCAGACGACGAACAGCGCGGCGGCCAGCACCAGGGTTCGGGCGAAGAAGAACGTCGTGTTCAGCCACGCCGCCTTCACCGGGATCGGATGCGCAACCCACGAGTAGAGCACCTCGCGGCCGGCGAAGAGCAGAATGAGCAGCACGAATGACACCGGCAGAAAGCCGACCGTGGTCACGGCGATGCGCCGCACACTCGGCGACCAGCGCGCCTCCGTGAGCTGCATCATGGCGCTGATCGCTGGGCCGGTGACTGCGAGCGCGGACCAGAACACGAGATTCACGAGGTAGATCGACCACGCGCCCGCGGCATCCGCCGAGCGCGCGCCGAACAAGAACGCGACGGCGCCGATCGCGGCCAGCACGCCCCAGATCGGCGTCACGGCCGCGCCGCCCTGGCCCCCGCGCCACCGGGCGCGAGCGAGCGCAGGTAGTTCACGATGTGCCACGCTTCCTGCGACGACAACGCCTCGCCGTACGCGGGCATGACGGCGCCGCCGACGACGATGTAGCTGTGCCAGTAGCCGTCGGTGCGCTGGCGCTGAAGCTCGGCGTTGGTCAAGTCTGGCGGCGGGATGAACTTCGTGGCCACGGGACCCGTCACCCCGCCCTTGCCCTCCGGACCGTGGCACGGCGTGCAGAACGTGGCGAAGCGGTCGCGACCGATGGCGATCGACTCGGGCGACGGGCGCACGGGGTTCGGCAGCTTCGCCGCGGCGTCGCGCTGCTCTTTGGGAATGATCGTCTGACCGCCGCGTGGCACGACGCCGGCCGGCATCGCGAACACGCGCTCGCCGGGCTGGATGCGCGCCGTGTGCGTCATGTCGTTGAGCCAGCGATAGCCGATGATCGCGCCCATGAGTCCCGCGGCGCCCGCGATGCACAGCAAAACGAGGAGGAAGACGTATTTCACGCGCGGACCTCGTCGGCACCGGCGTGGCGGAGGATCTCGCGCACCGACGCTCCCCGCTCAGGCGCGCAGTGCACGGCGACGCCGAAGCGGTCATTGGTGAAGCGCCGGTCGAAGCTCGACGTCGGACGGAACCGCGGGAGGCGTCCGAGCACGACCATGCCGATGACGGTCGCGATGCCGCCGAAGAGCACCATCATCTCGAACATGATGACGACGTAGGGCGGGCTCACCGGCAGGCCGATCGCCGGCTTGCCACCGACGATCAGGTCCCACTTCATCGACGTCCACTGAGTCAAGAGCCACGCCGCACCGAGGCCGACGAGCCCGCCGATGAGCGCGAAGATGCGAACGCGGCTCACCGGGCGGTCGCGCTCGAGCACGTCCTCGATCTCGTGCACCGGCACCGGCGTGTAAACGGTCAGATCGTGATAGCCCTTCGCGCGCAGCTCCTCCAGCGCGCGGACGGTGGTGTCCACGTGCGCGAAGACGCCGAGCACCGTCTCAGTGGTGGCCATCGGTCGCGTCCCGCATGGGCGGGGGCAGCGTCTCCTTCACCTCGACCACCGAGAGCGACGGCATGACGCGGATGAAGCCGAGGAAGAGGAGGAAGAACCACGCGAAGCTGCCGATGACGATCGTGGAGTCGGTCACCGTCGGTACGTAGATGCCCCACGTGTACGGATAGAAGTCGTGGCCCAGCGACGGCACGATGATGTTGAAGCGCTCGAACCACATCCCGATGAGCACGAGGATGGAGACGACGTAGAGGATGACCGGGCTCGTGCGCGCCGGCTTCCAGAAGAGGATCAGGGGCGACACGCAATTGCAGAAGTACATCGTGGCCAGCGCCCACCAGTACGTACTGCTCAGGCGCCAGAACAGTGACGCCTTCTCGATGTGGTCGCCGCTGTACCAGGAGGTAAACAGCTCGCACGCGTAGAAGTACGTGAGCACGAGACCGGTGACGAGGATGAGCTTGGCCATCGCGTCGAGGTGCCGGTCGGTGACGTAGGCGTGCAGCTTGAAGAAGTAGCGCATGGGCAGCACGAGCACCAGCACCATGGCGAAGCCCGAGAAGATCGCGCCGTCGACGAAGAACGGCGCGAACAGGGTCGAGTGCCAGCCGGGGACGAGCGCCATGGCGAAGTCCCAGGACACGACGCTGTGCACGGACAGCACGAGCGGCGTGGCGAAGGCGGCCAGCAGACCGTAGGCGCGGCGGTAGTGCCGCCACTGCCCGTCGCTGCCCTCCCAGCCCAGCGACAGCATCGCGTAGATCCGGCGACGCCAGCCCGTAGACGAGTCGCGCAGCGCCGCTACGTCGGGGACGAGGCCGACGATGAAGAACACGGTGCTGATGGACAGGTACGTCGAGATCGCGAACACGTCCCACACGAGCGGTGACTTGAAGTTCGGCCACAGATAGCGCTGGTTCGGGTAGGGCAGCAGGAAGTACGCGAACCACATGCGCCCCGCGTGGATGAGCGGGAACAGGCCCGCCGTCATGACCGCGAAGATCGTCATCGCCTCCGCGGCGCGGTAGATCGAGGTGCGCCAGCGCGCGCGGAACAGATAGAGGACGGCCGAGATGAGCGTTCCCGCGTGGCCGATACCGATCCAGAACACGAACGTGGTGATGTACATCGCCCACATCTGGGGCGTGCGCTTGCCGGCCGCGCCCATGCCGACGAAGATCTGGAAGCCCCACGCCAGGAAGAAACACGTCAGGAGCAGGCCGACGACGCACATCCAGGCGAAGTACAGCGTGCCCGGCGTGCGCAGCGTGGCGGCGACGTCGCGGTTGACGTCGCCATAGGTGGGCGTGGGCGGCGGAGCGGGCGGCCGCGAGGTGACGACGCTCACGCGTGGCCCCCCTTCCGCGGCTGCGGTCCCGCCGGGGTGTCGTGCGCGCGCACCACTTTCTGCAGGTGCACGACGCTGGGACGTGTGCCGATCTCGTCGAGCACGCCGTAGGCACGCGGCGACTGGCGCAGCTTGGCGATCGCGCTCCCCTCGTCCTTGATGTTGCCGAACGTGATGGCCCGCGTCGGACACGTCTGCTGGCAGGCGGTGACGATGTCGCCATCCCGCACGCGGCGCTTCTCGTCGCGGTGTGCGTGATCCTTGCCCGCGATGATGCGCTGCATGCACATCGTGCACTTTTCCATGATGCCGAGTTGCCGCACGGTCACGTCGGGGTTCAGCTGCACCTCGAGCGGCTCGGGGAAGTCGTAGTTGTACCAGTTGAAGCGCCGCACGTGGTACGGGCAGTTGTTCCCGCAGTAGCGCGTGCCCACGCACCGGTTGTAGACCTGCGCGTTCAGCCCCTCCTCCGTGCGATAGGGCGCGAAGACCGGACACACCGGCTCGCAGGGCGCCACTTCGCAGTGCAGGCAGAACATCGGCATGAACATGCTGGTCGCGCCGGGGGGCGCGCCATCCTGGAGCCAGCGCTCGACCCGCAGCCAGTGCACCTGCCGCCCGTACGCCGCCTCGGCCTTGCCGACGACGGGGATGTTGTTCTCGGTGATGCACGCAACGACGCAGGCGCCGCAGCCCACGCACGCGTCCACGTCGACGGCCATGCCCCAGCGGTAGCCGGGATAGCGCTGGTCGGCATACATCGAGATCTCCTCGTGCGCCTCCGTCGTCCCCTTCAGCGCCTGCTGGCGAGCGGTGCCGAGCTCGACGTGGCGCGCCAGCTCGCGGTGGTCCTGGTCGAACGTCGCCTGCAGCACGGCCAGCGGCCGCCGCGCGCCGGTCTTCGCCAGCGTCACGCGTACGCCGAGGTACTGGACGCCCCCGCCGGCCTCCGGCGTGCCGGAGAGCAGCGCGACGGGATTCTGCGACGTGGATGGACGGTCCACGTAGCGCGGCACGTGATAGCGCGCGTAGCGCTGGCCGATCGGGATGGCGACGGCCTTGGGATGCAGCGTGGGCGTCGGATACGCAGGGACCTCGATGGCGCCGTACGGCGACGTTACGCGTACGACGTCGCCGCGCGCGATGCCGAGCGACCTCGCGGTCTCCGTCGCGATCTCCACCCACGCGTCCCAGGCGACCGACGTGATCGTGTCAGGCGCTTCCTGAAGCCACGCGTGCGACGCGCTGCGGCCGTCGTACCAGCGTGCGGACGGATAGGCGATGAGCGCGTACCCACCCGCATCGCCTTCGAGCTTCGCCGCTGCCGCGGTCACCGCCATCGGCTTTGCGCCGCCGGCCGACACGGCCGGGATGTCGCGCCACACGCCGCCTTGTCGCTGCGCGGCGCCAAGATCGCCCTTCACCGCCGGCTCCCACGCCTGCCGCACGTACGCTTCGAAGCTCGCCCAGGGCAGCGGCCCCTTGCCTTCCTCGGTGCCGAGCACGGCGCGAGCGGCGGTCAAGAGGACGTCGCCGAGCTGACGCGAGTCGCGGATCGGCTTCATCGCCGGCTGCATGAGCCCGTTCACGCCCTCGCGCGGCGAGTAGTCGCCCCAGGACTCGAGCCAATGGGTGTCCGGCAGCACGAGGTGCGCGAGCGCCGTCGTCTCGTCGGGCTGGTTGGCGAACGACACGATGAACGGCACTTTCGCGATGGCATCAGCGGCCTTGAGGCCGCCGGGCAGGGTGAACGCGGGATTGACGCCGGGGCCGAGCAGCAGGACGTCGATCTCTCCGCCCGCCATCGATTGCACGAGCTTCGCAACGTCGGCGTAGGGCGTGGCCTTGCCGTACGCCCACTCGCCGCCGAAGCGCACCGTCTTGCCGACGTTGCCGAGGGCGACGTTCAGCAGCGAGACCACGTATTGCAGCTGGGTCGCATCCGGTCCGCTTGCCGTGGCACCGCCGGCGATGACGAGGCTCGGCTTGCCCTGCACGAGCGCCTTCGCCACGCCCGTGAGCGTCTCGTACGGGACGCCGCTTTCCTCGGCGGCTTTGCGCGGATCGACCTGCGCGACGGCGGCGGCGACGGCGCGATCGGCCCCGCGCTCTTGCTCGCCGATCAGTCGCAGCAGGGCCGAGGCGAGCAGGAGCTCGGTGCCCGGCGCGTTCATCACCCATTGATCGGCATTGCCGGCGGTCAGCGACTGGCGCGGCTCGACATGGATGTAGGTCCCGGCGCGACCCTCGCGGAACGCGTGCATGCGCGCGAAGCTCGACGACAGCGCGACGTTGTTGATCCACGTCTCCACCCAGTCGGCGCCGAAGTTCAGGATGACCTGCGCGTCCTCGAAGGCGTAGTACGGGACCGCGTCGCGCCCGAAGGCGGCACGGTTGGCGGCACGGATCGATTCGTGAGCGAACGGCTCGAAGGCCACGCGTGGGCGCGTGCCGAGCGCCTGCGTCCAGCGATCGAGCAACGCGCCGAGGCTGCCCGTCTCGAGCTGGGTGATCACGGCGACCGCGCGTCCGCGCCCGGCGCCGCGCGCGGCGGTGAGCCGTTCGGCGAGCGCCTTGATGGCTTCGTCCCAGCCGAGCCCTTTGAACAGCGTCCCGTCGCGGCGCTGCGGACCGGCGAAGCGGTCCGGGTGATAGAGGCCCTGCAGCGCCGCCTGTCCGCGGATGCAGAGCGCGCCGCGGTTCACCGGATGATCCGGATTGCCCTCGAGCTTCACGACGCGCCCGTCGCGATTGCGCGCGAGCACGCCACAGCCGGCCGGACACTCGCGGCACACCGTCGCGAAGAACGAGGCCACGCCGGGCACGAGGTGCTCGTTCGGCACGACCAGCGGTAGGATCGTCTCGGTCGCCTGCTGGCAGCCGCCGGCGGCGGCGGCCGCGCCGGTCCCGGCCACGATCTTGAAGAAGTCGCGTCGCTTCATACGCAGGCTCGCCTCATCGCTCGACGCGCTTCGGCTCGCACTCCCATATCGCAGGCTCGCCTCATCGCTCGACGCGCTTCGGCTCGCACTCCCATTTCAGTGGTGACACGTCATGCAATCGAGCGGCGCCTGCGCCTTCCGCGTCGCATTCTGCTCGCGATGACAGTCGACGCACCACCCCATGCTGAGCGGCGGCGGGGCGACGCGGAAGCCGGCCACGTTCAGGAGGTCATTGACGAGCGACGGACCCGTGCGCGCCGAGACCGTGGTCATCGTCTCCACCGCACCGTGACAGGTCTGACACTTCACACCGAACTGCACGTGGGCCTTGTGCGGGAAGTACGCGTACTCGGGCAGCTTGTAGACGCGCGCCCACGGAATTGGCGCGCCCTTCGCGCCATACTCCGCGAGCTTCTTGATCTCCGGCTTGTCGGCGGCGGTGATCTTGTGACAGCCGAGACAGCGCTGCACCGACGGCAGTCCCGCGTACTCCGAGCGGCGCGCGTCGGCGTGGCAGTACTGGCAGTCGATCTTATAGGTCTGCACGTGGGTGTTGTGCGGGAACTCGATCGGCTGCGGTGACGGACGCGCCGCGGCGGGCTGCCGGCTCCACGACGACACCGCGAGGAAGATGAGGACGGCGAGGAGAACGACGCCCAGCGCGCCCACACCGGCCTTCGTCATCGACAGTCGCACGCCCTCCCGCGAAGTGAACCGGATTGCCCGTTACCATATACACGACGGCCCGACGTTCGTCTAGCGGATTTGCCGCTCAGAGCGCGGCGGCCATCGCGTCGGCGGCGGCGCGCGCGGCGTGATCGAGATCGTCCTCGCCGTGCGCGAGCGAGACGAACGCCGCCTCGTACTGCGAGGGGGCAAGATACACGCCGCGATCGAGCATGCCGTGATAGAAGCGCGCGTAGCGGCCGGCGTCCGCGGTCTTCGCGTCCGCATAGTCGTTCACCGGTCCCGCGCAGAAGAAGCCGGTGAGCATCGAGCCGACACGGTTCACCGTGAACGGCACGCCCGCCTTGCCGGCGGCGTCCAGCAATCCCTGCTCCAGGCGTGCGCCGAGCGCCTCGAGCCGCGCGTAGGCCTTGCGGTCCTCGAGCGCCTTGAGTGTGGCGAGGCCGGCGGCGACCGCGAGCGGATTGCCCGACAGCGTCCCGGCCTGGTACACGCCGCCGAGCGGCGCGACGTGATCCATCACGTCGCGGCGGCCGCCGTACGCGCCGACCGGCAGGCCGCCGCCGATGATCTTGCCCAGGCACGTGAGATCGGGGCGCACGCCGTACAGCTCTTGCGCGCCGCCGTACGCCACGCGGAAGCCCGTGATGACCTCGTCGAAGATGAGCAGCGCGCCGTGCTGCGCCGTGAGCTCGCGCAGTCCGCGGAGGAAGCCGGGAGCGGGCGGCACCACGCCCATGTTGCCGGCCACCGGCTCGACGATCAGGGCGGCGATCTCCGAGCCGCGCGCGGCGAACAGCTCGCGCGCGGAGGCCAGGTCGTTGAACGGCAGCGTCAGCGTGAGCGCGGCGAGGGCCGCGGGCACGCCACGGCTGTCCGGAATGCCGAACGTCGCACCGCCGGACCCCGCCTTCACGAGCAGGCTGTCGGCGTGGCCGTGATAGCAGCCGTCGAACTTGACGAGGAGATCGCGGCCGGTGGCGCCGCGCGCGACACGAATGGCGCTCATCGCCGCCTCGGTCCCCGACGACACCAGGCGCACCATCTCCATCGTCGGATACGCCGCCGCGATCGCCGCCGCGAGATCGACCTCCTGCGCCGTCGGCGCGCCGTAGCTGGTCCCGCGCTCCGCGGCCGCGGCGACCGCGTCCACCACCACGCGCGGGGCGTGACCGAGGACGAGCGGACCCCACGAGCCCACGAAGTCGAGATAGGCGCGCCCGTCGGCGTCCCAGAGCTGCGCGCCCTGCGCGCGCGCGATGAAGCGCGGCTCGCCGCCGACACCGCGGAAAGCGCGCACCGGACTGTTGACGCCGCCGGGAATGCGCTGCTCGGCGGCCGCCAGCAGCCGGCGCGAGGCGGTCGGCTCGTCGGGATCGAGATCACCGACGTCGGCGCGGTCGAACACGCGCCGCTCGGCGTTCCAGCGGTAGGCGGCCAGCGCGCGCACTTCGCGCCCGACGACCGAGAGGACGACGTAGACGGCGCCGGGATAGGCCGGCTCGCCCTTGATGAGCGCCTGGCCGCGATCGGTCTCCGAGAAATACGCGCCGGCGTTGGGATGCGAGTGATAGATAACGGCGAAGGCGAAGCCTTCGTCGACCAGCCGATTGAGCCGCAGCGCATCCAGCGGATCCATGTAGTACGCGTTGCGCGCCGTGCGGGGGAACGACACGGGATCGCGCGCGTGCATCTGGTCCTGCACGTTGCGACAGGGCATGTGCTTGCGCTCGGTGCCGCGGACGAGGATGACGCCGCAGCACTCGTTGGGATACTCGGCGACCGCCTGTCGCTTGAGTGCGGCGAGCTCTTCGGGGGTGATCAGCATGCGCCCCCCGCCAGCGCCGGAATGATGGCGACCTCGTCGCCGTCCTTGAGGGGCATGGCGAGACCCTCGATGGCCTCGCTGTTCACGTAGATCGAGACGTGCCGGTGCAGCTCGCCCGTCTCGTTTCGCACGAGCCCCTTGAGGCCCGTGTGCGCGGCCTCGAGCTCGTCGAGCATGCCGCGCACGTCCTTGGCGCGCACCTCGATGCGGTCGCGGTTCCCAGTGGCGCGGCGAAACGGCGTGGGGATGTAGACGGTCACGGGCATGATCGGTGCCGGCCTCCTACCCGAGACTCAAATACCGCTCGCCGGTGTCGGGAAGCACCGTGACAACGAGCTGCTCCGGCGCCATGGCGGCGGCGACCTCGCACGCCGCCCAGGCGGCCGCGCCAGCCGAGATCCCCGCGAGCAGCCCCTCCTCGCGCGTGAGCCGACGCGCCCACGCCGTCGCGTCCTCGTCCTTCACCGCGACGATGCGATCGATGATCGAGCGGTTCAGCACGCCCGGCACGAACGACGCGCCGATGCCCTGAATACCGTGTGGGCGCGCCTGGCCGCCCGCGAGCACCGGCGACTTCGCCGGCTCGACGGCGACGACGCGCACGCCCGGAATCTTTTCCTTCAGCACCTCGCCGACGCCGGTCAGCGTGCCGCCGGTGCCGACGCCGGCGACGAACGCGTCGAGCCGGCCGCCGACGGCAGCCAGGATCTCCAGTGCGGTCGTGCGCCGGTGGATGGCCGGGTTGGCGGGGTTCTGGAACTGCTGCGGCATGAAGTAGCCGGGATGCTCGCGCACGAGCTCCTCCGCCGCGAACACCGCGCCCGACATCCCCTCGATGGCCGGCGTGAGATGGATCTCCGCTCCGAAGCGGGCGAGGAGCCGCTGACGCTCCACGCTCATGTCCTCGGGCATCGTCAGGATCAGGCG
The DNA here is from genome assembly GCA_046725765.1 of Candidatus Methylomirabilota bacterium. Taxonomy (GTDB): domain Bacteria; phylum Methylomirabilota; class Methylomirabilia; order Rokubacteriales; family CSP1-6; genus AR12. The sequence continues at coordinate 1,798 of JBKOZH010000068.1, read as the reverse complement.
GTAGCCCTTGACCGCGGCGACCATCGCCAGCCCGATGCCCGTGTTGCCGCTCGTTGGCTCGACGATCGTGCCGCCGGGCTTGAGCGCGCCGGTGCGCTCGGCGTCCTCGATCATCGCCAGCGCGATCCGGTCCTTCACGCTGCCCCCGGGGTTGCGCGACTCCACCTTGGCCACCACCGCGGCGCCCCCGGGCTTGGGCAGCTTTTGCAGCCGCACGAGCGGGGTGCCGCCGATCAGCTCGAGCACCGACGTATGAATCGTCATGGGCCCTTCCGTTAAATTTAAATGTGGTACATCGAGCGCGCGCGGCTCTCCCGCTCACGCGCCAGCGCGACCAGATCGGCGAATGTCACGCGGTCGACCACCTTGGATACCGCCTCCGAGATCTCGAGCCACAGGTCCGCGAGATCGGGGGAGGCGCTGGCGACAAACGCCGACCGCGTCCCCTCGACCGCGCGCAGCACCGCGCCGACCGTGATCTCGCCCGGGTCGCGCGTCAGATGATAGCCTCCCGTCGACCCGCGCTTGGATGTGAGCAGACCGGCGCGCTTGAGCGACAACAGCACCTGCTCGAGATAGCGCTGCGGGATCGACTGTCGCTCGGCGATCTCCTGGATCGGAATCAGCCCGCGCTCACGCTGCAGCGCGAGGTCGAGCATCGCCTTGATCGCGTACTCGCCCTTGGCCGAGATTCTCACCGCGAGCGCCTCACCGCCGTCCCAGACCGCGCTCGAGCAGGCGCGCCGCCTGGCGCGCGAAGTACGTGATGACGATGTCCGCCCCCGCGCGGCGGATCGACGTGAGCGCTTCGAGCATCGCGCGCTCCTCGTCGAGCCAGCCGAGCTGGCCAGCGGCGCGGATCATCGCGTACTCGCCCGAGACCGAGTACGCGGCCAGCGGCACCGCGAACTCGAGCTTCGCGCGCGAGATCACGTCGAGGTAGGGCAGCGCGGGCTTGACCATCACGATGTCGGCGCCCTCGTCGAGGTCCAGCGCGATCTCGCGCATCGCTTCCTGGCCATTGGCCGGATCCATCTGGTACGAGCGGCGATCGCCGAACTGTGGCGCAGAGCCCGCGGCGGAGCGGAACGGCTCGAAGAAGCACGAGGCGTATTTCGCGGAATAGGCCATGATCGGCGTCTCGGGGTACGAGGCCTCGTCGAGCGCCTCGCGGATCGCGCCGACGCGCCCGTCCATCATGTCCGACGGCGCCACCATGTCGGCGCCGGCCTCGACGTGCGAGACCGCCGTGCGCGCGAGCAGCTCGAGCGTCGGGTCGTTCTTGACCGTGCCGTCCTCAACCACGCCGCAGTGGCCATGGCTCGTGTACTCGCACAGGCACACGTCGGTGATGACAAGCAGGTCGGGAATGGTGTTCTTGACCGCGCGCACGGCCTTCTGCACGATGCCGTCGTCGGCGTAGGCCTCGGAGCCGCGCGGGTCCTTTTCGGAGGGGATGCCGAACAGCAGCACGGCGGGAATGCCCATGCCGGCGGCGTCCTTGCACTCCTTGACGAGCTCGTCGATGGAGAACCGATACTGGCCGGGCATGGGCGCGATGGGCTCGCGCACGCCGCGACCGGGCGCGACGAACAGCGGGTACACGAAGTCGTCGACCGACAGGGCTGTCTCCCGCACCAGCGTGCGGATCAGCGGTTTCTCGCGCAGGCGGCGCGGGCGGAACATGCCAGGGGCCATCAGTCGCTCCTCCTCCCCCGGCGTCGGGGGGGTGTCGGAATCCGAGCGAACCACTCGGTGATCGCGCGTGCGAGCGCGGGGATCGTGTATTCGGCGGGCA
>JBKOZH010000291.1:0-8144 GCA_046725765.1 Candidatus Methylomirabilota bacterium | reverse complement strand
CATCGGGCTCTCGACGGCGGGCGCGTACACGCTGGCGCGCTCGGCGCTGCACGACGTGACCACGGTAGCGGTCGCGCTCGTCGCTGGCCTTCTGCTCTACCATGGCCGCGTGTCCGCGATCCTGATCGTCGTGCTGGGCGGTGTGGCGGGGTGGCTGCTCCTGTGAGCCCCGGCGCCGCGCCCACCATCGGCGTCATCGGTCTCGGCTTCGGCCGTGCCCACGTGCCGGGCTTTCAGGCCGCCGGCGCGCGGGTGATCGGCGTGTGCCAGCGCGACGAGGCCGCCGCGCGCAAGGTTGCCGCGGCCTATGGCGTGCCGCGGGCGTATGCGCGCTGGGAGGACATGCTCGCGACCGAACGGCCTGACGTCGTCGTGATCGCGACGCCGCCGCACCTGCATCGCGCCATCGCCCGCGCGGCGTCCGCCGCAGGGTCGCACGTACTCTGCGAAAAGCCGCTGGCGACGTCGCGCGAGGACGCGGAGGCCATCGTCGCCGACGTCGCGCGCGCCGGACGCATCGGCATGACGGGATTCAACTGGCGCTTCCCCGCCGCGATGCAGCGCATGCGCGCGCTCATGGCCGAGGGCGCCGTCGGCCGCGTGCTGCACGTGCGCGCGCACTGGCTCGGCGCCCGCTGGGCCGACGAGGCGGCGCCCACGACCTGGCGGATGGATCGCGAGCAGGCGGGCCACGGCGCGATGGGCGACATGGGCGTGCACGTGGTCGATCTCGTGCGGTGGACGTGCGGTGAGTTCGCGCGGGTCTCCGCGCACGCCGGCATCGCGTATCCCGACAAACCGGTCGCCGGCACGGGCCGGCGCACCGACGCCGAGGACTACGTCAGCCTGGTCGGCGAGCTGACCTCCGGCGCACAGGTCTCGTTCGTCGCCAGTCGCGCCACGCACGGACGCAACGAGCACGCGCTCGAGATCTCCGGCACCCGCGGCGCCCTTGCCTACCGACTCACGCGCGAGGGCCCGCGCTGGCACACGGGCACGCTCGCGATGGCCACCAGCGGCGGCGGCTTCACGCCGGTTGCCGTCGAAACGAAAGACGTCGAGGGCAGCGATGCGATGGACATCATCGGGCGCGCCACGATCGCGCCGCTCGCCGCACGGATGCTGGCCGCCATCCGCGGCGAGGCGGCGGGCGAGCCGTCGCTTCGCGATGGACTGCGCGCGCAGCTCGTCCTCGAGGCGGCGCGGGAGGCGGCCGCGCGACGCGTGTGGGTCGAGATCCCTACCGCTTGAAGAGCCCGTATAGCCACTGACCGACGAGGCCCATGATCGGTGGCAGCAACACGCCCGGCAGAAACCGCGCCAGCGTCAGCGGCCAGCCGAGCAGCGGGGCCTCGTAGGTCAGCATACGAATCGGGCTCACGAGCGTCTTCGCGGTCAGCAGGGTGATGAGCGGCGCGGGTGCGGCGCCCTGGCGAAGCAGGTTGGCGGCGATCGGAAAGAACACGTAGGGGCCGCCGGGCATCAGGAGCCCGGCCACCCAGCCGATGACGATGCCCTGCCCCACGTTCTCTCCGCCGAGCCAGCGCGAGAGCACCGGCCGCGGCAGCAGCACCTCGAGCATGCCGGCGAGTAGAAATCCGAGCGCCAGCTCGATCCACACGCCGCGCAACAGCCCCACGCTCGCCGTCACCCCGCGCCAGGGCAGCGCGGCGTCCCGGAAAAACGCCACCGCCACCGCGAGGACGACGAGCGCCAGGAGGATCCAGAGGCTCGTGTCCACGCGCTTGCGCTTCACGCGCTGTCGGCGGCGTGCGCCGCCCGGTAAATGACGCCCGCCTCGGGAGTCAGCGCCTCGGCGCGCGCGGCCTCGATCAGCCCGTGCGCCGGCGCCAGCGAGCACGCGGGATCGGTCGCGGCGGCGTCGCCCGTGAGGTGGTAAGCCTGGCAGCGGCAGCCGCCGAAATCGACCGTGCGCCGCTCGCAGCTGCGGCACGGCTCGGGCATCCACGCCTCGCCGCGGAACGCGCCGAACGCGGGGGACTCGCGCCAGATGTCGCCCAGCGGGCGGTCGCGCACGTTGTCGAAGGTGAGACCGGGCAGCGTGTGCGCGGCGTGACACGGCAGCACCAATCCCTCGGGCGAGACCACGAGAAATCGACGGCCCCAGCCGTCCATGCAGGCCTTGGGAAAGTCGGCGTAGTAGTCGGGCGTGACGAACAGCACCTCCATCCGTCCACGCAGCCGTCGCCGCGCCTGTCGCGCGACCTCGCGTGCCGCGTCGAGCTGCTCGCGCGTGGGCAGCAGCATGCGGCGATTGGAGAGCGCCCAGCCGAGATACTGCGTGTTGGCGAGCTCGAGCCGGTCGGCGGCGAGCGACTCGGCGAGCTCGATGATCTTCGCGACGTGATCGAGATTTTCGCGATGCAGCACCACGTTCACGGTCAGCGGCAACCCGAGGGCCTTCACCCACCGCGCGACCTCGAGCTTTCGCTCGAACGACCGGTGGCCGGCGATCCGCTCCGAGCCCGCGGCGGTCACGTCCTGGATCGACACCTGCACGTTGTCGAGACCGAGCGACTTGAGCCGCTCCAGCCGCTCGCGCGTGAGCGGGATGCCGCTGGTGATCAAGTTGGTGTAGAGATCGAGCCCGCGCGCGCCTTCGACGAGCCGCTCGAGATCGTCGCGCAGCAGCGGCTCACCGCCGGTGAGATTGAGCTGCACGACGCCGAGCGCTTCCGCCTCGCGGAACACGCGCAGCCAGTCGTCGGTGCGGAGCGCGTCGGCGTGCCGCGTGAAGTCCAGCGGGTTCGAGCAGTACACGCAGCGAAGCGGACAGCGGTAGGTCAGCTCGGCGACGAGCGTGTAGGGGCGCGGCTCCTCAGTCATCGCGGTGGCGAATCAGCCCGCGGTCGGCCATCTGCGCGAGGAAGGTCAGCACCTCGCGCTCGACCGTGTCACGCGGCTGGGGCGCGTACTTGGCCGCGAGGGTATCGACAATGCTTTCGACCGTATGCTCGCCCGTGCACAGCTGGACCACGTCCGCCGCGGTCGGATTGAGGATCAGACCTCGCTCGGGATAGAGCAGCAGATGTCGCGAGCTCCGCGCGTCCCAGCGCAGCCGCGCCTTGGCCGCCACGATCGGCCGACTCTCGGCCGTGATGGCCCGAGGCTCGCTCACGCGCGGCCGCCGCCCGGCCCCCAGCCGGGCTCGACGTACGCGACATAGAGACAGTCGAGCAGATGCCACAGGATCTCGGTCTTGCGGATGAGCGCCGCGATGCATTTGGCCTGCAGCTCGTAGGTCGTCGCGTGCGTGACGACGAACTCGATCGCCTCTTTCGAGTCCTGGCGCGCCCGCGGCGGACGCGTGCGGAAATAGTCCAGCATGTCCTTGGCGATCCACGGATAGTGCTTCTCCCAGGCCAGCACCCGCCGGGTCATGAGATCCGGCGAGAAAAACTCGGTCAGCGACGATGCCACCGCCTCGACGAGGCTTCGCTCGCTCACGAGCTGGACGTAGCCGTCACACGCGAAGCGCACGCCCGGCAGCACCGAGCGGCACGACGCGACCTCGTCGCGATCGAGGCCGACACCATCGGCCAGCCGCAGCCAGAGCTCGAGCCCGCCCTCGCCCGCCGCGTCGCCGTCATGGTCGCGGATGCGGCGGATCCACATCCGACGAAACGCGGGATCCTCCGCCTTCGACAGGATGATCGAGTCCTTGATCGGCACGCGCGTCTGGTAGTAGTAGCGGTTGAGCACCCACTGCTGCAGCTGCTGGCGCGTGAGCTTGCCGTCGTGCATCAGGTGATGGTAGCGATGGTGATCGTGGTAGCGGTGCTCACCCTCGCGCCGCACCCATTCGATGAACTCGTCCCGGCTCAGCGGGGGCCGCACCGCCTCGACGCTCACAGCCGCATCTCCATGCCGTCCCACGCGACGTCCCATCCGGCAGCGGCGACGGTCCGTCGCTCGGGGGAGTCGTCCCGCAGCAGCGGGTTCGTGTTGTTGATGTGGATGTAGATCCGACGGCCTGCGCCGATGCCCTTCAGGCGCGCGAGACTTCCGGCGGGACCGTCGATGGTGACGTGGGCCATATCCTCCGCGCGCTTGGCGCCGAGCCCTTGTGCCGGCAGCTCGTCGCTCGACCAGAACGTGCCGTCGAAGAACATCGCGTCGGCGCCGGAGAGCGCCTGCCGGACGTCGTCCGTGACCGTGCCGACGCCGCTGAAGTAGGCGAGCAGCCGCCCGCTGCGCGTCTCGCGGATCCGAAATCCCACGCTGTCGCCGGGATCGGGCGGCCGCGAGCGCTCGAGATGCACCGGCGCTTTGCCGGGGACGATCACCGCTTCGGCGGCGAGGCCCGTCGTCCGGCCGTCGACGCCGACGATCTCCTCCTCACGCCCGGGCTTCACGAGCCGCCACGTCACCTGACCGGGAAATCGCTCCAGCGTGCGGTAAAGGACGTTGTCGTTCGTGAAGCCGCGCTGAATGGATTCCGTGGCGTAGACGACGAGCGGATGGGACTCGCGCAGCGACAGGAGCCCGAGGCAGTGATCCAGGTCACCGTTCGTGAGCAGGATAGCGGCGATGGGTGACTGGCGCGGCCCGCGCGGGTGCAGCGGCGGGAAGCTCTCGATCTGAGCGCGGATCTCCGGAGAGCAATTCAAGAGGACCCAGGAGTCTGCGCCGTCTGCGCCGACGGCCACGCACTCCTGCGAGCGCGCGGTCGCGTGCACCGTGCCCTCGCGCACGCCGCGGCAGTTCGGACAGCCGCAGTTCCACTGCGGGAAGCCGCCACCCGCCGCCGAGCCGAGCACACGGACCAACACCTGGCTATCCCCCGAGATGCGACAGCCCTTCGCGTCGACCCTGATGGGGACGCGAAGGGCTGTGGCTGACTCTGTCGAGTCAGTTCAGATGTTAGAAGCGGTCGTCCGGCTCGTTGCCGAAATCGTCCTGATACGAGTTGATCTCGGCATCCATTCGGACTTCTACGACCTCGGGCGTCTCCCACATCATCTCGGCACCTCCAGCGCTTGGTTCACCCCAGGCCCCACAACGCGGAGATGATGCTAGTCGACGGACCATCCCTCGTCAAGGGCCGCGGGGGCCCGCGAGCCGGGGGCCCCCGAATTGACAAGGCATACCCCCCGCGTTAGGGTCTGGCGCCATCCATCCCCACATCACCGTTGCGCCGGAGGAGCATATGAGGCTTAGCCCGTTGCGGTCTGCGCTGGCGCTCACCCTCGCGTTCGCGGTCGTGCTCGCCACGGGCCTGGTCTCGGCCCAGCAGGCGCCCGCACCGCCGCCCTGGAAGCAGGGCCAGCCTAAGGAGCTCGAGAACTCGCCGCTGTCCCCGGTCGCGCAGCCGCCGGCGCCCAAGGCCGCCGGCGAGATCCCGCTGGACAAGATCAAGGTGCCGCAGGGCTTCAAGGTCGAGCTCTGGGCGCACGGCATCAACAACGCCCGCGTCATGACGTGGGGCGACCGCGGGACGCTGTTCGTCTCCAGCCGCGTCGCCGGCAACGTCTACGCAATCGTCGACAAGGGCGGATCGCGTGAGGTGAAAACGATCGCCAAGGGCCTCAACCTTCCCAACGGCGTCGCGTTCAAGGACGGCACGCTCTACATCGCCGAGATCCATCGCATCACGAAGATGGAGGGGATCGAGGGCAAGCTCGACAGCCCGCCGGAGATGAAGGTCGTGTACGACACGCTGCCGAAGGACGCGCCGCACGGCTGGAAGTACCTGGCGTTCGGACCGGATGGCAAGCTGTACTTCAACATCGGCGCGCCATGCAACATCTGTATCCCGCCCGACACCCACGCGAACATCTCGCGCATCAACCCCGACGGTACCGGCTTCGAGTACTGGGCGCACGGCGTGCGCAACAGCGTGGGGTTCGACTGGCACCCGGTGACGAAGGAGCTCTACTTCGCCACGCACGCGCGCGACTGGCTCGGCGAGGACGTGCCGAGCGATCGTCTCGACGTCGCGCCGAAGAAGGGTCTGCACTTCGGCTATCCGTACTGCCACCAGGGCGACATCCCCGACCCCGAATTCGGCCGCGGCCGCTCGTGCTCGGAATTCGCGCCGCCGCTGCTCAAGACCGGCCCCCACGTCGGCGGCAATGGCGTGGAGTTCTACACGGGCTCGATGTTCCCGGCGGAGTACAAGAACCGGATGTTCCTCGCGCAGCGCGGCGCGTGGAACAGGACCGAGAAGACCGGCTACAAGGTCATGATGGTCACGCTGCGTACCGGCGACGTGCCGCGGTACGAAGTGTTCGCCGAGGGCTGGCTGCAGAACAACCAGCCGTGGGGCCGGCCGGTGTACACGAAGCAGATGAAGGACGGCTCGCTGCTGATCTCCGACGACTACGCCGGCGCGATCTATCGAGTCAGTTACGGGCGCTGACGCCTCACCGGTGAATCGGGGGGCCGCGACGGCCCCCCGTTCCCGCAACGTTCTCGTCCTCGTCTTGCTCGCATCGCTTCTCGGTTCGGAGCCCGCGGGCGCCGCCGATCCCAACGCCGGCCGACAAAAGGCGGCGGCGTGTGTCGCGTGCCACGGCCCCGACGGCAACTCGACCAACCCGACCGTCCCGTCGATCGCCGGACAGGTGGCGATCTACCTGCACTGGCAGCTGCTGCTGTATCGCGACAAGCGCCGCGCCGATCCGCAGATGGGGCCGATCGCCGCCGCGCTGAGCGAGACCGACATGGCCGATCTCGCCGCATTCTTCGCGGCGCAGCGTCCCGCGCCCGCGCCAGGCGCGTCGGCCGACGCGTCCCGTCGCGAGGCGGGCCGGCGGCTGGCCGAGACGTATCACTGCAACGAGTGCCACGGTCGTGACTTCGGCGGCCGCGAGTACGCGCCGCGGCTGCGCGGCCTGTCCCGCGAGTACCTCGTCGCGCAGATGCGTGGCTTCAAGGCGCGTACGCGCGGCGACCTCGACGGCGCAATGACGCAGGCCGCCCAGCCGGTCCCCGACGGCGACATCGAACCGATCGCGGACTACATCGGGTCGATGCAATAGCGCATCGCGTCGAAGCCGCCGTCAGTGGCATGTCGCTTGCCAGTTCTCTCGGTCATGAAGTACTTCTCGTGGGCTCTCGTGATGGCAGTCCTGATCGCAGGTGCGCCTGCCGCGCGTGCCGAGGATCCCTCGGCGAGCATCCCTGACTCGCCGACGGGGCGCTGGCAGGGGAAGGCGACGGAGGTTCCGGGCATCTACTCCGGTCCCGTCTCGGCAAACGTCACGCTGGATCTGAAGCCCGACGGTACCTACACCGAGACGTGGAAGCAGGGCAGCCAGGAACAGACGACCACCGGAACGTGGCGCACAGACGGGCGCCGCGTGATCCTCAAGTCGAGCGACCGCTCTCGCGAACGCCTGTCCCTGCAGCGACGAGGCGACGCGCTCTACACTATGGCGACGGACTCGCTGCCGAACGGGCGGGAAACGACGCTGGCCATCGAGCTACACCCGGCGCCATGAAGAGCGTCGGGATCGCGCTCGTAGCAGCGGCGACGCTGTTCGGCTGCGGGTCGGCGCGTGGGCCCGCGGTGTACGAGAAAGCCGGCGTGAGCATCGACCAGAAGAAAGCCGACGAGGCGCAGTGCACGCAAGCGGCGCTCGACACCGCAGGACCGCGCGCCGCCGCGCCACTCGCCGTCGACCGCGACGTCGTCGAGCGCTGCATGCGCGCCCGCGGCTACCGCGTGGCCTCGCCGAAGTAGCGGCTCGGGGCGCTGGCGCTCAGGACGGTTGCGGCTGAGGCGCCGCGCGGCGCCAGAAGAACACCCGCGAGATCGGGTGGGTGGCCAGGTACTTCTGCGCCGACTCCATGTAGAGGTAGAGCACCGGCGTGATGTAGAGCGTCAGCAGCTGCGACACCATCAGGCCACCGACGACGGCCAGTCCGAGCGGCCGCCGAGCGTCCGCACCCGCGCCGATGCCGAGCGCGATGGGCAGCGTGCCGAGCAGCGCGGCCATCGTCGTCATCATGATCGGGCGGAACCGCAGCAGGCAGCCCTGGTAGATCGCTTCCGCCGGCGCCATCCCGCCGCGCTCGGCGTCGATCGCGAAGTCGATCATCATGATCGCGTTCTTCTTGACGATCCCGATCAGCATGATCATGCCGACGAAGCCGTAGACGTTGAGCTCCATCCCGAA
>JBKOZH010000047.1:0-8441 GCA_046725765.1 Candidatus Methylomirabilota bacterium | reverse complement strand
GCGTGAAGACCATCGTGTCGTAGTACAGCTGCTTGAGGTATTCGCTCGGCTTCTTCTTGATCGGGCCGTGCGGCCCGCCCGGACACTGCGTGGGCTGGGTCGAGCACCCGCGATCGGAGCGCGCGGCATACGACGGCAGGTAGCCGCCGCCGTGGGCGGCGATGATCTTGACGCCGGGGAACTTGTCGAGAGTCCCGTCGAAGATCAGGTGCGACAGCGCGATCGTCGTCTCCAGCGGGTTGCCGATGATATTGCCGAGCAGCCCGTTGCCCTTGAGTCGCTTGGGGATCTCGGCGGCGACGCCCGTCCCTTGCGGGTGAATGAAGATGGCCGCGCCGAGCTGCTCGGCCTTGGCCCAGAACGGCTCGAGCTTCGGATCGCTGATCTCCTCGCCGTTCACGCTGCCGCCGATGCCCGCGCCGCGCAGCCCGTACTTCTTGATGCCCTCCTCGAGCTGCTCGACGGCGAGATCCGGATGCTGCAGCGCCACCGTGGCGAAGGCGACGAAACGATCGGGATTCGCCGCGCAGGCCGCGGCCAGCTTTTCGTTCTGGATCTGGCAGACCTGTTTGGCGAGGTCGCGCTCGGCCTTGTACCAGTACGGATTGATACTCAGCGCCTCCATGTCGATACCCTGCTCGTCCATGGCGCGCAGTCGGCCCGACACGTGCGTGATCATGTTGAGCTCCGGCCGCGTGGCCGGTGTCGGGTCGCCCAGCTTCATGCCCATCAGCGCCATCGCCTCGCCGACCGCGCAATGCGCGTGCACGTCGACGACCTTCACCCGTTGGCCGCCGATCGTCGTCGCGCGACGAGAGCCCTGCGCGCGCGCGGGGCGTGCCGCGAGGAGGTCGCAACCGACGAACACGAGGCCAGCGACGGTGCCGGCAGTTCCGAGGAACTCTCTGCGCGTGGTCATGATGGGTCCCTCCTTGACGGCGCGCAGGGTATCATGCCGGACCATGAGCCGCCTGCTCTGGCCGGCCGCCGTCGCCGTCGCCTTCGTGGCCGGCTGGGCGCTCGCCGGCGTCGGCGCCAAGACGAGCGCCTCGCGTGCGGCGCCCGATGACGTCGAGCACCTGCGGCAGCAGGTCACCACCTTGCAGGCGCGCCTGCACGCGCGGGAGAGTGCGGCTCCGCCACGCGGCGAAGCGCCAGGCGCGACAACGACGCGCCGCCCCGCGACGGCGAGCGCCGACGGCGGGATGACGGCGGCCATGCGCGAAGAGCGGATGGTGCAGGAGCTGCGGCTGCGGGGTGGCACTACGCCGGAGCGCGCGACGGCGCGCGGCGCACAATCCGGCGCGGCACCGACGGTCGAGTCGGCGCTCGAGCGCTTCTACAAGTATCTCGACGCCACACGCGCCGGCGACGGCCGCGAGCGCTGGCGAGAGGCGCGCGATCTGGTCGAGGAGCTGCGCGGCATGGGCGACGTGGCGGCCAAGGCGCTGATGCAGGTTCTGGCCGCCGGTCACGACAGCGACGAGCGCCGCGCGGCGGCACGCCTGCTGGGCAGCCTGCAAGTTCCGCAGTCGCTGCCGCTGCTCAAAGACATCATCGAGAATGACGACGACATCCTCTTGCGGCGCGCCGCCGCCTTCGGCCTGCGTCGGCTTCAGACGCCGGAGTCCGTGCCCGTCATGGAGCGCCTGCTCGCCAACGGCGGCGACGATCGCTTCGTGCGTCTGGCCGCGGCGCAAGGGCTGGCCGAGGCGGGACGGCCGCTGGGCGTCAACGGGCTTGCGCAGATCTTCAACGAAGCGGCGCTCGACGGACGCGGCCGCGAGATGGCGTTTCGCGCGCTGGTCGCGCTCGACGACGGGCGTGCGGCGCCGTTCATGCGCCAGGTCGTCGCCTCCGAGGCGGAGCCGTCGTATCGGCTGCGCGCGATCCAGTACCTCACCGCCCAGGGCGATCGGCGGGCGCTGCCGACGCTCTCGGTCCTGATGAAGTCGCCGACCGAGCAGCCGTCGATCCGCGACGCCGCCACGCAGGCCTACCGAGCGCTCGGCGGTCAGTGATCGTCTCCGCCGACGTCGTCGTCGTGGGCTCCGGCGCCTTCGGCGCGAGTGCGGCGTACCATCTCGCGCGACGCGGCGTGCGTGTGGCCGTGCTGGAGCGCGCCGCTCTGGCCTCACAGACGTCGCCGCGCGCCGCCGGCCTCACGAGTCAGGTGCGCGCCACACCGGCGCTGACGAAGCTCGCGCAGCGCGCGGTCGCCAAACTGGCGGTGTTCACCCACGAGACCGGTCAGCCGCTGCGCTTCACGCAGAGTGGCGCGCTCAAAATCGCGCGCACCGAGCGCGACGCCGAGCAGCTCGCGGCCGAGGTCGCGCGGGGCGTCGCCGCGGGCGTCCCGATCGAGCTCGTGTCCGTCGCAGACGCGCAGCGTCGACTGCCGATTCTCGGCGAGCGCGGCATCGTCGCGGTCACCTGGAGTCCGACCGACTGCAACGTGGAACCGTCGGAGCTGCCGCTCGGCTACTGCCGCGCCGCGGAAAAGCTCGGCGCCGTGCTGCTGCCGCACACTCCCGCCACGGGGTTCGAGATCGGCGCGCGTGGCGTCGAGGGCGTTCGCACGCCGCACGGAGTGATCGCTGCCGGGGCGGTCGTCGACGCCGCCGGCGCGTGGGCGCGAATCGTGGCCGCCGAGCTCGGCGCAGTGCTGCCGGTCGTGGCCACTCGTCACCAGCTCCTGATCACGGCGCCGATCCCCGGGGTGGGTCCGCACTTTCCGATCGCGCGCGTCATCGACGCCAACGTGTATGTCCGACACGAGCGCGGCGGCCTCATGCTCGGCGGCTACGAGCCGGATCCGCTGCAATTCGATGCGCCGCCGGACGATGTGAGCGATCTCCCGCTCGACATCGACGTGCTCTGGCGGCTGGCCGCGAGCGTGCGCGAGCAATTCCCGATTTTTGAGGACCCCGCGATCCGCGTCGTCGAACACCGCGGCGGGGTGCCGACGCTGACCATGGATGATCGATATCTGGTGGGCCCGCTGCCGGGTGTCCCCGGCGCCTGGGTGATGAGCGGCTGCTGCGTCGGCGGCCTCAGCGCCTCCCCGGCGCTGGGCGAGGCCGTCGCCGAGTGGATCGTCGACGGGCGACCGTCGCTGGATTGCTCGGACATCTCACCGGCGCGCTTCGGCCAGCCGGTCGACGAAGCCATGCTGCGCGAGCGCTGCCGACACGCCTACGCAACGCACTATCGCAGCACCGCCGCCGCGCCGTCAGACTGAGGCGGCGTCGAGTGGCAGGGTAACGCGTCCGCCGCTGGCCGCGGCGCGCAGTCCCGCCGCGATGACCTCCTGCACGTCGCAGCCAACCGGCGCCGAGCAGAACTCCGTCACCTCGCGGCCGGTGCTCACGCATGTGAGGAAGTGCGTCGGGCCGTCGCGCTCGTCAGCGGGCAGGGGCGGCGGGTCGACGAAGCGCGCGCCGTCGGCGGTGACGAGCTGCACGCGGCCCGCACCGGTGCGCTCGCCCTCACGCGTGGGACGCGGCTGGTGGACGAGCAGCGTGCCGCGTTCGCCATACACGAGCATGGCGAACGCGGGCTCGCCGCCGATCTGTGTCCAGCTCGCCTCGAGCAGCGCGAGCGCCTGCGGATACGCCAGCACCACGATCGCGTTGTCCTCCGCGACGAGGCCCGGCTTGCGCGGCGGCGGCGTCACGGCCGTGACCGCCTGCGGACGGCCGAGCAGCAGCCGCGCGAGCACGGCGCCGTAGCCGCAGTAGTCGACGAGCGCGCCGCCGCCGTTGCGCCGCGGGTCGTAGAGCCACTCGCAGAACTGCGGTGAGCAGCCGAACTCGCGCGGGCCGGCGTGACCGCCGCGATGGCTCAGCTGGATCGGCGAACCGACCGCGCCGTCGTGCGCCAGCGCCAGCCCGTGTCGCAGCGCGGGACGCCACGCCGTCGGCCAGTTCACCATGAGCGGTAGGCGACTACGCTTTGCGGCTGCGAACAGCGCGCGGGCGCCCGGCACGTCGGCGGCCATCGGCTTTTCGAGCATCACGGGCAAGCCGCGCTCGAGTGCCCGAACACCAAGCTCGGCGGACGCGCGGTTGTCGGAGAAGACGAGTACGGCGTCGAGGTCCCGGCGCTCGAGCACCGCGTCGAACGTCTCGCCCACGGTGACGGCGCCGTCGAAGGCGCGGAGCCGCTCGCGCAAAGCGGCGTCCGGCTCTGCGGCTGCCACCAGGCGTCCGTGCTCGCCCGAGCGCAGCGCGGTGAGGTTGCCCCACACGTGATCGTGGCTCAGCCCCAGCACGCCGACGTTCAGCCGCGCCATCGCCCGCATATTGCCCTATGATGCGAGCCCGGACCGATCCATGGCGAAAATGTGGCGTGTGTACAGTGGCGCGGATGGCGAATCGCATGTCGCGGAGCTGCCGCTGGCGATGAAGCCGTTCCGCGACGTCGAGGGCGCGCACGGCGAGGGCACGCCGCTGCAATCGGCGACGGGCATCGCCTTCCGCGTGGCCCCGCCGGGCTACGTCCTCGACTGGCACTGCGCACCGCGCCGACAGTATTCCATCTCGCTGTCCGGCACCGCGGAGATCGAGGTCGGCGACGGCACGGTCGTGCGCGTCGAGCCCGGCGACGTGGTGCTGGCCGAGGATCTCACCGGGCGCGGACACGTGACGCGCGTGATCGGCGGGGAGCCGCGTGTGTATGCGATCGTGCCGTTGACGGACGGCTGAGCGAAAGGAGCAGCATGGACTTCGGCGCCTCGATTTTCTTCACGGACTACTCGATCGGCCCCGCCGAGCTCGGCCAGGGGCTCGAAGCACGCGGCTTCGAGTCGCTGTGGGCGCCGGAGCACTCGCACATTCCGCTCTCGCGCCGCACGCCGTTTCCGCAGGGCGGTGAGCTGCCGAAGAAGTACTACGACGTGATGGACCCGTTCGTGACGCTGGCGGCCGCGGCCACGGCGACCACGCATCTGCGCGTCGCCACGGGCGTGTGTCTGGTCGTCCAGCGCGATCCGATCCAGACGGCCAAGCAGGTCGCGAGCCTGGATCAGATCTCCGGCGGTCGCTTTGTCTTCGGCATCGGCGCGGGCTGGAATGCGGAGGAGATGGCCGACCACGGCACCGACTTCAAGTCGCGCTTCGCGCTCATGCGCGAGCGTGTCGAAGCGATGAAGACGATCTGGACGCGCAGCAAGCCCGAGTACCACGGCGCGTTCGTCGACTTCCCGCCGATGATGACCTGGCCCAAGCCCGTGCAGAAGCCGCACCCGCCGGTGATCGTCGGCGGCGCGTTCCCGTATGGGGCGCGGCGCGCGCTCGAGTTCGGTGATGGTTGGGTGCCCCACGCGCAGCGTCCGGCCTATGGCGACGTCCTCGGCCTGCTACCGGAGTTCCGCAAGCTCGCTGCCGAGGCCGGCCGCGATCCCGCCACGCTGCCGATCACGATCTTCGGGGTAGCGGAGGACGCGGACCTCGTGGCGCGCTATCGCGACGCCGGCGTTGCGCGCGTCGTCTTCAGCCTCCCGCCCGCGCGCGCCGACGAGGTCCTCCCGGTGCTGGACCGCTGCGCGGCACTGATCCGGCGGGTCGCCGCCTGAGATGGCGGTCATCCGCGTCGCGGCGATCGAAGTCAGCCACTGGCACGCGTTGTACGACGCCGCGTATCTGCGGCTGCTCGCGGCGATGGACGACGTGCAGCTGGTCGGCCTGCACGATCCCGATGCCTCCGTGGCGGCCGAGCGCTCGGCGGCGCTCGGTAGCCCGCCCGTGTTCACCGACTACCGCGCGATGCTGGAGAAGACGCGGCCGGATTTCGTCGTGGCGCTCGGTCAGCACGCGCGCATGGCGGAGACGGCGCGCTTCCTGCTCGAGCACGGTTATCCCTTCATGATGGAAAAGCCCATGGGTGTCCGCGCCGCGGAGGTCGAAGCGATTGCGGCCAAAGCGGCCGCGACCCGAGCGTTCGTGGCCGTGCCACTGTCTCAACGCTACCAGCCGTTCGTCGCGCGCGCCCGCGCGATGCTCGCCGAGGGGCGCTTCGGCACGCTATCGCACCTGTACTTCCGGCTGAACCGCCCGACGTCCGCGCGCTATCCCGGCTGGGGCTCGGCGTGGATGCTCGATCCGCTGCTCGCCGGCGGCGGGTGCCTGCGCAATCTCGGCGCGCACGGGCTCGATCTCTTCTTGCACCTCACGGGCGAGCCGGCGCGGGTGACCGCCGCCCAGCTCAGCGCGCGCGTGCACGGAGAGCGCGTGGAGGACTACGCCTCGGTGCTGCTGCGCTCGGAGAGCGGTATTCTCGGCACGATCGAGGTCGGCAACACGGTGCCGTACGCGGGCACCGACGGCGAGTGGAAGATCGCCGGTCGCGACGCGATCCTGATCCTGCACCACGACGACACGGTGCGCTTCATCACGCGCGACGGCGAGCAGACGCTGAAAGAGCGGCCGCCCGCGCTCTATCCCGACTGCGTGCGCGACATCCTGGATCACTTCCGTCGCGGCGTGCCGCCGCCGGTCGGCGTGCACGATCTCGTCCCCGTCGTGCGCCTCATCGACGAGGCCTACGCGCTCGCCAGGCCGGCCGCGTCTGCCGCGGTGAATCGCTAGCGCGCTGCGGAGAGCAGGCGGCCGGCGGCGCGGATCTCGCCGGCGTCGAACGGCGGCGCGAGCAGCAGGATCAGGCGGTCGACGCCGACGCGATCGAGTGCGTGACGCGCACGTGAGTCGTCGCGGAGCCAGCGCTCGTCGAGACCGGCGAACACCGTCATGATGAACGGCGATTCCTGCCGCTTCGACGCGGCGTGCTCGTCGCGCGCGCGCCGCGCGAGGTCGGCAAGCTGCGGATGCAGCGCCTGCGTATTGAAGCCGTCACCGTGCCGGCCCGCGATCGCCGCCATGCGCGGGCCAAAGCCGCCGACGATCATCGGCGGGAGCGGCTCGGGGCGCAAGAATCCCGCCTCGCCGGTCCACAGCCGCCGGATCAGCGTGATCGCATCGACCACGCGCTGAGCGCGCACGGCGTCGCCTTCGACCGACTGCCCGATCGCGGCCTGCTCCGCGGCGTACGGCGTGCGGCGATGGCCGCCGGCGCCGAGCCCGAGCAGGAGACGGCCGTCGGACACCGCCTGCAGCGTCGCCGCCATGTTCGCGAGGACGCCGGGCACGCGATTGGCGACGTTGAGGACGAGCGGGCCGAGCATGACGCGCCTGGTGACCTCCGCGAGCGCCGTCAGCACCGTCCACGCTTCCGGCACACCCGGCTCGTCGCCGTCGGGATCGCGCAGGTGATCCCACGTCCACAGCCCGTCGAAGCCGGCGGCCTCGGCGGCGAGCGCGGCTGCGCGCATGTCGCTCCAGCGCGCGCTCATCGGCATCAGGAGCAGGTCGGTCTTCAGTTAGCCCAGCACCTTCTGCGCGCGCAGCTTCGCGAGATCGTCCGCGGCCAGGCCGAGCACCTCGCGCAACACCTCGTCCGTATGCTCGCCGGCGAGCGGCGGCGGCGTCGTCGGCGCCTCGGACGCCGAGAGATGCACCGGACACCCCGGCAGGCGCAGGCGCCCGCGCGTGGCGTGCTCGATCGTGTGGATCTGACCCCGCGCGTTGAGGTGCGGATCGTCCAGGACTTCGGCGGTGTCGAGCACGGCGCCGCACGGCACGCCGGCCTTGCCGAGCGTCGTCATCACCTCGTGCTTCGTGCGTGTGCGCGTCCACGCCGAGATGATCTCGTTGAGCGCGTCGCGGTGCTCCCAGCGCGCCGCGGCGTCCTTGCACCGCGGGTCGGTCAAGAGGTCATCGCGGCCGATTGCCGTGGCGAAGTCGCGCCACATGCCCGCGTTCATCGTCTGCACGTAGATGTACGCGTAGTCGTTCGGCCCGCCCGGCGCGCACGGATAGGCGCCCCCGGGGACACCGCCGACCAGCCCGTTGCCGCGGCGCTCGCTCGGCTTGCCGTCGCGGTAGTGATCGACGAAGCGGCCGCGCAGGAAGTTGGCCACCACCTCCTGCATCGCGACCTCCACCAGCTGCCCCTGACCGGTGCGCTGGCGCTGGATGTACGCAGCCATGATGGCGGCCGCGGTGTGTACGCCGGTCCCCGTGTCGCCAATGGCGGCGCCGCAGCGCACGGGTTCGCGGTCGGCAAAACCAGTGACGCTCATCACTCCGCCGGTGGCCTGCGCGATCATGTCGAAGCTCTTGTACTCCGCGTACGGGCCCGACAGGCCGAAGCCCTTGATGCGCGCGACGATGATGCGCGGATTCGTGGCGCGCAGCCGCTCGTAGTCGAGCCCCAGCCGCTCCATGAGTCCGGGCGCGAAGTTTTCGACGACGACGTCGGCGCGCTCGACCATGCGCAGAAACAGCGCGCGGCCTTCCGGGTTCTTGAGATCGATCGTCACGCTGCGCTTGTTGGCGTTGAAGACGAGAAAGAACATCGCGTCGAGGCCGGGCACCTCGGGACGA
>JBKOZH010000254.1:0-14654 GCA_046725765.1 Candidatus Methylomirabilota bacterium | reverse complement strand
TGCCAGATGTTGGCCAGCTCCAGCTGCATGAGCGCGCGCGTCTGCGCGTCGAGCGCGGCGAACGGCTCGTCCATGAGCAGCATCTTCGGCTCGTTCACGAGCGCGCGGGCGATCTGGATGCGCTGCTTCATGCCTCCGGACAGCTCGGCGGGATACTTCTGTTCCTGCCCCGTGAGGCCCACCAGCTGCAGATACCGGCGCGCGCGCTCGCGCCGCTCGGCCTTCGGCACGCCCCGCATGCGTGGGCCGAACTCGACGTTCTCGATCGCGGTCAGCCACCCGAAGAGCGAGTCGTCGCCCTGAAACACGACGCCGCGATCACGGCTCGCGCCGGTGACGGGCGCGCCGTCCATCAGGACCTCACCCGACGTTGGCACCTCGAAGCCCGCCAGCAGCTTCAAGATCGTCGTCTTACCGCAACCGCTCGGACCGAGCAGACAGAAGAACTCGCCCGCCTCGATCTCGAGGCTGAAATGCTCCACCGCGGGGTAGTCGACGCCGTGAAGCGAGCGGTAGGTCTTCCGCACGTCGCGGAACGAGACGAGCGGCACTCCGCCTCACGCCGCGGTGAACTTCGGGATGCTCAGACCCTCCTGCACGTCGTCGAAGGTCACGCGGACCGGCATCCCGATCGAGATCTTCGCCGGGTCGACGCCGACGATATTGCTCATCGCCTGCACGCCCTCGTCCAGCTCGATCCAGGCGAGCACGTACGGGAGGTCGTCGCGGAACCCGCGCGCCTGCGTGCGATGGGTCACCGTGAACGTGTACACGCGACCACGGCCGGAGCTCGGCACCCAGTCGACGTCCGCGCTCCAGCACGCCGCGCACACGCCGCGCGGGTAATACTGCACGGTGCCGCAGGCGCGGCACTTCTGCACCAGCAACTGATGCCGCGCGCACGCGTCCCAGAAGGGCTTGGATTCGGCCGTGATCTCGGGCAGCGGCTTGGCATACGGGCGCGCCGGCTCCATGGCTAGCTCCTTCCCAGGATCAGCGTGGCGCCGGAATGACGATTCCCGAGCGCTCCGCCGGTACCGTGCACGAGAGCGACGCGGCAGTCGCGGACCTGGCGCTCGCCGCACTCTCCCCGCAGCTGCTTGACCGCTTCGATGACGAGGAAGATCCCGCGCATGCCGGGATGGTTCGACGACAATCCGCCGCCGTCGGTGTTGATCGGCAGCTCGCCGCCGAGCGTGATGCGTCCGCCCGACACGAAGGCGCCCCCCTGCCCCTTCTTGCAGAAGCCGAGGTCTTCCAGCGTGACGAGCACCGTGATCGTGAACGAGTCGTAGATCATCGCCATCTGCACGTCGCGCGGCGACAGGCCCGCCTCGGCGAAGGCGCGGGGACCGGATTCCGCGGCCGCCGAGACGAGGAAGTCGCGCCGTCCGGCGGAGGTGTGGGCGATGGCCTCGGCGCTGCCGAGCAGCCGCACGGGTGGCTTGCGCAGGTCGCGCGCGAGATCGGGATGCACGACGACGAGAGCGCCGCCGCCGTCGGTGATCACGCAGCAATCCAGCAGGTGCAGCGGCGCCGAGATCATCGGCGACTTGAGCACGTCGGCCACGCTGATCGGGTCGCGATAGAGCGCGAGCGGGTTCAGCGACGCGTGCTGGCGCGTCGCCACGGCGATCTCAGCGAGCTGCTCCGACGTCGTGCCGTACTCGTGCATGTGCCGGCGCGCGACCATCGCGTAGAGCCCGACGGTGGAGGTGCCGTAGAGCGCCTCGAACTGGTCGAGATAGTCGCCGGCGATCCGCTCGCGCGTACCGACCGCGATACCGGAGGAGCGCGACGTGCTGCCGTACGTGATCAGCGCCACGCGACATCGGCCCTGGGCGATGGCGGCCGCCGCGTGATTGACGTGCGCGACGAACGACGAGCCGCCGATCGTCGTGCCGTCGATGTACCGCGGAGTGAGATTCAGGTAGTCGACGATCGGCAGCGGGCCGATGCCGGGATTGGCGGCGACGGTGAAATAGCCGTCGACGTCCTTTTTCGACAGCCCGGCGTCCTCGAGAGCGGCGCGCGCGGACAGCGCCTGGATCTCGAGCACGCTCTTCGTCGTCTTGCGCTCCGGAAACTCGTGCACACCGGCGATCAGGGCCTGCGGCGTCATTTGGCTCTCCGGGGCCGCGCGTGGGCCGAGAGCCCGCGCTCCCAGTAGTATTCGGGCTCGTCCATGTGCCGGCCGACCCAGCGACCGAGTACGAAGAACGCGTCGCTCAGCCGGTTCACGTAGCGCAGCGGCCACTCGCCGATCGGCTCAGCGCGCGACAGCGCCAGGATCTCCCGCTCGGCGCGCCGGCACACGGTACGCGCCTGATGCAGGAACCCCTGGATGCGTCCGCCGCCCGGCAGGACGAACGACTTCAGCGGCTTGAGATCCTTCTGGCAGCGATCCATCAGCTGCTCGAGCTCGGTCACCTCATTCGCTCCGATGCGAAACATGCCGTCGTACACGGCGTCAGGCGGCGTGGCGAGCTCGCTGCCGAGGTCGAACAGCTGGTTCTGGATTTTCTTCAAGACCTCGTCGAGCCAGCGGTGGCGCTCGCGCGCCGGACCGCGCGCGGCGAGTCGCTCGGCGTTGAACACGCGCGCGAGGCCGACGGCGGCGTTGAGCTCGTCGAGCGTCCCGTACGCGGCGATGCGGGGCGAGTCTTTCGGCACGCGGCGGCCGCCGACCAGCGCCGTCTCGCCGCTGTCCCCGAGCCGCGTGTATACCCGCGTGATGCTGATCGGCATGCGCGTTCGCCTCCGGTCCGCCGGGTATTCTACTTGACTTGAATGCGGACGCCCGCCCAGGGATGATCTGGGCGTGAAGACCCGACCCCGCGCGGTGCTGCTCGCCGCCTCCACGATCCATTTCCTGCACGACGGCTTCTCGGAGACGCTCTACGTGTTTCTGCCGCTGTGGGCGGCCGAGTTCGGGCTGTCGTTCTCGCAGGTCGGGCTGATCCGCACCGCGTACACCGGCGGAATGTCGGCGTTTCAGATTCCCGCCGGATTCCTCGCCGAGCGGTTCGGCGAGCGCCGCATCCTCGCGCTGGGCACGGCGGTCACGGCGCTCGGGTTCGTCGCGGCGGGATGGGCGGGCGGCTTTGTGTCGCTGCTCGTGCTGCTGCTCTGTTCCGGACTCGGCTCCGGCGTCCAGCACCCCCTGTCGTCGTCGATCGTGTCGAAAGCGTACGAGGACGGCAACCGCCGCACCGCGCTCGGCACGTACAACTTCTCCGGCGACATCGGCAAGGCGGGCGTCGCCGCGGCCATCGGCGTGCTTGCGGGCTTGATCGGCTGGCGTACGGCCGGCGCGATCTACGGCGTGCTCGGCGTGGCCGCCGCGCTCGCGATCGTGCCGCTGCTGAGCCGTCTGGGCGCGGGCGCTGCCGAGCTGCGCGGGGGCGACGCCGACGCCCCCGCGGGCAGCTGGGGTATTCGTGACGGGCGCGGCTTCACGGCGCTGTGCGGGGTCGGGATGATCGACAACGCCACGCGCACTGGCTTTCTCACGTTCCTGCCGTTCATCCTCATGGCCAAGGGTCTGAGCGTTGGCGGCGTCGGACTGGCGTTCGCGCTCGTCTTCGCCGGCGGCGCAACCGGCAAATTCGTCTGTGGCGTCGCCGCGGATCGTGTCGGCGTCATCCGCACCGTCGTCATCACCGAGACGGCCACCGCCGCGCTGATTCTCACCGTGGTGGCGGCCCCGCTTCCGATCGCGCTGGCCGTGCTGATCCCGCTCGGCATCGCGCTGAACGGCACGTCGTCCGTGCTCTATGGCACCGTCGCGGACCTCGTGTCGAGCGAGCGGCGCTCGCGCGCGTACGGCCTCTACTACACGGTCAGCGTGGGCGCCTCGGCGCTGGCGCCGACGGTCTGGGGCCTCGTCGGCGACGCCAGCGGCGTGCCGCGCACGCTGAGCCTGATCGCGCTCGTCGTGCTGACGACGATTCCGCTCTGTTTCGTGCTCCGTCCCGCCGTCGCCGCGCCGGCGCGCTCCTGACGCGCGTCGCCGATCTGCGCCGAGACCACGGCGCACGATCCCGAAACGGCTCGGTGGCATATCGGATGCAGCCCGTGATTCCGTCGGAGGAGGACCCTATGGCTCTCACCGGCGCGCGCATCAGCAAGCACCCGATCCATCCGATGCTCGTGGTCCTGCCGCTCGGGCTCTGGATCACGGCGCTCGTCTTCGACATCATCTACGCGTTCACCGGGCACGCGACGCTGCGGACGGTGGCGTTCTGGAACGTCGGCGCCGGGGTCGTCGGCGCGCTGCTCGCGGCGATTCCGGGCTTCGTAGACTGGCTGAGCCTCACGGGCCGGGCTGCGCGGATCGGCACGTACCACATGCTGCTCAACCTGGGCGCGGTGGCGATCTTCGCCGTGAACTGGTTTCTGCGCACTCGTGTGAGCTCCGATTCGCCATGGCCGCTCGTGCTGTCCATCGTGGGCGTGATCGGCATCGTCATCTCCGGCTGGCTGGGCGGCGAGCTCGTCTACGTGCACCGCGTCGGCGTCGAGGAAGAGGAGGATCGGCGCGCGGCGGCTCGGCAGCGCCGCGTCGCGTAGCGCCTCGGCCAGGACGTCAAGCGCCGTCGTGCTACGCTCGGGCGATGGCCACGCCGACAGCGCCTCTGCCGAACGCGGTCGAGGCCTGGATCTCGCGCTCGAAGTATCTGCGCTGGATCGACGCGGTCGCCGCGTGGCTGGTTCTCGTCGTCGTCGCCGCGGAAATGCTGCCTGAGCTGCCTGCCGCCGCCGACGCGCTCATCGCGCTGGCGGCGACCGTGCTCGGCACGCTCATGCAGCCGTTCAGGCTGCGGTGGCGGCCGGTGAGCGGCTGGGTCGGGCTCGTTGCGAGCCGGTCACTGCGCGCCGGTCATCGCGCGTGGTTCGTGAGGGACGGCCGCGCGGATCCCGTGCTCATCACCGCACGCCGCGGGCTGCGGCTCGCGATCGCCGCGCCGAACCTCGGTGAGTCGGAGACGCTCAGCGTCCGCCGCACGCGCGTGTTTCTGATCCCGCGCGCCGACGATCCCGCCCCGACGCGACGCTACTGAGACGGTCCCGCTGAGGCGTTACGGCCGCTTCGCCGTGCGGCCCGCGCGCTCTGCGCGCTCGGCGTCGCGCGTCACGAGCTCGGCCTTCGTGACGGCGGTGATCGTGTCCTGCCCGCTGCCGCCGACGAAGTCCAGGTCGCTCGTCCTGCCCTTCCACGTCACGTGATCGCCCTTGTAGACGATCGTCGGGGCGCCGTACTGCTTGAGCAGCGACTTGGCCACCGTCTCGCGGAAGCGCGGCGACGTCGCGATCTGCCACGCCACCAGCATGTCGGTGCGGAAATAGAAGAACACGGCGTTCGGCGTCACATGGCCGAACATCACGCTGCCGGCCGCGCGACAGCGGCGCGTGCCGAACTCGACGCTGGGATCGATGAGCTCGCACGATTGGATCGGGATGCGAAGCCGCAGCGTGTCTTCCGAAGAGCCCCACGGCACGTCACGAAAGCCTTTCGGCTCCTCGGCACGGGCAACCGACACGCCGACGAGCGCGGCGCAGAGCGCGGCGACGACGATCGTTATCCTCATGTCCGCGAGAGCAAGGCAACGTCCGCGCCAGACGATCGTCGTCTCGGGAAATCGCGACGTTGCGAGCGGGCGTCGCGACTCGCGGTGTCAGGCGTCTGACGCGCTAGTGCCGCCGTGACGCGCGTCCCGGGGCCGCCGAGGCGCCTCCGAATTAAATATCGCCGAGCCCGTATTCCTCCCAGCGCTCGCGGACGCGCGCCTCGTCCTCCGGCGCCGGACGCACCGTCGGCGGAAAGCGCTCGCCGCCCCACTCGGCGCGTTTCTCAAACTTCCAGTTGCGCGTGGCGTCGATCAGCACGCGATTCCAGAGGCCGGTCCCGAGCTGCGCGACGCTGCGGTCCTCGAGCGGAGTCGAGGGATCGATCGGCGAGCCGAACGAGCCGGGGAAGATCACGATCCCGCCTTCGCCCGCGTTCACGCGATGGGCAACGGCCCAGTCGATCTGCTCGTACGACGAGATATCGATGTCGTCCTCGACCACCCAGACGTGCTTGTAGCGGTACTGCGCGGCCGCGTTACCCCACAGTGCGGCGGCGATCTGCTTGGGCTGCCCCTGATAGTGTTTCGTGATCTTCACGCAGATGTTCACGCCGTTGGTGATCGGGTGGACGTACACGTCGCGGATGCCGGGAATGCCGGCGCCGGTGAGGATGTTCCAGGCGATGCCGGCCCGCTGCACCGACGACATCACGCTGTTCTCGCTGTACGAGCCCGGCAGCGTGCCCTCGAGACAGCCCTGGAAGATCGGGTCGCGCCGGTGCGTGATGCAGGTGACCTTCATGGTCGGGCGCGGCGTCGGGATGTCGGAGACGTACCCGGTGAACTCCCCGAACGGTCCCTCGGACTCGTAGGTGCTCGGATCATCCGAGATGTAGCCCTCGAGCACGATCTCCGCCGATGCCGGCACCTCGAGATCGACCGTCTCGCACGGCACGAGCTCGGCGGGCTCGCCACGGTAGGCGCCCATGACGTCCCACTCGCATACGCCCGCGGGAATCGGCGAGCCCGCCAGGAACGGCATGATCGGATCCCAGCCGATCACGCACGCGACGGGCATCGGCTTGCCGCGGCCGGCGTACTTTACGAAGTGCGCGCCCCAGTGCTGACCCCCTTTGATGAGCAGGAACGGCGTGGTGTCCTTTCGGCCGATCATGCCGCGGTAGATGCCGACGTTCATCACGCGCGTGTCCGGATCGCGGGTGACGATGCCGGAGAACGTGTGGATGTAGCGGCCGCCCTCGCGAAAGTTCCACTTGGGCACAGGGAACTCGGTCTGGTCCACCGCGTCGCCGCGGACGATGACCTCCTTCACCGGTCCGGTCTTCACCACGCGCGGCGCGAGCGTCTCGCGGTTCTTCTTCATGACGTACTGGACGAGCTCGGCGTTGCCGACGTCCTTGGGAAAGCCGAGCGCCAGCGCCAGCCGCCGCCGGTCGCCCAGCGCGTTGGTGAGGACGCGGGTGCAGCGTCCGCTGCGGTAGCCCTTGATGCTCTCGAAGAGCAGGGCGGGGCCCCGGCGCTCCAGCGCGCGGCGTGAGATCGCGCCGATCTCGCGGTCCCAGTCGACTTCGGCGCGGATGCGGCGCAGCTCGTTTTCTTTTTCGAGCAGCGCGATCCACTGTCTGAGATCCATGAACGCCTGGCTCATCGTCGTCGTCCTCCACCCGGCGCCAACGACCGTAGCATGGCTCAGTCCCGTGAGCTCAGCACCGACTCGACGGCGGCCGCGGGCTCGGCGCGCGGCGTGCGCTGCGAGAGCACCACGATCACGAAGCACACGGCGCCGGCGAGGTCACTCCACACGCCCGGGAAGATTAGCAACACCGCGCCCAGCAGCAGCAGGGCACGCTCCCACGGCCGCGTCGGCGCCCGAAAGTAGCCGATGAGGCCGGCGCCCAGCATGAGGATTCCCAGCGTGGCCGCGACCGTGCGCAGTGCGATGTGCGGCACGGACGCATTGATGAGCAGCAGCGCCGGGTCGTACGCGAACGAGAACGGGATGACGAACCCCGAGAGCGCCAGCATCATCGCCAGCCACTGGGTGCGCCACACGTCGGCTCCGGCGATCGACGAGGTGGCGTAGGTCGAGATGGCGGTGGGCGGGGTGAGATCCGCGAGGATGCCGAAGTAGAAGACGAACATGTGGGCGACGAGCTTGGGAACGCCGAGCTGCTCGAGCGCCGGTGCCGCCATGATCGACGTGATGATGTAGGTGGCGGAGGTCGGCAGCCCTGTGCCGAGCACCAGCGCGGCGACCATCGTCATCAGCAGGGTCAGCAGCAGGCTGCCGCCGGCGAGGCCGACGATGCCGGTGGCGAGCTTCAGTCCCAGCCCCGTGATCGAGACGACGCCGACGACGATGCCGACGGTCGCACAGGCCAGCGCGACGGGCATCGCCGCCTGCGCGCTGTCGACGAGGATGGCGACGATCTTGCGCGCGCCAATGCGCGTCTCGCGCCGCACCCAGGACAGCGCGAACGCCACCACCAGCGCCCAGAACCCCGCGAACATCGGCGACCGCCCCTGCACCAGGAACCACACGAGCACGGCCGGTCCGCCGAGCAGATGGAAGTCGCGGCGCAGCACGGCGCCGAACTGCGGCAGCTGCGCCCGCGACAGCACCGGCAACCCCTGGCGCGCGGCCTCGAAATGGACCATCACGCCGACGGCCACGAAGTAGAGGACACCGGGAATGGCGGCCGCGACGGCGATGCTCGCGTAGGGCAACTGCAGCGTCTCGGCCATGATGAACGCGGCGGCGCCCATGACCGGCGGGATGAGCTGGCCACCCATGGACGCGCACGCTTCGACGCCGGCGGCGAAGGCGGGCCGGTAGCCCGCGCGCTTCATCAGGGGAATCGTGAACGCGCCGGTGGTGACTGCGTTCGCCATCGCGCTGCCGTTGACCGTGCCGAACAACCCGCTGGCGATGACGGCCACCTTGCCGGCGCCGCCGCGCGTGTGCCCGGCCACGGCCAGGGCGCCGTCGGTGAAGAAGCGCAGCAGCCCGCCGTAGGACATCACGCTGCCGAACACGACGAACAGGAAGATGAACGTCGCCGACACGAGCGCGGGGATGCCGAAGACACCCTGCGTCGTCAGCGTTTGCTGATCGATCAGGTTCAGCGCCGTCTCGCCGCCATGGGAGAGAAATCCAGGCAGCCGCGGTCCCACGAAGACGTACGCGATGAACGCCAGCGCCATGAGGACCAGCGCCGGGCCGATGTGACGCCAGGCCGCCGCGAGCAACAGCGCCACGAAGAGCATGCCCACCGCCGCATCGATGGCCCGCGGCGGATCCACCATGGCCATCCGGCTGGCGAGCCGTTCGTTGTGCCACACGTAGTGCGCGGCACAGAGCAGCGTCAGTACCGCGAGTCCGCCGTCGAAGACGCGCCGCGGGCGCGAGCGCGCGACCCGCGCCGCCTCGGGTGAGTCCGGGATGGGATCGGTGAGAAAGCCGAGGGCGATGGCGAATGCGACGTGCACCGGAAGCTGGATCAGCAGGTCGTACATGCCGGCGTACGCCGTATAGAGCTGGAACACCGACCACGCCCCCGCGAGCCACGCCCGTGGCGATTTCATCTCAGTCGTCGCCCCAGACGGCATCGCCGCCGACCATCGTGAGACGCGCGGTCTGCTCGGCCAGCACCTCGAGCGGCGCGGTGAGTGGATCGTGCTCCAGGACCGTGAGGTCCGCCGCGTAGCCGGGTGCCAGCCGGCCGCGAGCGGTCTCGGCGAACGTGACGTACGCGCCGCCGGTGGTGAGCGCCGCGAGCGCCTGCGCGCGCGTCAACCGCTCGCGCGGCCCGAGCACGGCGCCGGAGGTCATGTCTCGCCGCGCGACCACGGCGGCGAACGCCCACCACGGGTTGGCCGGCTTGTTGTCGGTGGCCACGCCGAACGGGATGCGCAGACGCGCGAGGCTACGGTGCGGCAGCAGCGTGTCGGCGGCGCCGGCGCGGCCAGCCTCTGCCGAGCCCGAGCGATAGAGGTACGAGATCGGATTGGTCGTCGCGACGGCGCCGAGCCGGCGGATGCGCGCGAGCTGATCGGGCGTCGCGGCGGCCAGATGCACGAGGACCCAGCGCAGCGGCGCAATCGGCGTCTGCGCGGCGATCTTTTCCCAGATGTCGAGCACGTCGGGCAGGCAGCGGGTGACGAGCGTGTTGACGCGCAGGCCGAGCCGCGCCGCCAGCACCGCCTGCGCCGCGTACTCGTCACGCGAGTTCGCGCTCTCGACGAAGCCGGCCCAGCCCGTGTACGGCTGGCTCGCGTGCAAGACACGCGCGACGTCGGGATCGCCGCCGTAGTGCAGGCAGATGCCCTGGACGCGGAGGCGGTCGTCGCCGAGGCCGCGGCCGCCCGCCCACGCGGCGAGATCGGGCAGCGCGCGCTCGGCCTCGCGCGCGCCCTGCCACGTCGGGCTGAGCGCCAGCGTGGCGCGCAGCCGCCAGTCTCCACGCTCGTGCGCGGCGCGATAGACCGCGAGCACCTCCGGCGCGATGCCGTGGCCCTCGTAGATTGCCGTCACGCCGCGCGACGCATACGCGCGCTGCGACTCCCGCAGCGCGCCCAGTCGCATCACATAGCTGAACCGCGGAGCGCCGCGGAACAGCGTGAACTCGATCACCTGGATGAGGTTTGCCTCGACGAAGACGCCGGTCGGCTCGCCCGTCGCGTCGCGCAGGATCTCGACGCCCGCGGGCGGCGTCGTCTCGCGCGTGATGCCGGCGGCGGCCAGCGCCCGGCTGTTCGCGATCGAGGTTACCGGCGGGCGATTCCAGTAACCCCAGATGCCGCGGATGTAGACGGGGTGCTCGGGCGCGGCCGCGTCGAGGTCGGCGCGCGTCGGCCACCGCTTTTCGGCGAGCGTCTGCGGCGGGTCCGGATAGAAGGGCGGCGCGCCGACGGGCATCGTCACGATCCACTCGCCGCGCGGCGTGCGAGCGGCGAGTCGGCGGATCAGCGCCTGGATGTCGGCGATCGAGCGGCAGCGCGCGAGCGAGGGATAGACGGTCTTGAGCCCTTCGCGATCGAGATGCGCGTGCGCGTCAACCAGCCCGGGAATCACCGTCGCGCCGCGGAGGTCCACCACCCGCGTCTGTCGCCCGCGCCAGCGCTTGGCCTCGGCGCGCCCGCCGGCCGCCACAACGCGCTCGCCCGCAACGGCCAGGGCCTGAGCGCGCGGGCGGCGCGGATCGAGGGTCAGGATCCGGCCGTTGTCGAAAATCCAGTCGGCGGCTATTTCATCCAGCCTTTCTCGCGGTACGCCTTCTCCGCGCCCGCGTGGAGCGGAATGCCGACTTTGTCGGGCTGCCAGGCGGTCTTGGGATCGAACTCGGCGAGCCCGGCGTGGCCGCGGACGAGCGCGTCCTTGTTGTCGATGACCGTCTTCGTCACCGTGTAGGCCACCGCGTCCGGCAGCTCCTTGTTGGTGATGAGCACGGTCGGGAAGCCGACTGTCGGCACCGGCTCGGGCTGGCTCTTGAAGGTGTTCGCGGCCA
This sequence comes from Candidatus Methylomirabilota bacterium, assembly GCA_046725765.1. Lineage (GTDB taxonomy): Bacteria > Methylomirabilota > Methylomirabilia > Rokubacteriales > CSP1-6 > AR12. Next base: position 3,556 of record JBKOZH010000254.1, on the reverse strand, counting down.
TCGTCGCCGGCACGTAGCCGAGTGGCTGCAGCGCCTTCGTGGTCTCGGCGTCGAGCCCCAGGAACACGACGTTGCCGTCGTTGGCGATCTCGCTGACCGACGGGTGCTTGGGCGTGACGACGGCGAACAGGATGTCGGCGCGGCCGTCCTTGAACGCGTCGGTAATCACGTTGTAGCCGACGTGCGTCGTCGTGCCGCCCCAACCCTTGACGTCGGCGTAGGACAGCCCCAGCGAGCGCAGCACCTGGCGCCCGGCGAACTCACCGAGCGCGCCGATGGGCTGCGTGTAAATCTTCACCGGCAGCTTCCTGTCGCGAATGTCACGCACCGACGCGATCCCGAGCTTCTTGCTCGCGACGGCGACGAGGTAGTAGGTGTCGAGGCCGCCGACCAGCGCGCGAATGTTCTCGAGCTTCTCCGTGTACGCCTCCTTGCCTTCGTAGGCCCAGCGGTTCGTCACGGTGAAGCCGAAGCCCAGAGGCGTCTCGTTCTTGGCGACCAGCCGCGGATTGCCCACACCACCCGCACGCGGCTTGACGTCGACGTTCGACCCGGACGGCAGCGACTTGCGCAGCAGCTCGGCCATGGTGGCGCCATAGACGTACCAGGCGCTTCCGGTATCGAGCGTGGCGAAGGCCAGGTTGACGGGTGCCGTTGCCGGTTGCGCCGCGACGCCAGTCACGCCCATCAGCGCCGCCACGATGGCTGCCAGGACTCCTCTCATTCGTCGTCTCCTCGTTGTCTCAACGGCCCGCGTACGCGGGCATGACTTCCTCGAGCAAGCGCCGCATCTGGCCGCGCTGGTCCCACGACGAAAGCCGCAGCGCCATGTGGCCGAGGCCGGCGTCGGCGTACGCGCGAAGCTGCTGCGCGCAGGATTTCGGGTCCCCAGAGATCGTCCACTGCTCCACGAACTTCGCGGTGAAGTTGGTCGAGTAATAGGCGTCGAGGAACTTCTTGGACTCTTCGAGCCCGGCCTGACGGTCCTCGTTGACGTTCAGGTTGTGATAGAGCGCGCTGCCGATCCCCGCCGGGTCGCGCCCCTCTTCCTTCGCGAGGGCGCGGATGCGCCCGAACTGCTCGGCGAATTCCGCGGGGCTCAGCTTGTTGGTCATCCAGCCATCGGCGTATTTCGCCACGCGCCGGAACGCGCGCTCGACGATGGGCGCCGCGGCGCTGGCTCCCTGCTTCCACGTGAGGCCAGTCGGATTGGAGGCGATCCAGATGGGCAGCGGCGTCTGCACGGGCTTGGGTCTGAGCGCCACGCCGTCGAATTGATAAAACCGCGCGGCATGTGAGGCCGTGTCCTCGGTAAACAGCTTACGCAGGATCACGATGCCTTCTTCCAGCCGTGCGACGCGCTCCGACGAGGCGATGCCCATCACGGCGTGCTCGGCCGCCTGCGCGGCGTTCGCGCTATCCGGCCCGCCGAGGCACACGGCGAGCCAGGCGCGGCCTTCGCTCAGCACGTCCAGGCTCGCCCACTGCTGCGCGAACAGCACAGGGTGGCGATGGACGAAGGTGGCCAGGCAGCCGACGCCGAGACGCACGCGCTGCGTGACGGCAGCCAGCGCCGACAGCAGCGCGACGGACTCCAGCCTGGGCTTGGCGAGCAGGCTGTCGCCGACCCAGACGGCGTCGAAGACACCCGACGCTTCGGCCGTCTGCGTCTGCTCGAGCAGGTCGCGCGCCTTGATCTTGCCCAGTACGACGGCGCGGTTGGCAAGGATGAGACCAAGCGTTTGCGCCATGGCTATCGCCCCCGGTATTTCGGCGGTCGCTTCTCGACGAACGATTTCACGCCCTCTTCGTAGTCGTGTGTGCTGCGCAGCCACGCGTAGGCCTTGCGCTCGAGCTCCAGCGCCGTCTCCAGCGGCGCGTCGGCGCCGCGGTTGAGCACCATCTTGAGCGTGCGCAGCGCGAGCGGCGGGCGCTCGACCAGCTCGGTGGTCAGCGCGTCGACCGCCGCGTCGAGGCTGTCGTTCGCCACGACCTGGGTGATCAAGCCCCACGCCTCCGCCCGCTCCGCGCTGATCCGCTGCCCCGTCATCATGAACAGCTTGGCGCGCGTCATGCCGATCAGTCGGAGCGCGCGCTGCGTGCCGCCCGAGCCCGGAATCATGCCCAGCCGCACCTCCGGAAACGCGAACTCCGAGCGCAGCGTCGCGATGCGGAAATCGCAGGCGACGGCCAGCTCCAGGCCGGCGCCCATCGTGAAGCCGTCGATGGCCGCCACCACCGGTTTACGAAACCGCTCGGCCGACGTCAGCGTGTCGCCCCACTGCTCGAGATCCGCCGGAGCGAGGGTGAGGAACTCGGCGACGTCGCCGCCGGCGCTAAAGGCTTTGCCACCGGCGCCGCGCACGACGACCGCTCGGACGCCGTCGTCCGCCTCGAGCTGCGCGAAGATCCCGGGGAACTCGTTGCGCATGGCGACGGTCATCGTGTTCATCTTCGGTTGGCGATCGATCCAGAGCGTCGCCACCGCACCCTTGCGCTCCACTCGCAGGAACTCGCTCATGGCGTGACCTCGACGTACTGGCCGTCCCGGAGAAGCCGCCGCAGCACTTTCCCGGACGCCGTCTTGGGGATCTCGCGCACGAACACGACGCGTCGCGGGCGCTTGAACGACGCCAGATCGGGCGCCGCGCGGCAGAAGGCATCGAGCGTCTCGGCGCTCACGCCCGGACCGGTGGGAACGACGAAGGCGACCACGCGCTCCCCAAGCCGCGGGTCCGGCTCGCCGACGACCGCCACGTCGCGCACGCCGGAGTGGCGCGCGAGCACGTCTTCGATCTCGACCGGATGAATGTTTTCGCCGCCGCTGATGATCATGTCGTCCACACGTCCGGCGACGTAGAGCTCGCCCTCCGCGTCGAGCCAGCCCATGTCGCCGGTGAAGTACCAGCCGTCGCGCAGCGCCCTGGCGTCGGCGTCAGGCCGATTCCAGTAGCCCGCGAACGCCTCCTCGGAGGCGAGGCTGGCGATGATCTCGCCCTTGTCGCCGGGCGTCACGACCTCGTCGGGCCCGACGCGCCGCTCGGTCGAGGCCGTGACCACACGAATCATGCTGTGCAGCCCGGCGCGGCCGGCGCAGCCGGGCTTGGCGGCGACGTCGGCGCGCACCGTGAACGTATAGATCTCCGTCGAGCCGTAATGGTTGACGAAGACCTCCGGCCTGAACGCGCTCACGCAGGCCTCCGTAAGCGGGGCCAGCATCGGCGCCCCCGCGTACGCGAGCTTGCGCACGCTCGACACGTTCGCGGCCGCGAAGTCCCGCGCGTGCACGAGGTCCCAGTAGAGCGTGGGAATCAGGTAGAGCGCGCTGATGCGCTCGCGGCCGATGAGCGCCAGCGCCGGCGCCGCACCCCACTCCGGCTGGCACACGAAGCAGCCGTCGATCGCCGCGATGCTGGTGAGCGAGTGGATTCCCATCGTGTGGTAGAGCGGCATCACGCCGAGCGTGCGCTCGCCCCAGGTGTAGCCGCATTGCACGACGTGCGCGACCGCCCCGGCAGCGTGGTTCTCGTGCGTGCGCGGCACGCCCTTGGGCCGG
>JBKOZH010000292.1:0-6108 GCA_046725765.1 Candidatus Methylomirabilota bacterium | reverse complement strand
TCTCAGGCCTCCGTGCTCGAGTACGGGTCTCGCATGGCATCGTCCGTCCGGGGGCAGGAAACGTCCAATGCATTTCATGGTCTACAATCGATGCCTCCGAAGCACAGGAGGTCCGATGGAGCTTCCGCATCTGCGCTACTTCGCCGCGATCGTGGATGCGGGCGGCGTCTCGCGCGCGGCCGCTCACTTGCGGATGACTCAGCCCGCGCTCGGCCGACAGGTTCGCGATCTCGAGGCCGAGCTCGGCGTCCGGCTGTTCGACCGGGTCGGCCGGCGCGTCCAGCTCACCGGCGAGGGCGAAGACCTCCTGCGCCGCTGCCGGACTCTCCTCGCCGATGCCGAATCGGTCCTCGAGCGCGGCCGGGCGCTGGCGCGTGGCACGACGGGCCTGCTACGCGTCGGGTCGACGCCGCACACGCTCGAGGCCGTTCTCACGCCGTTCCTGCCGCGCTTTCGGCGCTCATATCCCGGCGTCGACGTCCACTTCACGGAGGATGGCGGCCCGCGCCTGTTCGATCACCTCGAGCGCGGCGCGGTGCACCTGGCCCTCACCGCCTTCGCCTTCGGCGACGAACGGTTCGGCGGCCGGCCGTTGTTTCCCGCGGTGGCGATGGCGGTCATGCGGGCGACGCACGCCCTGGCGAAGCGCCGCACGGTCGACGTGGCGGAGCTCGCACAGCATCCGCTGCTGCTCTTACGGCGGGGCTTCGGAACGCGGCAATGGTTCGACGCCGCCTGCCAGGCCGACCGCCTGCGACCCCGCGTCCTCCTCGAGAGCGCAGCACCGCAAACGCTGGTGGCGCTCGCGGCCATCGGCTACGGCGTCGCCGTCGTGCCGTCCAACATGGTGCTGGGCCGTGCGGTGCGGGCGGCGCCGGTGACGCATCGGCGCGCCGTGCTCGGCGGATGGCTCGGCGCCTTCTGGCATCCGAGGCGCTTCCTGCCTCCCTACGCGGAGGCATTCGTGGAGGAACTGGCGAAGTTCTCGCGGCGCGGCTATCCCGGTCGAGATGTCGTCCGGCGCGCGCCGCCGCTCACATCACCGGGCCGATGATCCAGGGCGCGAACTCTTCCTCGCCCACGCCGCTGAGCTCGCTCTTGCTCCGCTTGCCCGAGGCGACCGCGACGATCTCCTCGAAGATCTGACGCCCGACCACCGGCAGCGGCCTGCCCTCGAGGATCACGCCGCAGTTGATGTCCATGTCCTCTTCCATGTGGCGGTACATCAGCGAGTTCGTCGCCAGCTTGATCGAGGGCACGGGCTTGCAGCCGAAGACCGAGCCGCGGCCCGTCGTGAAGCAGATGACATTGCAGCCGCCGGCGACGAGGCCGGTGATCGACACGGGATCGTGGCCCGGCGTGTCCATGAAGACGAAGCCGCGCGTGGTGATCGGCTCGCCGTACATAAAGACGTCCATCATCGGCGTCGTCCCGCCCTTCGTGACGCCGCCCAGCGATTTCTCGAAGACGGTGGTGATGCCGCCGGCCTTGTTGCCGGGCGCGGGGTTGTTGTCCATCGCCTCGATGCCGCGGCAGTACCACTCCCACCATTTGTAACGGTCGATCAGCTTCTTGGCGACGCCTTCGTTGATCGCGCGCCGGATGAGCAGATGCTCCGCGCCGTAGATTTCCGGGGTCTCCGCGAGCACGCCGGTGCCGCCGTATTTCACAAGCTCATCCACGGCCCAGCCGAGCGCCGGATTCGCCGTCATGCCGGAGTTGGCGTCGGAGCCGCCGCAGTTGGTCGCCAGGCAGATCTCCGAGACCGGCTGCTTCGTGCGCCGCACGTCGTTGGCGATCGGCAGCAGCTTCGCCACCTCGGCCGCCGCGCGCTCGACGGTCTTGCGGATGCCGCCGGCGTCCTGGATGTTCACGACGAACGGCTTGCGCTCGGGGTGCCCGGGCACGGACATCTTCTGACGCTCGACGAGCACCGCGGCCTGATTCACCTCGCAGCCGAGCCCGATCAAGATGTAGGCGGCGACATTCGGATGCTTGGCGTAACCAGCAAGGACCCGCTGCAGCGCCAGGTGGTCGTCCCCGAACAGCTTGGTGCCGCAGCCTGACTTGTGCGTGATCGCCAGCACGCCGTCGATGTTCGGGTACTCGCGCGACACGTCCCGGAACTTGTCCTTCACGAACTGGCTGACGCTGGCCGAGCAGTTCACGCCGGAGATGATCGCGACATAGTTGCGCGTGCCGACGCGGCCGTCCTCGCGCTTGTAGCCGTCGAAGTACCGCATCTCGGCGGACGGATACATGGCCACCGGCCGGACGTCCACGCCAACCTCGTAGCGGTCCGCCGACAGCTCGCCGATGTCCAGGTTGTGGGTGTGAACGTGCTCGCCGGCCAAAATGTCATGGGTGGCGAAGCCGATCACCTGGCCATAGCGGCGTACCGGATCCCCCTGGCGGATGGCGCGCCGGGCGATCTTGTGCCCCGGCTTGATGTCCTGACGGGCCTCGAGGCGGCCGCCGGAGTCCTCGAAAATCGCGCCTTTGTCGAGCGGCGCCTTGGCAACTGCCACGTCGTCTTCGGCCTTCAGCACGATCGCCCGATCGGTCAGCGGGAGGGTGGTTTTCATGGGGACCCAATATAACTCCGGTGCGCGCCGGCCCGGTCCCCTGCTATAGTCGGAGGGCCGATGACTCCCCGCCCAGTGGTCTTGGCCGTGGACGACGATTCCCGCGTCCTCGATGTTTATCAGGCCATCCTCGAGGCCCGCTACGAAGTTCTTACCGCTGCCAACGGCCGCGCCGCGCTCGAGATTCTCCAGTCCCGCACGGTCGACGTCGTCCTGCTCGACATGCTGATGCCCGGCCTCAACGGCATTGGCGTGCTCGAGGCGCTCAAGCGACTCGGGATCGAGACGAATGTCGTAATGGTCAGCGGGATGAACGACACGCTGTGCGCGTTCGAGGCGCTGCGGCTGGGCGCGAGCGACTACCTGAGCAAGCCGTTCGACGTCGGTCACCTGCACCAGGTCATCCGCCGGCTCACCGAACACGCGACGCCCGCTGCGGAGCGACCTGTCAGCCGCACGCGGACGCTGCCGCACGCGCTGATCGTCACCGACAATGTCGGGCTGCGCGCGGGACTGGCGGTCGCGCTCCGCACGCGCGGTCGCGTGGACGCCGTCGGCGAGACGCGGTCGGCGCTGGCCGTGCTGGCGCGGACGCGGCCGGACGTCATCGTGGCCAGCGATCCGGCCGTCGCCGCGGAGCTCCGTGCGGAGGCGCCGGCGGTACCGCTGCTACTGGCGGAAGGACCACGACCGGAGTTCGACGAGCTGCTGCGCGGGATCGTTGACGCGTTCGGGATCCGCCACGAGGACGTCCGCAGCTTCGCCGCGCCGGTGGCGCGTGCGCTCGCCTACGTCTCGGCGCGCTCGGGCCGCACGTGCATCGAAGCGATCGCCGGGGCGGTCGGCGTGTCGTGCTCGCACCTCGGACACATCTTCGCCGACGAGATGGAGATGACGGTCACGGAGTACGTAACGCACGTCAAGCTCGAGGCGGAGCGGCCGAAGCTGGCCAAGATGCTCCGGCGGCACGCGTTCAGCGTGGCCGCGTCCTACCGCACACCCTAGCCCGCTCCTCGTTCAGTGTCCTGATCAGCACCGCTATTCGTTCGGCGTCTTGATCTTCAGCACCTCCGGCGGCGCCGTCTCCAGCTGAATCGTCGTGTGGTCGATGCCGAAGCGCGCGTGCAGCACCGCGTGCAGCGACTGCAGCAGCCGCTCGCTGTCGCGAACGTCGTCGACCACGACGTGGGCGCTCATCGCCTCCCGCCCCGAGGTCAGCGTCCACACGTGCAGGTCGTGCACACGGCGCACGCCGGCGACGCGCGTCATCGCCTCCTCGATCTCGGTCAGCGAGAGGTGCGCCGGCGTGCCTTCGAGCAACACGTTCACCGCCTGGCGCAGCAGCTGCCACGTTCGCGGCAGGATGAGCACCACGATGACGGCGCTGGCGAGCGGATCGGCTCCCGTCCAGCCGGTGGCGACGACGATGCCGGCCGCGGCGAGCGCCGCCAGCGACGACAGCGCATCGCTGAGGACCTCCAGGTACGCCGCGCGGACGGTCAGGCTCTCGCGCGCGTCGCGCTGCAGGAGCCACGCCGCGAGCAGGTTGACGGCAAGACCAAGCGCGGCCACCGCAGCCATCGGCGCCGCCAGCACCGGCGCCGGGACGCGAAATCGGTGCCACGCCTCGACGAGAATCGAGCCCGCCACGCCGAAGAGCAGCAGCGCGTTCGCCAGCGCCGCGAGGATCTCGGCGCGATAGTAGCCGTACGTCTTGGCCGGCGTCGGCGGGCGCGCGGCGAGCCAGGTGGCGATCAACGCCAGGCCCAGCGCCGTCGCGTCGGTGAGCATGTGACCGGCGTCGGCGAGCAGGGCGAGACTGCCGGTCAGGAGGCCGGCGGCGAATTCCACGAACATCGTGGCGGCCGTCAGCGCGAGCGTGAGCACGAGGACGGGCCGCGAGCGCGCGGCGGCGGTCGTGCGATCGTGACCGTGCGCGAGCATCGGGCGCGATCGTATCAGGTCGCTTCGCGTGCCCGGATGATAGAATCCGCGCCATGGCGCGCACGCTCGGCATCGTCGCGCTGGGCTTCGTCGGATTCTGGCTCATCGCCCACCTGCTCTGGATGGGTCCCATCGAAACGGCGGCGCAGACTGCCGTCATGTGGGCGCTCGGTCTGCTGACCGGCGGCGTCGGCGTGGCGGCCATCGCCAGTCTTGCCGTCGCGCTCAGCGTCGGCGGCACGCAGCCGGCGCTATTGAAGTTCGCGCATGGCGCGCGCAATGCCGCCGCCGTCCTCGGCGTGGCCCTGATCCTGGTCGGCCTCGTGCACTATCGCAGCACGGCGCCGAACTCGGAGATCCACTGGGTCGTGCTCGGCGCGATGGTGCTCGTCGGCTCCGGCGTGGTCCATTGGTGGCTACAGCGCGTAGAGCGCTGAACGCGCGCGATCCGCGTGCTAGAGGAGCGCCACGGCTTTGCCGGGGCGCTCCGAACGCTGGGGGTTTGGGGGTCATGTCGGGGCCCCCATGTTCAGCAGTCCATTGGTGGCTACAGCGCGTAGAGCGCTGAGCGCGCGCTGAGCCGCGGCTTAAAATTTCCCGTGGCGCCCGGCGCCGGATGCGAAGCGCGCCGCACCCTCACGACTCTCGCCGGCCTCGATGGTCGCCTTGCCGAGCTCGAACTCCCGGCGTAGCGCGGCGTCGAGCGCCGCACCCTCGCTCTCGTACGCCGAGCGGCGATCGCTCAGCACACAGCGCGGCGGGAACGCGGCGATCTCCGCGGCCAGTGCCTCGGCCGCGGCGCGCGCCTGTCCCTTCGGGACGACGCGGTTGGCCAGGCCGATACGCTCGGCCTCGCGCGCGTCGACGGGGCGGCCGGTGAGGATCAGGTCGAGCGCACGCGAGAGCCCGATCAGCCGCGGCAGCCGGACGGTGCCGCCGTCCACGAGCGGCACACCCCAGCGCCGGCAGAACACGCCGAGCACGGCGTCCTCCTCGAGCACCCGCAAGTCGCACCACAGCGCCAGCTCGAGCCCGCCGGCGACGGCGTAGCCGGCGACGGCGGCGATCGTCGGCTTGGACAGCAGCATGCGCGAGGGTCCCATCGGACCGTCGCCGTCGGGATCGAGACGATTGCCGCGTCCGCTGCCGATCGCCTTGAGATCCGCGCCGGCGCAGAACGTGCCGCCCGCCCCCCACAACACCGCCACGCGCGCCTCGGCGTCGGCCTCGAAATCGCGAAACGCGTGAGTGAGCGCTTCCGCGGTGTCGCGGTCGACCGCATTGCGGGCCTGTGGCCGGTCGACAACCACGGTCATGACGGGTCCGGCGCGCTCGATGCGGACCGGATTCATCTCAGGCTCGCCTCGGCCCCCGAGCGGGCCTGCGGCTTCGCACTGCCACGCTCGCGGAGCTTGCGCGCGGCCTCGGCGCGCATCTGCTGCATCGCGCGTGTCTCCTGGTCGGAGTAGCGCTCCTCCGTCCACGGGTCGGCGTGCATGTGATAGCCGTTCTGCTCCCAGAAGCCCGCCGGATTGACGTCGAGGAACTCGAAGGCGCGCAGCCACTTCGACGACTTCCA
>JBKOZH010000214.1:0-15229 GCA_046725765.1 Candidatus Methylomirabilota bacterium | reverse complement strand
AGCGGTGGCTGGGGATCGTACTCGCTCGACGACCTCATCGGCGAAGCCAAGCGCTACACCGCGATGGGCTGCCGCTACTACAAGATGAAGATCCACCACGCCGATCCGCTCGAGAATCGCAAGCGCGTGGAGGCGGTGAAGAAGGCGGTCGGCGACGGCGTGCGGCTCATGGTCGACGTCAACCAGAAGCTCGACGTCGACGGCGCCATCCGCCAGGCGCGCGTGCTCGAGGACCTCGACCTCGTCTGGTACGAGGAGCCGACGCTCGCCGACGATCCCGTCGGCTGCGCGCAGGTCGCGAAGGCGATCCGCATTCCCGTCGCCACCGGCGAGAACAACTACACGCGCTTCGAATTCCGGGAGCTGATCGAGCGCGGCGCCGCGCGCTACCTGATGCCGGACGTCTGCCGCGCCAACGGCTTCACCGAGACGCTGCGCATCGGCGCGCTCGCCGCCGCGCACCAGGTCGCGCTGTCGCCGCACGTCGTGCACGAGCTGTCCGTGCACGTGGCCGCCGCGCTGCCCAACGCGTTCCTCGTGGAGTTCATCGACTGGACGCCCGGCGATCTCTTCGACGGCCTGCCGAAATGCGAGGGCGGCGCGTTCCGTGTCCCGGACCGTCCAGGCCACGGCATCGCGCTCGCGCCGGACGCGGAGAAGAAGTACCGCCGCGGTTAAACGCGCGGAGGGGGCGAGGCCCCTCCGAAGTTAATTCGACGCGGCGGGCTTCACCTTGCCGCGGCTCTTCTCGTACGTCTGCACTGCCTTCTTGAGATCTCGATACTGCTCGCAGCTGAAGAAACAGAGCTTGTTCAGCGCGGCGAGATGCTCCTTGGCCTTTGGAAGGTCGTCGAGCGCGAGGTACGCCTCGCCGATGTATTCGTGGGCGCCGAGGTGCTTGGGATCGAGCGCGAGCGCCCTCTCATAGAGGCTGATGGACTTGGCCGGGTCGCCATTGCGGCGCGTCGCGTACGCCAGCCAGTTCCAGGCGTCGGCGTTGTTGGGGTCGCGGCCGACGACGCTCTCGAGCATCGGGATCGCGCGCGCGTACTGCTTGGCGTCGATGGCCTGCACGGCCGCCGTGTAGACAGGGTCGGCGGGCTTGGCCATCGTGGTGTCTCCTCCACCTCCGCCACCACCACCCCCACCGCCGCCACCGCCACCCCCGCCGCCGCCGTCGGCGAACACGCTGGTGGGCATCAGCAGGACCGCGACCAGGACCCATACGACACGTCGCGTGTGTGTTCTCATGACGCCTCCAATTGCGGGCGGCGCTACGCTGGGAATCAAACGCGCGGCGAGGGCCACACGTTCCGCGACCAGCGGCACGGCCGTTGCTGAGTCTCCGCCCGGAGGCTCGTCATGTCCAGGTCGATGCTTGCGGCGGTCGCTGTCCTCGTCGTTTCCCTCCTCACACTGGTCGCAAGCATCGTCGAGGGCCAGCGCCAGTCGGCCCAGTCGCGCGATGCGGTGCAGGAGGCGCAGGCCCCGGCACGCGGGCAGGCGGCGCCACCGGCGCCCGATCCCAAGGACCCGCTGGCCGCGCCGAACGCCAAGCCGTCGTCGCCAGCATTCGCCGATCAGCCGGAGAAGGGCAAGATCGAGGGCTTCGACTTCTTCCGCGACCCGCTCAATGCCAAGAAGCCGATGCAGACGTTCGACGAGATCTTGAAAGCGGACGTCGCCGACAAGCCGAAAGTCATGGCGACCCAAAAGCGGCTACTCGAGAAGCGCTACGACCTCACGCCGAAGCTCGATCCGAACGCGAAGATGTCGCGAGGCAAGCCGCTGCCCGTCGGGCCGACGGCGCGCCTGGCCTCCGGCGTGACGTGGGAGTCGCTGGCGGCGATGACACCGGAGGAGATCAAGCGCCGCGGGATCTTCCCGTATCCGGCGCTGCCGCATCCCAAGCAGGTCGCGGGCGGTCAGGTCTTCCCGCAGATCCAGCTTCGGATGTTTCCGCGGCTGGAGCGCTTCGACGTCGACTTCGATCTGCCCGAGGCGTTTCTGCCGGAGTTTCCCCCCGCGATCTTTCTGCAGAATCGTCCGGAGCTCGGCGACGTCTCGCGCGGCGAGGTCGTGTCGATCAACAATTTCTACCGGCTCTTCAAAGATCTGTTGACGCCGGTGCAGCTCGACGGGCTGCGCATGCTCGTCACTCCGTTTCCACAAGAAGAGTTCAACGCGACCGACGATCGCAAGACCGCGCAGGCGAGTCTGGGCGTGACGTGCCTGGACTGCCACGTCAACGGGCACACGACAGGCCAGTTCCATCTGACTCCCGACATGCGACCGCAGGAGCGTCGCTTCCGTCTCGATACCGTGAGTCTGCGCGGTGTGAACCAGCAGCAGATCCACGGTTCCAAACGCAGCCTGCGCTCGGTAGAAGACTTCACGGAGTTCGAGCAGCGCACCGCCTACTTCAACGGCGACGAGATCCACGCCGCCAAGAAGGGAATGAACATCATCAACCGTGTGCAGGTCAGCCACATGGCGCAGATGCAGAACATGCTCGACTTCCCGCCCGCGCCCACGCTCTTGCCGACGGGTCGGCTGGATCAGAGCAAGGCAACGGAGGCGGAGCTACGCGGCGAACAGGTGTTCTTCGGCAAGGGGCAGTGCGCGTCCTGTCACTCCGGCCCCGCGTTCCTGGACCACCAGATGCACGATTTGAGGCTCGAGCGCTTCGTCGATGAGCCCGGCAACGGCCCGATGAAGACGTTCACGCTGCGCGGGATCAAGGACAGCCCGCCGTACCTGCACGACGGCCGGCTGCTCACGCTGGAGGACACGGTCGAATTCTTCAATCTGGTGCTCGGCACGAAGCTGAGCCGCCAGGAGAAGGCCGACCTCGTCGCGTACCTGCGGCAGCTCTAGTCCACCCGGAAGACACAGTCCGGTGTCAGCCGCTTGACGCTCGTCTGACCGCACAGCGCCATGTCGCGTCGAAGCTCGTCACGCAGGATGTCGAGCGCGTTGTGCACGCCCTCGGCACCGCCGACGGCCAGGCCCCAGAGCGCCATGCGCCCCACCGCGACCGCGCGGGCGCCCCACGCCAGCCCTTTGAGCACCGCCGTGCCGCGGCTGAACCCGCCGTCGATGATGATGTCGGCGCGGTCCCCGATGACGTCCGCGATCGCGGGTAGCGCATCGATCGATGCCTGCGTGGAGTCCAGCTGGCGTCCGCCGTGGTTGGAGACCCACACGATGCGCACGCCCATGTCGACCGCACGCTTCGCGTCGCGTGCCGTCATAACGCCCTTGAGGCCGATGGGCAGCCGCGTCGTCTTCTGCAGCCACTCGACGTCGCTCCACGTGAGCCGGGTCGGGTAGTCCGGATCCGGCCCACGCGGATTCGGCGCCTTCTTCATCGCCTCGCGCGGGCTCCAGCGCGCGAGGATGTCGCGCTCGCGGCGACTGTAGACCTGCGTGTCGACCGTGAGGCAGACGGACAGATAGCCGGACGCCTCGACGCGCGCGAGGAGATCGGCGACCCAAGGGCGATCGCCGAAGTGATAGAGCTGGAACATCTTCGGGCCCTTGCTGGCGGCGGCGACGGTCTCAACCGGCCAGCCGGTTGCGCCGGAGAGAAACTGCAGTGTGTCGGCGCGCTCCGCTCCGCGGCCCATCTCGACGTCGCCCTCGTCGTGAAACAGCACGAGGCCCCCCATGGGCGCGATCACGACCGGCCACGACAGCGGCACGCCGCAGAGCGTGGTGGTCGTATCGATCTGCCGCGCGTCGACGAGGATGTCCTGGCGGATCGCAAGACGGTCGAGCGCCGCGCGGTTGCGGCGCTTGGTCAGCTCGGTCTCGGACGCGCCGTCGCCGAAGTTCCACACCTCCAGCGGCAGCATCTTGCGGGCCTCGCGGCGAATCTCGGGCTGGGTCACGAAGCGAAAGCTCACGATCGATCTCCTCCTCGCCGGGCCGCCACGTGGCGCTCCAGCTCGTCGAGCGTGCGCGGCCAGTCCTGCTTGAGCAGGCGCGAGAGACCGCGATCGGCGAGCAGCCGGTCGCCGGTCTGGCAGCGCGGGCAGTAGTTCGTCTCGTTCTCGGCGTACACGATGCGCTGCACCGGCGCGCCGCAGACCGGGCACGGCTGGCGAAAGCGGCCGTGCACGGCCATGTCGGGTCGAAATGCGGTCACGCCCTCGGGAAACTCCCCGCCGGCGTCGCGACGCAGCCGCTCGATCCAGTCCGTGAGCGTGGCGCGCGTCGCCTCGAACAGACGCGCGATCTCGTCATCGGACAGCGCGCGTGTGAGCTTCACCGGCGAGAGCCGTGCGCGATGCAAGATCTCGTCGCCGTACGCGTTGCCGATACCAGAAAAGATCGTCGGATCGGTCAGCGCGCGCTTGACCGTATGGCTCTCGGCCGTGAGCGCCGCGCGAAACTCCTCGAGGCTGGCCGTCAGCGGCTCGAGCCCACCCGGGTCGTGCTCGACCAGCGCGTCCTCGCCGCTCACCAGGTGGATGGCGGCGCGCTTCTTCGTTCCGGCCTCGGTCATGATCAGCGTGCCGGTGCTGAAATCGAACGCCGCCACCCCGATCTTCGCCGGCGGCCGCGCCCCCGCGGCCTTCCAGTGCAGACGCCCCGCGATCATCAGATGGATGACGACGAAGCGCTCGTCCTCCAGCGCCAGCACGATGCGCTTGCCCAGTCGCCGCACGTCGCTTACGGTGCGGCCGACCACGTCGGCGAGCGGCGGGTCCACCGAGCGCAGCACGAACGGCGTGGCCAGGCGAACGCGCTCGAGTCGCGCGCCGACGACGCGCTCGCGCAGCGCTTCGACGTAGACTGTGACGTCAGGCAGCTCAGGCATTCTCGATTCGGTCGGGCCGCAGGAGCGCGTAGACGAGGCGGTCGATCGTCTGCCCGTCTTTCGTCACGTTCTTGCGATGCCGCGCCTCCAGCGTGAAGCCCGCCTTCTCCAGCACGCGCATCGAGGCCGGGTTCCACTCGAACACACCGGCCTGCAACCGGCAGACGTCGAAGGTCGCGAACGCGTACTCGGTCAGCGCGCGCAGCATTTCCGTCGCGATGCCGCGGCCCCAATAGGGCTCGCCCAGCCAGTAGCCGACCTCCGCCGAGCGGTAGAACACGTCGCGTCCCAGCTCGATCCCGCACCCGCCAACCGCCTGGCCGTCGACGGTGATGGCAAAGTCGGTCACCGGCGACTGCGCCGCCGCGCGCGAAATCCACATGTCGGCGTCGGCCGTCGCGTACGGATGGGGCAGCCGCGAGAGATTGCGCCACACGCGCCGGTTGTTGGCGTTGCGCACCAGCGAGGCCTCGTCGCCCACGCGCCAGGGCCGCAGCGTCGACCGCGTCAGCTTGAGCTCCATGCGGATCGTCATCTTACATGGTTCCGAGTGCGCGCCGACGGCGGCGCTGGCCCTGCGCCGATGGCGCCGCGGCCAGAGGTACAATCTGGGTCCCGATGCGCCCGATACCGCCGATCGCCAAGCGCGTGCCGAAGATCGACGTCGTCCACGGCGAACCCCGCGAGGACGAGTACGCCTGGCTGCGCGACAAGGACTCCCCCGAGGTCATCGCGCACCTCGAGGCCGAGAACGCCTACACCGACGCCGTCATGAAGGGCACCGAGGCGTTTCAGGACGCGCTCTACAAGGAGATGCTCGCGCGAATCAAGGAAGACGACTCGACGGTGCCGTACCGCCGTGGCGCGTACGTTTATTACTCGCGCACGGAAACCGGAAAGCAGTATCCGATCCACTGCCGGCGGCGCGACATTCCGGGCGCGGCGGAGGAGGTCACGCTCGATCTCAACCGCATGGCCGAGGGCCACGCGTTTCTCTCACTCGGCGCCTACACCGTGAGCGACGACGGCCGGCTGCTCGCGTACTCCGTCGACTTCACGGGATTTCGCGAGTACACCCTGCACGTCAAGGATCTCGAGAGCGGCGCCCTCCTGCCCGATCGCATCGAGAAGGTCTCCACCGCCGCCTGGAGCGCCGACAACTCGATTCTGTTCTACGTCACCGAGGACGAGGCCAAGCGGCCGTTCAAGCTCTGGCGCCATCGGCTCGGCGCCGCCGCCGATGACCTGCTGCTGGAGGAGCCGGACGCGCTGTTCCGGATCGGCCTGTTCCGCTCGCGCAGCCGCAAGGTACTCTTTGCAGCCGCCCGCTCGTTCACCTCGGGCGAGTATCGCTGGCTGCCTGCGGCGGACCCGTTCGGGGAGTGGCGGCTGATCCAGCCGCGCGAGCGGGATCACGAGTACGACGTCGACCACGGCATGGACGCGGAGGCCGAGCGCTTCTGGATCCGCACCAGCGGCGGCGGACGGCGGAACTTCCGCCTGGTCACCGCCCCGCTCGACGACCCGCGTGCCGAGCGCTGGACGGAAGTGCTGGCGCATCGCGAGAACGTCATGCTCGAGGATTTCGACGTCTTTGCGCGGCACGTCGTCGTGCACGAGCGCGAGGACGGGCTGATCCGCCTGCGCGTGCTCCGGCTGTCCGACGACCTCTCGCACCACGTGGAGTTCCCCGAGCCGACCTACGAGGTGGACGACGAGGCCAACGCCGAGTTCGACACCGATCGCTATCGGTTCCGGTACCAGTCGCTCGTGACGCCGGCCTCCGTCTTCGACTACGAGATGGAGCGGCGCACGCTGGCGCTGCTCAAGCGCACAGAGGTGCTCGGCGGCTACGATCCCACGCGGTATCGCAGCGAGCGCATCCACGCGATCGCGCCCGACGGCACGCGCGTGCCTATCTCGCTCGTCACCCGCGCCGACGCCCCGCGCGACGGCTCGAGCCCGATGCTGCTGGCCGGGTATGGCGCCTACGGCCTGCCCTACCCGGTGAACTTCTCGTCTAACCGCCTCAGCCTGCTCGACCGCGGGGTCGCGTGTGCCATCGCGCACGTGCGCGGCGGCGGCGAGGGTGGCAAGCGCTGGCACGATTCGGGTCGTCTGCTGGCCAAGCCGAATACGTTCACCGACTTCGTCGCCTGCGCCGATCATCTCGTCGCGCAGCGGTACACCGCGCACGACGGCCTCGTGATCGAGGGCGGGAGCGCGGGCGGGTTGTTGATCGGCGGCGTGCTCAATCGGCGCCCCGACCTGTCCACGGCCGCGGTGATGCGGGTGCCCTTCGTCGACGTCATCAACACGATGCTCGACGAATCGCTGCCGCTCACCGTCGGGGAGTTCGAGGAGTGGGGCAATCCCAAAGATCGGGGCTATTACGACCTGATGAAGACGTACGACCCCTACGCGAACATCGCGACGCGCCGCTATCCGGCGCTGCTCGTGCGCACCTCGCTCAACGACAGCCAGGTGATGTACTGGGAGCCGGCGAAGTACGTGGCGCGCATGCGCGTGCGCTCACCGGAGACGTCCGTGCAGTTCAAGATCAACATGGCGGCCGGACACGGCGGCGCCTCCGGGCGCTACGACTACCTGCGCGAGATCGCGTTCGACTACGCGTGGCTGCTCGGTCGCCTCGGGAGAGCCGTGTGAAGGTCGCGCGGCTCGAGCACCTGCACGCCGACGCCGGCAAGGGCGCGCTCGACTTCTTGAAAGTCACCACCGACGACGGGGTCGTCGGCTGGAGCGAGTACAACGAGACGTTTGGCGGCTTCGGCGTGAGCGCCGCCATCGACGGGCTGGCGCCGCTGGTTGTCGGCCGGGATCCGCGCATGCGGGAGGCGATCGTCACCACGCTCTACGCCGTGCGCCGGCAGGCGCCGGGCGGCGTGATCCAGCAGGCCATCGCCGCCATCGAGAACGCGCTGCTCGACGTGCAGGCGCGCGCGCTCGGCATCCCCGTCTACGAGCTGCTGGGCGGACCGCAGCGCCGCCGGCTGCGTCTCTACTGGTCGCATTGCGGCTATTTCCGCCTCTTCGCCGCGCAGCAGATGCAGATCCCACCGATCCGCTCGCTGGCCGACGTCGTCGCCCAGGGCAAGGAAGTCGTCGCGAGAGGGTTCACCGCGCTGAAGACCAATATCTTTCTGTTCGACGACGGCGGGCCGCGGCCCCACATGCCGGGCTTCGCGCGGCCGAGCCCCGAGGTGCCGTCGCTCAACGCCGAGCGTCGGGTGATCGGCGCGCTGCGCGAGCAGCTGGCGGCCTTCCGTGAAGGCGCCGGCCGCGACGTCGACATCCTCGTCGACCTGAACTTCAACTTCCGCACCGAGGGGTTCATCAAGGTGGCGCGCGCGCTGGAGCCCTTCGACCTGTTCTGGGTCGAGATCGACTCGTTCGATCCCGCGGCGCTGCACTATATCCGCTCGCGCATCGGCATCCCGCTCGCCTCATTGGAGAGTCAGTACACGCGACGCGGCTACCGCGAGTTTTTCGAGCGCCAGGCGGTCGACGTCGCCATCGTGGACACGCCATGGAACGGCGTGGCCGAATCACTGAAGATCGCCGCCATGGCCGACACGTACGAGGTCAACATCGCGCCGCACAACTTCTACGGCCATCTGGCTACGATGATGAACGCGCACTTCTGCGCGGTGGTGCCGAACTTCCGCATCATGGAGATCGACGTCGACGCCCCGCCGTGGCTCGACGAGCTCTACACGGTGGCCCCGCAGATCGAGCACGGCCACCTCATCCTGCCGACCGGCCCCGGCTGGGGCACCGAGGTGAACGAGGCGGGCCTGCGCAAGCATCCCGCGAGGAGAGCCGCATGAAGATCGAACGAGTCGAGCACCTGCACGCCGACGCCGGCGACCGCAACTTCGATTTTCTCAAGGTCGTCACCGACGACGGGATCGTCGGCTGGAGCGAGTACAACGAGACGTTCGGCGGCCTCGGCGTCTCCGCGGTGGTCGACGGCCTGATTCCTCTGATCATCGGCAAAGATCCGCGCGCGTGGGAGGCGATCGTTACGCAGCTCTACGCCGTCCGGCGCCAGGCCGCGGGCGGTGTCGTGCAGCAGGCCATCGCCGCCATCGAGAACGCGCTGCTCGACGTCAAGGCGCGCGCGCTCGGCGTGCCGGTGTACGAGCTCTTCGGCGGCCCGGTGCGCGAGCGCGTGCGCGTCTACTGGTCGCACTGCGGGACGTACCGGCTGGCGCGCTGGCAGGCGATGCAGCTGCCGCGGCTCAAGACGCTGCAAGACGTCGTCAACCTCGGTAAGGAGGTCCGCGACAAGGGCTGGACGGCGCTCAAGACGAACCCGATGATCCTCGACGTCGACGAGCCCTATCAGCACGCGCCCGGCTTTGCGCGGCGCAGCCGCGATTTCCCCGAGCTGAACGCCGACCGCCACGTGCTGCGCAACGTCCGCGACCAGCTCGCGGCGTTCCGCGAGGGCGCCGGGCCGGACATCGACATCCTGGTGGACCTGAACTTCAACTTCAAGACGGAGGGATTCGTCCGGATGGCGCGCGCGATGGAACCGTTCGATCTCTTCTGGGTCGAGATCGACACGCGCGACCCGAAGGCGCTGCACTACATCCGCTCGCGCATCAACATTCCGGTGGCTTCGTGCGAGTGTCTGTTCGGCCGCCGCGACTACCGGCCGTACTTCGAGAACCAATCGGTGGATGTCGCCATCGTCGACACGCCCTGGAACGGTGTGGGCGAGTCGGTGAAGATCGCGAACACGGCGGACACGTACGAGGTCAACGTGGCGCCGCACAACTTCTACGGCTGGCTCTCGACGTGCATGAACGCGCACTTCTGCGCGGTCGTGCCCAATCTCAGGATCATGGAGATCGATCCGGACGTCGTCCCCTGGTACGACGAGCTGGTCACGACGGTGCCGAAGATCGAGAACGGGCATCTCGTGCTCCCGAACGGCCCCGGATGGGGCACCGAGGTCAACGAGGCCGCGGTGAAAGCGCATCCGCCGCGGAGACGCGCATGAGCGCCGAGATTCGCCATCGCACCGTCGAGACCAACGGCATTCGCATGCACGTGGCCGAGGCGGGCGAGGGCCCGGTCGTCGTGCTGTGCCACGGCTTCCCCGAGTCCTGGTACTCATGGCGGCATCAGCTCACCGCGCTGGCCGAGGCCGGGTACCACGCGGTGGCTCCCGACCAGCGCGGGTACGGACAGTCCGACCGGCCCGAAGCGATCGAGGCGTACACGCTGCTGCACCTCGTTGGCGACATGGTCGGCTTGCTCGATGCGCTCGGCGCCGCGACCGCGGTGATCGTCGGCCACGACTGGGGCGCGCCCGTGGCGTGGAACGCCGCCCTGCTCCGGCCCGATCGCTTCCGCGCGGTCGTCGGCCTCAGCGTTCCATTCATTCCGCGTGGCCCCGCGCGTCCGTCGACGGTGATGCCGCGCACCGACGACGCGATCTTCTACCAGCTCTACTTCCAGGAGCCGGGCGTCGCCGAGGCGGAGCTCGAGCGCGATCCGCGCGAGACGATCCGCCGGGTGCTGTTCTATGGGTCGGGCGACGCGCGGCCCAACGCGCTCACGGTGGGTGCAGGCGGCGTCGGCATGGTCCCCCGCGGCGGCGGATTCCTCGGCCGCGGCCCCGCGCCCGCCACGCTACCGGCGTGGGTCAGCGAGGCCGACGTCGATTTCTACGCCGGGGAGTTCGCGCGTGCGGGGTTCCGCGGCGGCCTCAACTGGTATCGCAACATCGATCGCAACTGGGAGCTTGGGGCGGCGTGGGCTGGCGCCAAGGTGGCGGTGCCTGCGCTCTACATCACCGGCGACCGCGACCTCGTCACCGCGTTCCGCGGCATGGACCGGCTGCTACCGGCGCTCAAGCACTTCGTCCCCCAACTGCGGCAGAGCATCGTGCTGCCAGGCTGCGGTCACTGGACGCAGCAAGAGCGCGCCGCCGACGTCAACGCCGCGATCCTTCGCTTTCTGGGAGAGCTCTGATGGCCGTCACGCGCTTCGACATCACGCTGCGCCGCCCACTGGCCGAGGGCAAACCGTTCGGCGACGTGGGTCCCTACGAGGAGCTGAAAGGCCGGCTTCACTACGCAATCGATCCCGTTCACGCGGCCAACCGCGGCGTCACCGACGTCACGCTGGCGCCGCGCAATGCGGCGGGGCTCGTCGAGTTCGCCGCCGACCTCTCGCTGCTCGTGCCCGTCGAGCGCGCGCGAGCGAGCGGCCGGGCGCTGATCGACGTCGTGAACCGGGGCAACACCGTGGCGGTTCCCAACTTCAACCACGCGACGCGGCCGACGTTCATGGCCGGCAGCGATCCGAACCCGCCGATCGACGTCGGCGACGGCTTCCTGATGCGACACGGCTATATCGTCGCCTCGTGTGGATGGCAGTTCGACCTGCCCGACGTGCCCGGACTCATCCGGCTCTATGGCGTGGAGGCCCGCGAGCACGGCCAGCCGCTGCGCGGCCGCGTCTACGTGCAGTTGCAGGCGCCCGAAGCGGTCACCGAGTTCTTGCTGTCCGATCGCGCGCATCAGGCGTATCCGGCGGCGGATCTCGACGAGCGGGACGCCGTGCTAACGGTCCGTGACATGCCCGACGCGGAGCCCGAGGTGATTCCCCGCGCGCGGTGGAAATTCGGGCGCGTGGTCGACGGTCGTGTCACGGCCGATCCGCGACACGTCTGGCTCGAGGGCGGTTTCGCCAAGGGCCGGCTCTACCACCTCGCCTACACCGCGACCGGCGCGCAGGTCATCGGGCTCGGCCTCGTCGCCCTGCGCGACTGCGCCGCGTGGCTCAAGAGCGGCGATGCACCCGCGCAGGCACGCTGGGCGTACGCGTACGGCCGCTCGCAGACCGGACGTCTGCTCCGCACGCTCATCCACTACGGGCTCAACGACGCCGAGCGCGGCGGCGAGGCCTTCGACGGCGTCATCGCCAACGTCGCCGGCGCGATGCGCGGCGAGTTCAATCAGCGTTTCGGCCAGAACAGCAAGGATCGTCCGTGGACGATGTGCCACCTCGAGCCGTTCCAGGTCGAGCCCCGCGGCCGGCTCAAGGTCATGTACACGAACACGTCGGCCGAGTACCACCGCGGCGACGCCTCGCTCGTGCACACCGATCCCGACGGCGCGCGCGACGTCGAGCACGGCCCGAGCGTGCGCGTCTATCACTTCGCGGGTACCGAGCATGGCCTCGGCGTGTGGCCGCCGACCGACTCACAACCGGCGCCGGCCGACCCGCACGGCTGGGTCGACCGCTCGCAACACGTGCGCGGTGTCGTGAACTACGGGAGGTTGCTGCGCGCCTGTCTCATCAACCTCGATCGCTGGGTCACCGAAGGCGTCGCGCCTCCGCCGAGCCGCCATCCGCGCGTCGACGACAGCACCGCGGTGCCGCCGGAGACGCTGGCCAAGACGTTCGACGCCATCCCCGGCGCGCGCTATCCGCGCCGCCACGCGCGGCCGCAACGCCAGGACTTCGGCGCCGACGCCGACATGCGGCGCATCAGCGTGGCCCCGCCGCGCGTGGGCGCGCCGTACGGCACGCGCGTGTCCGCCGTCGACGCCGACGGCAACGAGGTCGGCGGCATCGTGCTGCCCGAGCTCGCCGCGCCGCTTGCGACGCACACGGGATGGAACCTGCGTCACGCCGACATCGGGGGCGTCGCGCAGCTGCTCGTGTTCGCGGGCGCGACGCTGCCGTTTCCAAAAACGCGCGCCGATCGCGAGCGCAGCGGCGATCCGCGCGCGTCGATCGCCGAGCGCTATGCGTCGCGCGAGGACTATCTCGCGCGGGTGCGGGCGGCCGCGCTGGCCCTGGTGAAGGAGCGCTACCTGCTCGAAGACGACGTGGAGACGTCGCTCGCCTTCGCCGCGCGGCTCTGGGACACCTTTGCGCGCTGACAAACCGAAGACCTTCTCGCTGCACTGGGGCAGCGGCGTCATCGAGGAGGAGGCGCAGATCGAGACGCGCTACCACCGGCCGACGATCCAGCTGCTGAAGTTCACGCGCGGGCAGGCCGCGGGAACGTACGAAATCCGGC
This sequence comes from Candidatus Methylomirabilota bacterium, assembly GCA_046725765.1. Taxonomy (GTDB): domain Bacteria; phylum Methylomirabilota; class Methylomirabilia; order Rokubacteriales; family CSP1-6; genus AR12. The sequence continues at coordinate 2,336 of JBKOZH010000214.1, read as the reverse complement.
TGTGTCACTACGATCTGAAGGGACGCTTCCAACGCTCGCCGCTCATCCTCGATGCCACGGACGTTCCGCGGCTGGGGCGAGCGCTACGGCGTACACCGAAATTGCGCCGGCTGCTCGCCCGGCTCGCTCGTTAAGAGCGCGCGGCTGCTCGCGGTCCGCTAGAGCAGCGACGCGAGCGCGGCGCCGGTGTCTTTGCCCGCGACGACCGGCACGATCTCGAACTCGACGAGATCCGACCACTGCACGACCCAGCGCTGGAGCAGCGTGACGTCGTCGCACTCCATGAGCTGAAAGCAGCGGCCGAGATCCGCCTGCACCCAGCTGCCGACGAAGGCCAGACCGTCCGGCATCTGTCGCCCCTTGTCGCGGAACCGGCGATAGATCGCCTTGCCGTCCTGGCCGCGAAACGTCTCGATCACCATGAAGAGCATCGTGGCTAGCGATCGAACAACGCGACGGCGCGCGTCCAGCCGGCGGAGGCGCCGCGAATCTTCACCGGAAAGCACGCGATCGTGAAGCCGTGCGGCGGCAGCGCCTCGAGGTTGTGCAGCTTCTCGAGGTGGCAGTAGCCGATCTCACGTCCGGCCTTGTGGCCCTCCCAGATCAGCGAGGCATCGCCCGTCTGCGTGAACTTCTCCTTGGTGTGCACGAACGGCGCGTCCCACGACCACGCGTCGGTGCCGGTGACGCGCACACCGCGCTCGAGCAGGTAGAGCGTCGCCTCGCGCCCCATGCCGGCGCCGGCGGAGACATAGTCGGGCTTGCCATAGGCCGATCCCGCGCGCGTGTTGACGACGACGATCTCGAGCGGCCGCAGCGTGTGACCGATGCGCTTGAGCTCCGCCTCGACGTCGTGCGCGGTGATGACGTAGCCATCGGGCAGTGCGCGGAAGTCCAGCTTCACGCCGGGCTGGAAGCACCACTCGAGCGGGACTTCGTCGATGGTGATGGCGCGCTCACCGCGGTTCATCGTCGAGGCGAAGTGATACGGCGCGTCCAGATGCGTGCCGTTGTGGGTCATGAGGCGGATCCATTCGACCGCCCAGCCCTCACCGTCGGGCAGCTCCTCTTCCTTGAGCCCGGGGAAGAACTGCGCAACGTCCTTCGCCGTCTCCTTGTGCCGGAGATATTCGATCTTTGGCCCGTAACCCGGCGGGTCGGATTGCACGTCGTTCTCGAGCGGCATCGACAGATCGACGATGGTCCTGGCCATGGGCGGAGTTTATGCCATTCTCTGGCGGTGGTCAGGCTCTACCTGGTTCGTCACGGCAAGGCGGCGGCGGCGTTCTCCGAGGCGCCGAATCCGGGCCTCGACGCGACAGGTGCCGCGCAGGCCGAGGCGATGGCCGAGCGGTTGGCGCCGCTGGGGCCGCTGCCGATCGTCACGAGCCCGCTCAAGCGCACGCGCGAGACGGCGATGCCGCTGGAGCAACGCTGGCGGTTCACCGCGCGCATCGAGCCGGCCGTGGGCGAGATTCCCTCGCCGATGGAGGATCCGGCGGCGCGCGGTGCGTGGCTGCGCCGCGTGATGAGCGACGTATGGTCGGCGCAGGCCGAGACGCTGCGCGCGTGGCGTCAGGGCGTCGTCGAGACGCTGGTCGCGCTGGAGCGGCCGACGGTGGTCGTCACGCACTTCGTCGCCATCAACGTCGCCGTGACCGCCGCGGAAGCGGATGACCGCGTCGTGGTCTTCGCGCCCGACAACTGCTCCGTCACCGTGCTCGACGTGGAAAACGGCGCGCTCCGCGTCGTGCGCCGTGGCGCCGAGCGCGCGACCCAGGTGCTCTGACTCACGAGAGGAGACGACGATGACGCTGCTCGAGTCCCTGATCACTGATCTCCGACGCCTGCACGACGCGCTCGACAAGAGCCTCGACGGTCTGAGCAGCGAGCAGCTGCACATGGTGCCGGCCGGCCATCCCAAAGCCAACACGATCGCGTGGAACGTGTGGCACTACGTGCGCACCGAGGACAACGTCGTGCGCTTCGTGCTGCAGAACCGACGCCCGACAGTCTGGGTCGAGGGCGGCTATCCCGAGCGACTGGGCTTGCATCCCGCCGCCCAGGGCACCGGCATGTCCACGGAGGACGCGCAGGCGCTGCGGATCAAGGACGTACGGCTCTTCACCGAATACATGACGAAGACGTGGGAGAGCACCGAGGCCTATGTGAAAGCGCTGACGCCTACCGAGCTGGAGCGCAAGGTCGCGCTCAAGTTCGTCGGCGAGATGCCGGTGGCCCGCGTGCTGGCGCAGGTCGGTGTCACGCACGGCTTCACGCACTTCGGCGAGATCGAGCTGGCGCGCACGCTCGTCGGCGCGACGCCGCTCAGCGGC
>JBKOZH010000192.1:0-3403 GCA_046725765.1 Candidatus Methylomirabilota bacterium | reverse complement strand
GCGCGGGACCGGGCCAGGCGGCGATCGCACGCACGCCCGTCATCGCGCGGCGCGCGCGAGCAGCGCAGTGAGGGCGGCGATCAGCGGACCGATCAGCGCCGCGTACCACCAGAGCAGCGTGACGCCGGCGACGCGCACGCTCCCCGGTGAGCCAGGCAGTACCGTCGCCACAGGCGTCACCGCGAGAAGCACGACGAGTACGACCACCGCGATCCGTCCTCCGCGGTCGGCTGACATCGGCGGCGCGATTATCGCACGACGGTGCCGGTGAATCGGTATGCTGGGCGACGGCATCGCAAGAATCACACGTTCAACGGGGGCGTTTCGCAGATGAGCGATCCGATCAGGCGCGTACTGATGATCACGGCCCACCCCGACGACTGCGAGTTCGGCGCAGGGGGCACCGCGGCCAAGATGGTCAAGGAGGGCAAAGACGTCGCCCTGGTCGTCGTGACCAACGGTGACAAGGGCTCGAGCGACCGCAGCATGACCTCCGAGCGGCTCGCGGCGATCCGCGCCGAGGAGCAGCGCAACGCCTCGCGCACGCTCGGCGTCGAGCCGGTGACCTTTCTCGGCTATCCCGACGGCGAGGTCGAGGACACACGCGCGCTCCGGCGCGACGTCGCGCGCGAGATCCGGCGCTATCGCCCGGACCTCGTCGTCTGCCAGAACCCGCAGCGCACGTACAATCTCGGCGCCTCGCACCGCGACCACCGCACTGTCGGCGGCGTCGTCCTCGACTGCATCTATCCGCTCTCGCGCGATCACCTCGCCTTCCCGGAGCTCATGCCGGAGTTCGAGCCACACAAGGTGCGCGAGGTCTACGTCATGCAGTGGCAGAATCCGCACGTCGTCGTGGACATCTCCGACGTGATGGATCTCAAGATCAAGGCGCTGGCGTGTCACGCGAGCCAGTTCAAGGACTTCGCGGCGGTCGAGCAGCGTGTGCGCGAGCGCGGCGCCGAGCTCGGCAAGCCGCACGGCTACGCATACGCCGAGGCCTTCGATCGCATCGTCATCCCGCGATGAGCCGGTGGCTGCTCGCGCTGAGCGTCTTCATCTCCGCCGCGGCGCTCGTCATCTACTCGCAGTTCGTCCACGTGGCCGCTATCCGCAACAACCCGGAGGGCTACCTGGCGGCCTTCGCCATCGCGACCACGCTCGCCGGGCTCGCCGTCGCGCTGGGGCGCCGCTGGTACGCGTGGACGGTGCTGGCGCTCTCGGTGGTGCTGCTGCTCGGCGGTGCCGCGTTCAACTTCGTGCTGGCCCGCGTGCCGACCGCCGCCACCACGCTGCACATCGGAGAGCGTCCCGCCGATTTCACGCTACCCGATGCGAGCGGCCGGCCCGTGTCGCTCGCCACGTATCGGGGCGTCAAGCCCGTCGTGCTCGTGTTCTATCGCGGATACTGGTGACCGTTCTGCGTCGGTGAGCTCCAAGGGCTTGGAGCCGCGCTGTCGGAGGCCGAGAAAGCCGGGGTCGAGATCATCGCCGTGTCACCCGATCCCAACGAGCGCAGCCAGGAGATGGCGCAGCGGCTGCGCCTCGGGTATCGCTTCGTCGCCGATCGCGATCTGACGCTGACGCGGAGCTGGGGACTCGTGCACGCGCGGGGCGGCCAGCACGGCGAGGACGTGCCGATGCCGACGACCGTGGTGCTCGACCGCGACGGGGTCGTGCGCGGACTCTGGATCAGCGACAACGTCCAGGTCCGGCCTGATCCGAGCGAGGTGCTGAGCGCAGTGCGGGCGCTGCTATGACCGAACGGCAGCTGAGTCTCGAGCGGCTGCGCGCGACGCCAGCTCTGCTCACCGAGATGACCCGCGACGCGGTCGGCGACCTCGCGTGGAAGGTGCCGAAGCCCGGGGAGTGGTCGATCGGCGAAGTCGTTCGACATCTCGTCGAAGGCGACCGCGACACGTTTCTGCCGCGACTGCGGCGCATGCTGGCGGAGTCGCGGCCGGTGTTCGACAAGCGCCAGCGCACCGAGGGCGACGCCGCCGATCTTGCCACGCTCGTGGCCGCGTTCGGCGACGCGCGACGGCAGGCGGTTGCGCTGCTCGGCGGTCTCGACGACGCCGGCTGGCGGCGTGAGGGTGTCAGTCCCAGCCGCGGCGTGCTCACCGTGGAGACGTACGCCGCGACCATGGACACGCACGATACCGAGCACCTGCGACAGATCCAGGACGTGCGCGCGACGCTCGGCCTGACGCCGCGGCGCTGCGAGGCACGCCTCGCGTTGTCTCTGTCCGAGCTGCGCGACGCGCTCGCCGCGACGCCCGATCGCGTCGCCTCGCTTGCCGCCGCGCTCGACGCCCGCACGCTGCGCGAGCGGCCCGAACCCGGCGAGTGGTCGATGAAGGAGGTCCTCGCCCACTTGATGGAGCTGGAGAGCCGGCTGTTCCTGCCGCGCTTTCGTCTCATGGCGACCGAGGATCGTCCGCGCTTCATCGCGTTCGATCCCGTCGCGTGGGCGCGCGAGCGCGACCGGCGTGAGGGTCGCTTCGAAGACGACCTCGCGGAGTTCCGGCGCGCGCGCACGGCGACGCTGGCGTATCTCGCCAGCTTGCCGGCGGGCGCCGTCGACCGGCCGGGTTTGTCGGGTCACTTCGGACCGCTCACGCTCGGACAGTACGCGACCCACGCCGCGGATCACGACCTCGAGCACCTCGCCCAGATGCGCGCGTGCCGGCAGGTGGTGACGGCGCGTGGCTGAGCTTCCGGCCGCCGCGCGCCGCGTCGCCGACGCCCTCGTCGCGGCGGGCGTGACGACGACCATCGTCGTGCTCGACCATGCGGCGCGAACGTCGGCCGATGCCGCGGCCGCCGTCGGCTGCGAGGTCGCGCAGATCGCGAAGTCCCTCGTGTTTCGGCTGCGCGAGAGCGGGCGCCCCCTCCTCGTCATCACCAGCGGCGCCAATCGCGTGGACGAGACGAAGGTCGGCGTGCTCGTCGGCGAGCCAATCGGCCGCGCCGACGCGGATTTCGTCCGCACGCACACCGGCTTCGCGATCGGCGGCGTCGCCCCGCTGGCGCATCCCGCGCCGCTGACAACGCTGATCGACGAAGATCTGCTCGCCTGGGACGCGATCTGGGCGGCGGGCGGACATCCCAACACGGTGGTTCGGCTGACGCCGGACGAGCTGCGCCGGATTGCGGGGGGTCGCGTCGTCAAGGTCTCGTGACGCAGCGCACGTCTTCAACGGGCGGACGCGTATCAGCGCGGTAAGATACGGCGAATGATCAGGCGCCCGGCGACGCTGCTCTTCGCCTGTCTGCTGCTGCTGACGTCGGCTACGGCGTTCGGTCGCCCAGCCGTCGTCCCGCCGACCGCGTCTGAGCTGCGGGCGATTGTAGAAACGCTCACGATTCCCGACATGGACGGCCGGCGCGCCGGCACCCC
>JBKOZH010000186.1:0-9793 GCA_046725765.1 Candidatus Methylomirabilota bacterium | reverse complement strand
GTCGGGTTTTACAACTACCACCTCGATGCCGGGACGGCGCTCGCGACGTCGCGCGAGACGAATGACGAAATCAGCGACATGGCGCGCACGTGGCCCAAGCGCTTCGCGGGGCTCGGCACGGTGCCGATGCAGGACGTGAAGACCGCGACGGGCGAGCTCGAGCGCTGCATGATCCAGCTCGGTCTCAAGGGCGTGGAGATCAACGACCACGTCAACGGCCGCACGCTCGAAACGGCGGAGTTCCGGCCGTTCTGGCGCGCGGCGGAGCAGATGGGCGCCGTCGTCTTCTTTCACCAGGGCGGCGAGACGCTCGTCACCCAGCGGGCGAATCGCTATCACCTGCCGAACACGATCGGCAATCTCGTCGACCGCGCGGTGACGTTCGCCACGCTCGTCCACGGCGGCGTCATAGACGCGCACCCGGATCTCAAGATCGTGCTCGGGCACGGCGGCGGGTACACCTGCTACGGCATCGGCCGGATGGATCACGGCTGGCAGGTGCGCTCCGAGGCGCGCGAGCACATCGCGCAGCCGCCGAGCGCCTATCTCAAGAAGTTCTATTACGACTGCATCGTCTACACCGAGCCGGCGCTGCGCTTTCTCATCGACACCGTCGGCGTCGATCGCGTCGTGTTCGGCACGGACTGGCCGTACGACATGGCGCTCGACTGGCCGGTGGCGTGGATCCTCGGCATGAAGAGCCTGACGCAGGAGGAGAAGGAGGCCATCCTCTCGAAGAACCTCGAGAGGCTTCTCGGGATCTGATGACATGGGGGGCCTCGAAGGGCCCCCCAAACCCCCCACACGCTCGGGACGCCCCGGCGACGCCGTGGCGCCCCTCGAGTCACAGCGTCGCGGTCTCCTCGGAGAGACGTCCGCCGACCGGCACGTGGCGCAGCTGCTCCCAGATGCGATCGACTTCGGCTAGCACCGCGGCGTCCGGCTGATGGATGTCGATCGGGTTCGCGGTGGGCACCCAGCAGGGCCGGCCCGTCACCCAGAAGACTTCCGTGCGATTGCCCTCGGGATCGAAGAAGTAGCAGCCGATCGCGCTGGCGTGGTTGACGACGCGCTCGATCCGATAGCCCTCGGCGATGAGGCGGCGGTGGAACGCCCGCAGATCATCGAGCGTCTCGACGCGCATCGAGATCTGCTGGATCAGGTGCGGGTCCTCGGCCGATGGCCGGCCGCGCATCAGCGCGATCTCGTGATCGACGGCCTCCGGGTCCGCACTGAGGAAGACGGCGCCCGCGCGCCAGTTCTGTTTGGTGATGCGCATGCCCATGACATCGCGATAGAACGCGACCATGCGCTCGAGATCGCGCACGTAAATGCCGACGTGGCCCAGTCCGGTGACCCGCGCCATCGCCGCCTCCTTCAAATAACTCCGTCGCGCCGCAGCATCTCCAGCTCTGTGTCGTTGTAGCCGAGCACGCGGCCGTAGACGTCGGCGTTGTGCTCGCCGAGCAGCGGCGCGCGCACGACGTCCGTCGGCGAGGCCGACAAGCGCACGGGGTTCGCCGGCATCGGATACTTGCCGCGCCGCGGATGCTCGAGCTCGGTGATCATCCCGCGCGACTTCATGTGCGGGTCGGCCAGCACCTCGTTGGAGTCGAGCACCGCGCCGCACGGAATGCCGGCGCCGGCCAGGATCTCCAGCGCCTCGTGCTTCGTGTGCTTCTCGGTCCACGCCTCGATCATCGCGTCGATGTCGTCCATGAACTGCACGCGGTCGCGGCGATCGGCATAGCGCGGATCGTCGGCCAGCTCGGGCCGGCCGCAGATCGTCACGAGCGACTTCCACATCTCCACGGTGGCGCAGTGGATGAACACGTAGTCGTTGGCGCCGCCCGGACGGCAACGGTAGATGTTCGACGGCGCGGCCGCCGCGGAGCGATTCCCTTGACGCGCGGCCGGCTTGCCGGTCACGTAGCTCTCGCGCAGGTGGATGCGGAGCAGGTTGACGACCGCCTCCTGCTGCGCGACTTCGACCTGCTGCCCGATACCCGTCGTCTGCCGCTGGATGATCGCGGCCAGGATGCCGATGGCCGTGTGCAGGCCCGCGCCGGTGTCGGCGAGTCCGCCGATCGCCTTGGTCGGCGGCCCGTCGGGCGAGCCGGTCATGCTCATCGCGCCCGCCATCGCCTGCGCGATCCACTCGAACGACTTGTAGTCCGCGTACGGTCCCGTGCTCCCGAAGCCCTTCACGGATGCGGCGATGATGCGTGGATTGAGGCGGCGCAGAGCCTCATAGCCAAGCCCCAGGCGATCCATCGCGCCCGGACCCATGTTCTCGACGACGACGTCGGCGGTCTTCACGAGCTCCTCGAACATGGTCCGGCCGCGCGGCGTCTTGAGGTTGAGCGTGACGCCTTTCTTGTTCGAGTTCAGGAGCAGGAAGAACCACGCGTCCTCGCCGCGCTTGTCGGACAGCGCGGTGCGCCCCGGCTCGCCGCCGGGCGCCTCGATCTTGATGACCTCCGCGCCCAGCCACGCGAGCATCTGCGTGCAGGAGGGACCGGCTTCGTACTGGGTCAGGTCGAGCACGCGAATTCCGTCGAGGGCCTTCGGCATGGTGTAGTCTCCCGTGGTCGAGACTCTAGCAGATTCGTCGACTCCGAGAAGAAGGGGAGACCGCCACCATGCCGCGCATCGCGCCGATCACCGGCAAGTCCGACGTTCCCGCTGAGCACCATGCCGTCGTCGACAAGGTGGAGAAGATCTTCGGCAACGTGCGCGGGCCGTTCAGCATGCTGCTGCACAGTCCGAAGCTTGCCGACCGCGTGCTTGGCCTCGTCACGTTCTTCCGCGACGAGAGCGTCGTGGCGCCGAAGCTGCGCTCGATCGCCATCCTCACGGCTGTTCGCGAGCGTGAGGCGGCCTACGTGTGGGCCGCGCAGGTGCGGGCCGCCCGCGCAAACGGCGTGGGCGAGGACGTCATCGATCTTCTGGGCGCGAAGGGTGATGCGGGGGCGCTCGGCCCGGACGAGCGTGACGTCGTCACGTACGTCCGCCAGCTCATGCGCACCAATCGCATCGACGGCAAGACGTTCGAGGCGCTGCAGAGCCGTCACGGCGCGCAGTGGCTCGTCGAGCTGACGGCCGCCGCGAACTACTTTGCGATGCTCTCTGGCGTCGTCAACGCGTTCGAAGTCGCGGCGCCGGCCGACGGCGACAAGCTGCCTGTCTAACCGTCGAGCCGCTCACGGCAACAGATCGGCAACGCGAACCGGTGTCGCCGGCGCGATCAGCGGCCGCACCGTATCTGGCGCCCGTAACGTCTCGACGCGCGCATATCGCCAGCCATAGCGTGCGGCGGGTGATGGCTCTGGCTCACGGTGGATCTCGACCGTCTCGTCGACGAGATTCAGCAGCCAGCATTCGGGAACGCCGGCACGCGCGTAGAGGCTGAGCTTGTAGTCCCGGTCGACTCGGTACGACGTCTCCGCGATTTCGACCACCAGCACAGCGCGGGATGGGTGCGCGTCGCGATAGGCATCGGCGTCATGCGGAACCACCGCGACGTCAGGCTCGGGTACTGAGGCGTCGTCGACCGCGAGAGGAAGCTGGGAGTCGAGTTGCCACGCATCGCCGAGGACGGCGCGAAGTGCGGCCAGCACCTTGCGAATCGCCGCGGCGTGCCGACTGCCTTGCGGTTCGCGAACGACGAGCGCGCCGTCGAGGAGCTCGAGTCGCTCACCGGACTGAAAAACGCCCAGTTCGATGAGCCGCTCGTATTCGACACGCGACCATCTCCGCACGCGCGGTTCCATCGTCTGGGTCATGTCATCGCGTAGCGTACCGAGTCGGCCGTCCGCTCGCTACTGTGCGCGAATGAATACAGGCGCGGACTCAGGCGCGGACTAGAGTGGGCGCGGCTGATCAGGACGCGGCGTCGTCACCAGCAGCCGCTCGCCGGCGCCTTCGACCCACGGCCTATCTTTAGAGAGCAGCACCGCGGCCGGGCGGACGCGATAGCTGGCGGGATCGCGGCCCGGCGGCGTGATCCGCTGCTCGCGCAGCCCGCGCGCGGCGTCGAGCAGACACTTGCGGACGCGGATGATGCCGAGATCGGCGCGGCCCAGGCGCTCGAGCGAACGGTCGAACACGCCCTGGCTCTCGGTGATCGCCTTGTCCTGCGCGCCGACGCCCGGCACGCCGAAGAACTTACGCGTTCGCTGCGCCTCCCAGTCCGCGAGGTAATCGTTGTCGCGGCTCGCGGCGGGACGGATGTCGCCGTACGCGTCGCTGGTCGCCGGCGCGTACTCGGTGACGTGGATGCTCGAGCCCGCGTGGAACTCTGCGATCTCCTCGCGCGTGATCGGGCGCGTGGGATGCCATGAGACGCACCAATTGACGAGCTGGTCGTCGTCCATCGGGATCCACACGTGCGTATGCATGAGCGGATCGTCTCCGACTTCCGGCGGCGGCATCGTGTGGAATGGCAAAAGGTACTGCGTGATGCGCCAGTAGTACTGACCCGCGGGCGCCTCGCGCCGCGCGCCGAGCAGCAGGCCAATCGGCGTGTCGGCGACCTCGATGTGCGGGGCGCGCTCGAGCTGCGAGGCGAAGCCGAATCCCGCCGCCGCGCTGTCCAGAGCGCGCCGCGCCGCCTCGTCCCGGGCGTTGAGAATCCCGTGCAGGAACGAGATGTGCGCTGGATCGACGCCGCCCTCGAGCGCCTGCAGATAGTTGCAGCCCTGCCAGAACTTCGTCACGAACCGCTGGTCGTCCGGTACGAGCGCCCACTCGAGATCCGGCAGCCCGGGCGCCGAGCCGGCCGGTCCCATGTACGTCCAGATGACGCCGCCGTGATCGGCGCACGGGTAAGCAGGCAGGGCGACCTTGTCCTGGAAATTGGATTCGGGCCGCTCATTTGGCTGGTCGAGGCAGGTGCCGTCGAGCGCGTACTGCCAGCCGTGATACACGCAGCGCAGCCCGCGCTCCTCGTTGCGCGCGAAGTAGAGCGACGCGCGCCGATGCGCGCAGGACTCGCTCACCAGCCCGGGGCGGCCGGCGGGATCGCGAAAGACGACGAGGCTTTCGCCGAGAATCTTGACCCGCTTGGGGCGGCCGCCGGCGGGGACTTCGGCCGACTGGACCACGGGAATCCAGTACTGCCGCATGAGATCACCCACGAGCGTGCCCGGGCCGACGCGCGTCAAGAGCGCATTGTCTTCGGCGGTCAGCATCGCGTCCTCCTTGTCTGATGCCGGCGACGTCCGGTGCGCGGCGCCCATAGTACCGCGTCGTCGTCGTCGGCACCGCCCTTGCTAATACCGAGAGGTATGAAGACGTGGATCGCCATCGTTGCTGCCGCCGTCGTGTTGGCCCTCACCGTTATTGGTGCACCGGCGCAAACGCCGGCCGACATCGAGCTCGCGCAGAAGGCGCTGCAAGCCAATGGTCATGATCCCGGTCCGATCGACGGCGTCAACGGCCCGCGCACGATCGCCGCGCTGAAGGCCTATCAACAGGCGCAGGGTCTCGAAGCGACGGGCCGGCTCGACGACGAAACGCTCGGAAAGCTGAGCGAGCCGACGGGCCAGCCCTCCCGCGGCCCGGCGCCGACCGCGTCCAAGACCCAGACGGGTGGCGATACGCGCCCGTCGCCGGCCGATCCGGCGCAGGGGACGAAGACCGGCGCCAACGTCGGCGAGGGCGCCTCGTACTCCCGAAGCAACGAGAAGTAATCGCCCCACGTCCTTGACTCCGCGGCTCGCCTGACGCAGCCTCGGAGGCCCAGGAGGACGCGATGGCGACCCAGGTGACCGAGCCGCGGTTGGATCTCGAGCAGAACCTGCACCTCTATCGGCAGATGGCGAAGATCCGCGCCTTCGAGGAGCAGGTGAACGAGCTCTACAAGAGCGCCAAGATGCCGGGGCTCGCCCATCTCTATATCGGCGAGGAGGGCGTCGCCGTCGGTGTGTGCGAGGCGCTGCGGCGGGACGACTTCATCACCAGCACGCATCGTGGGCACGGCCACTGTCTGGCCAAGGGCGCCTCGGTCAACCGCATGTTCGCCGAGCTGCTCGGCAAGGAGCCGGGCTATTGCCGCGGCAAAGGCGGCTCGATGCACATCGCCGATCCCGAGACGGGCAACCTCGGCGCCAACGCGATCGTCGGCGGCTCGGCCGGCATCGCAACCGGCGCCGCGCTCTCGGCCAAGATGCGCGGCAGCGATCAGGTCGCCGTGTGCTTCTTCGGCGATGGCGCGCTGGGACAGGGCCTGCTCTACGAAACGATGAACATGGCGGCGCTCTGGAAGCTGCCCGTCGTCTACGTCTGCGAGAACAATCTCTACGGTGAGTACACGCCCTGCGGCGAGACGGTCGCCGGCGAGATCCTCGCGCGCGCCAAGGCGTTCGGTATTCATGCCGAGACCGTCGACGGTCAGGACGTGCAGGCCGTCAATTCGACGATGAAGAGACTCGTGGAGCGCGCGCGCCGCGGCGAGGGCCCGGCGTTCGTCGAGTGCAAGACGTATCGCTACTACGGTCATCACGTCGGCGACGTCAACCGCGACTACCGCACGCGCGAGGAAGAGCGCGAGTGGATGAGCCAGCACGATCCGCTGCAGACGCTGGTCACGCGGCTCAAGGGCCTCGTCGACGAGGGAACGTTCGAGCGCATTCAGGCCGACGTCAAAGCGGAGATCGACAACGGCGTGCAGTACGCGCTCGCCGCGCCGTACCCCGACGCCGCCCAGGTCGACGAAGACGTCTACGCCTGACGGCGGCCGCTCGCCTGATCGTCAACGCTAGAAGGAGGCTCGCATGGAGTACGGGCTGTTCACGATGCCGTCGCATCCACCCGAGCGCAGCCTCTACGACGGCCACCAGTGGGATCTCCAGCAGTTGCGCTGGGCCGACGAGCTCGGTTTCAGCGAGGCGTGGATCGGCGAGCACCACACGGCGCCGTGGGAGCCGCATCCGTCGCCCGATCTCCTCGTCGCGCAAGCCCTGTTGCAGACCCAGCGCATGCGCATCGGCCCCGGCGGCTTTCTCATGCCGTATCACCATCCGGCGGAGCTCGCGAACCGCGTCGCGATGCTCGACCACATGGCGCAGGGGCGCCTGAACTTCGGCGTCGCGGCCAGCGGCTTGCCGAGCGACTGGGCGATGTTCAACGTCGATGGCAACGCCGGCCAGCACCGCGAGATGACGCGCGAGGCGCTCGACATCGTGCTGCGGCTCTGGAGCGACGAGCCGGAATTCGATCACAAGGGCAAGTACTGGCACGTCACCAAGACCGGCACCATGATCGGCACGCTCAAGCCGCACATCACGCCGCTGCAGAAGCCGCACCCGCCCATCGGCGTGGCCGGCGTCAGCAAGGGCTCCGACACGCTGAAGCTCGCGGGCGAACGCGGCTTCTGGCCGATGAGCCTGAACCTCAACCCGACGTACGTCGGCAGCCACTGGGAGTCGGTGGAGATCGGCGCCGCTCGCACGGGGCGCACGCCGAAGCGCGCGGACTGGCGCCTGGTGCGCGAGGTCTTCGTCGCCGACACCGACGCGGAGGCGATGCGGCTCTCAGCCGGCGGCATGATGGGCCGGATGATGCGCGAGTACTTCCTGCCGTTGCTCGCGTTCTTCCAGTTCACCGAATTCCTCAAGCACAAGCCCGACGTGCCCGACTCCGACGTGACGCCGGAGTACTGCGCGAAGCACAACTGGCTGGTCGGCTCCCCGGCCACGGTGAGCAGGCGGCTACACGAGATCTACGAAGAGGTCGGTGGCTTCGGCACGCTGCTGCTGTTCTGCTTCGACTACGTCGACAATCCCAAGGCGTGGCGCCACTCGATGGAGCTGCTGGCGCGCGAGGTCATGCCGAAGTTCAAGCACCTCGTTCCGAAAAACTGAAGGCGGGGTCGAGCGGCGGCAGCGGCGCACCGAAAAAGAGCCGTCGCTGCGCCAGCGGCAGCACGGGCGAGCGGACGACCACGGGCAGCAGTGTATTCACCAGCCACTTCACCACCGGATTGCGGCTGCCCTGGCCGAGCAGCACGCGCTGGGCGCCGAGCTGCAGGCGGTGCAGCGTGCGTACGTCCGACTCGCGCAGCCGCTGCACGGCGGCGAGCTCCGCGCGCGGAATCGGACCGCGACCCAGGCGCGGATAGATCTCCTGCGCGGCGACGACGGCGGTGGCGATGGCCACGTTGACGCCGATGGCGCCGGCGGGACTCATCGTGTGCGCGGCGTCGCCGATCAGCAGCAGGCCATCGCGCGCCCATTCCTTCATCAGCCGGATGACGCCCTCGAGCGGAAAGAAGGGCGTGAAGTCGCGGAGAGCGTCGGCGAAGCCGGTAAAGATGGGATCGAAGCGTCGTATCCGCTCGGCCACCGCCGCAACGCCGGCCTGCCGCCAGCGCCGCCATTCGCCGGTCGGCAGCACGATCCCCGCCTGAACGTGGTGCGGGTACTTCGGCAGCATCAGCCCGCGCACGTTCTCACCGAGCGACACGTAGAACGTGCTCGACCAGCCCGGCGGCTGCTCGATGGTGAACCAGATGACGTCGAAATCGTGGTGCTCGTATTCCGGCGTGAAGCCGCCGAGCCGCGCCACCGTCGAGTGACGGCCGTCGGCGCCGACCACCACGTCGGCGTGCACGTCGAACGGCTCCTTGCCGTGGCGCACGCCGCTCACGCCGACGACGCCACCGTCCGCCTCGATCAGGTTCGTGACCTTGGCGCCCATCCAGCAGCGGAACGACGCAAACGGCTCGGCTTTGCCGCGCAGCGCGGCGAGAAACACCGGCTGTGGCATCCAGATGGCGTAGGGATACTCCGGCGAAATCCGCCTGAACGAGAACTCGCCGACCTCTTTGCCGCGCAGGCGGATCTTGCCGGCCTCGAGCAGCGAGTGCGGCTGCGCGAGCACGTACTGCAGGAGGCCGAGCTCGTCGAGCAGATGCACCGTGCTCGGCTGCAAGACCTCGCCGCGGAACTCGCGATCGAAGTCCTCGTGACCCTCGAGCACGAGCACGTCCGCGCCGCGCTTGGCGAGTAGCAGGCCGAGCATCATCCCGGCCGGTCCGCCGCCGACGATGCAGGTGCTGACGCGAGCGTTCACGGCGTCAGCGAATCGACGGCGTCAGCGCGACCAGAGGCCGCCGGCGAGATAGCCGCCGTCGACGGCCAGCGTGTGGCCCGTGATGAAGGCGGCATCGTCGGAGGCGAGGAACAGCGCCGCGCGCGCGACCTCGTCGACGTCGCCGAAGCGTCCCATCGGGATGCGGGCGACGCGCCGCTGCCTGGCCTCCTCGGGCAGGCTCCGCGTGAGCCGCGTGTCGATCTGCGCGGGCGCGATCGCGTTCACGGCGATGCGGTGCTTCGCGAGCTCGACCGCCATGGTCTTCGTGAGCTCGATCACGCCGGCCTTGGCCACGTTGTAGCCGACGAGATTCTCTACGCCGCGAAAGCCATTGATCGACGCGGTGGCGATGATGCGACCGCCGCCCTGGGCCACCATCTGGCGCGCGGCGACCTGGCAGCAGAGGAACACGCCGGTCAGATTCACGCGCAGCACGCGATGCCACTCGGCCTCGGGGTGTTCGAGGAACGGTGCGGAGTGCGCGATGCCGGCATTGGCGAACATCACGTCGAGCCGGCCGTGCTCCGACACGGTGCGATCGACGAACGCCTGGACCTGCGCCGCGTCTCCGACGTCGACGCCGAGCGCCAGCGCGCGTCCTCCGCGGCCAACGATCTCCTTGGCCAGGCTTTCCGCCCCCGCGACGTCGACGTCGCCGATCACGACGGCCGCGCCCTCGGCGGCGAACAACCGCGCC
>JBKOZH010000029.1:0-28025 GCA_046725765.1 Candidatus Methylomirabilota bacterium | reverse complement strand
GATCGAACGTCATGAGCGGTCCCGCGTTTCGGAGGATAGCATGTGGGTCCACGCGTCCCAGGCGAGCAATGCGAGCGCCGCGAGCATCGTGAGCGCGCCGAGGCCGAACGTGAGGCGGCCGAGCGACTCGGCAGCGTGGAGTAGCCCGAGCGTCCCGAGTATGAAGTTCCAGTCGTGGATCAATCCGTCGCCGAGCAGTGGCAGCGCCATGGCGCGGCCGTCGGCCACGTAGACGGCGACGTCGGCGAGATTCTGCCCCGTCCAGAAGAGCGTCACCGCCGCCGAGGCGAATTGCCGGCGCAGGAGGAAGACACTCGTGCAGACGATGGGAATGAGCACCTGGTTGAACGAGCCGCCGCCGATGGCGATGAAGCGGCCGAAGAAGCCGAAGATGACGTGACCGGCTTCGTGGGAGACCAGATCGATCAGGTGCAGGACGTTGAGGATCACGCCCGACGGCAAGGCGATGCCGTTGGCGAGCACGAGCCAGGTGAAGCTGCCGAGGATGACGAGCCCGACGACGCGACCGAGGACGTCGGCGCTCACGCCGGCCGTGATCCTTTCTGATACGCCGTTCTGACACCTGGCACGTCAGCGGGACACGCGCCGATCGAGGTGCCGTCGACAACTATGCGCCCGTTCGACCGCGGTCGGGCATCGCGCTTGCACCCCTGGTCCCCGGTGGCCAAACAGATCCTCGTGGTTGACGACGAGGCCTACCTTCGCGACGTCCACGTGCTGGTGCTCAGCGCCGCCGGCTACGCGGCGACCGCGATCGAGACGGCCACTGAAGCGCTCGATCGCCTCGCGGAGATCCGTCCCAATCTCATCGTGCTCGACATGTCGCTCCCGGGCATGGATGGTCGCGAGTTTTTGAAGCGGCTGCGCGCGAGCACGCCGTGGCGCCACCTGCCGGTGATTCTCTCGACGGGCCTGGCCGCCGCCGACGTCACGTCGCTCGCCGAGCCCGACACGGAAGTCCTCGCGAAGCCCTTCAGCGACACGGCCCTGCTCACGCGCGTGCGCCGCCTCATCGGGGAGGCATAGCACGACTCACGGACCCGCCAGCGCCTCCAGCGCGGCGGTGAAGCAGCCAAGCGGTGCGCGCACGACGCCCGCGCCGATCTGCCCGACGCCGGCCCGACGGCTTGCGATTCCCGTGTTGATCAGCGGCGTGATCGACGTCTCGACGACGAGCCGTGCGTCGATCCCCACGGGGCTCCCCCGGTCGTCGAGCGATGGAATGCGAAAGTGCGGATGCTCGCCGGCAGAGATCTCCCGCATCTCCGCAGTCATGGCCGCGGCCTCGACCGTGCCGCCGGCGCCGACGAAGCGCGCGACGGCCGGCGCGGCGACCATGGCGAACGCGCCGAGGCCGATCGTCTCGACGATCGCGCTGTCGCCCATATCGGGATTCGCGTCCTCGGCGGCGAAGCCGGGGAAGTACAGGCCCTGCGGCGTGTTGACGGGCGCGGTGAACCAGCGCGCGCCGCCGCCGGCGAGGCGGACGCCGAACTCGGTACCGTTGCGCGCCATGACGGTCACCAGCGTGGAGCCCGCAACGCCGCTGGCCGGCTCGACCATCGCCTTGCCGGCGGCCATGGCGATGTTCAGGAAGAACTGATCGTTGCCGGCGAGGAACTCCGCCAGCCGGGCGACCGCGTGGTGCCGGCCGCCGACCTTCGCGATGCCCGGCATGAGCGCGCGGGTGAGCAGCGCCGTCGCCGCGATGTTGCGCTGATGCATCTCATCGCCCATGCGCAGCGCCTGCGCCATGAGCGATCGCAGATTGATCCCGCCAAGGGCGCGCAATCCGGCGCCGAGCAGCGGTCCCGCCTCGGTGGCGATCCAGTGGAGCCGTGCGAGCACGCTTGCGTCGTTGGCGCCGTAGCGCAGAACCTTGCCGAGCCCTTCGTTGATCGTGGCGTGGCCGCGGGTGCCGTAGGCGCGGTTCTCGACGACGAACACCGGCATCGACGGCGTGACGACACCGGCCATGGGCCCAGTCGCCGCGTGATGGTGGCAGGGGGCCAGGCGCACGGCTCCGCGCTCGATCAGCTCGCGCGCGGCGTCGTCGTTGGCGGCCCAGCTCTCGTAACGGATCGCGCAGAGGATCGCGGCGCGGACGGGTTCGCTGAAACGCGCCCAGTCGAGCGGCGGCCCCGAGTGCAACACGGTGTGGTCGGGCAGGTCGAGGGCTTCGCGGGCCGGCCGGCAGTCGACCAGAAACGGCTCGCCGTTCGTCAGCCGCTCGAGCGCCGTCGCGTTCGCGCGGTCGATGGCCGCGCGCTGCGGTAGCAGGCGCGCGAGCAGCTCCGACAGGCGCGGATCACCGCCGGCGGGCGGGCGCCAGTCGACGTGCACGACAGGAACGTCCAGCGCGCCGAGCGTCGCCGCGAACAGCTCGAGGCCGACGTTGACGACTCGCGGCGCCCCGCCCAGGAGCGACATCAGCGCGCCCGCCGCGCGATCGCGGCCGCGAGCCGCGCCGCCTGCGCGTTGCCGCCCATGACGATGACCCCGGCGGCGTGCAGCCGCTCGACCTGCGCGGCGCGCGACTGCGGGTCGGCGTCGGTCCCGCACACGCTCGCCACCACCGGCAGCGGACGCTGCGCGCGCACGGTGCGGATGGCCGGAAGGAGCTCGCCGACGGGGTCGGGATGCGCGCCATAGCCGAGCACGACGTCGAGAAGGAGCACGGCAGTGGCGGGATCGCGGCCCTCTTTATCGATCCAGTCGCGTCGCACGCGCCCGTCGATCATCGGGTGCGGCCTGCCGAGCGTGAAGGCGTCGTCCCCGAGGTCGACGACCCGATTCCCCGCGCCGCCGCCGGTGAGCGAGCGCGGGACGTCGTCGAGGCTCTGCCCGAGCACGGCCAGCGCTTCGAATGCGAGCGTGCCGCCGGAATAGACGCCGCGCACGTAGCGTTGACCCGGCGCCAGCCCGCGCGCCGCGTCGCCCACGAGGCGCTCGACTTCGGCGTGCGGCAGCGTGAACTCCGTCGGCACCGGTTTCTTGCCACGCGCCAGGGCCACGGCCGCGCGGCCCGCATCCTCCAGCGTTGCCGCGACGTGCACGCCGACGTCCGTCAGCCGTGCCATCACACGCTCGAGATCCGGCGACGCCGTCGTGGCGACGCTTGCGCCCGGAAAACAGGCGACGCGCGGCTTCGCGATCTTCGTGAGAGCGTCCGCGATGCGGTGTGCCGTGGCCACGCCCGGCAGCTTGCCGATGACGCAGATGACCTCGGTCGCAGGATCCGCGGCGAGCAACTGCAGCGCGCGCAGCATCATCGTGCCCCCGACCTCATCGGACAGGTCGCGCCCTCCGACACCGATCGCCTGGGAGACGCCTTCGCTCTCGCGCGCGAGCGCGCAGGTGACTTCTTGCAGGCCGGTGCCCGATGCCGCGGCGAGCCCGATGCGACCGCGCGGCACGGCGTTGGCGAAGCCGAGCGGCACGCCGTCCAGGATCGCGGTGCCGCAGTCGGGACCGAGCATGAGCAGACTGCGCTCGAGCGCCCGCCGCTTGCAGCTGATTTCGGTCTCGACCGGGACGTTGTCGCTGAACAGCATGACGTGCAGGCCGGCATCGAGGGCCTTGAACGCCTCGGCGGCGGCGTAGGCGCCGGGCACCGAGATCAGCGCCAGATTGGCGTCGGCGAGGAGCTTCAGCGCCGACGCGAGCGTTCGCGGCGACGCAGTCGCCACGCCGGCGGTCGTCGGCTTTGGCGCCAAGAGGGCGCGCTCAGCGGCCGCGCGCGCCGCCTCCGCGCTACCTCGTGAGTCGGCCGCGACCGCGATGATGAGGTCTGCCGGCTCCGCGGCCGCGCCCGCGTCTGCGAGCAAACCCGCCTGCGCCAGGAGCTCGCGATTGTGCGGCGTGCCCATCAGCGCCGCCGCCGCGCTTACGCCAGCCACCGCCTCCAGCTCGCTGGACAGCCGCATGAGCGTGACGGAATCGCGGTAGAAGGACTTGCGCACGAAGTTGAAGGCGGGCACCGCGCGCCGATCCTACACCAGCGCGCCCTAGCGAATCGGCGCGGCACGGCCGATGCGGGAGCGGCCATGCGCTGGGGGAGGCATCGGAGGGGCCGTCGCGCTGGAGACGCGCCTGTGAGGCGCCCCCTCCGAAGTCATTTCGGCGGCGTAATGCCGTACGTCTTGATCTTGCGGTAGAGGTGCGAGCGCTCGATCCCCAGGCGGTCGGCCGTGCGCGTCATGTTCCAGTCGTTCGCGCGCAGCTCGCTCAGGATGTAGGCGCGCTCGAAGCCGTCGCGAGCGTCTTTCAGCGAGCGCTGTCCCTCACCGCCGGCGCCGGCGTCCTTCGGGCGCAGCGGTGCCGGCAGATCGTCGGGACCGATCATCTCACCGGGGGTCATGATGACGAGCCGCTCGACCATGTTGCGGAGCTCGCGCACGTTGCCGGGCCAGTCGTACGCGACGAAGTAGGCGAGGGCCTCGCCCGAGACCGTCTTCAGCCGCTTGCCGTTCTCCGCGGAAAAAACGGCGATGAAATGCTCGACCAGCAGGGGAATGTCGTCACGCCGCTCACGCAGCGGCGGCACTTCGATCGGGATGACGTTCAGCCGGTAGAAGAGATCCTCGCGGAAACCGCCCTGGGCGATCAGCGCCGAGAGGTCGCGGTTGGAGGCCGCGATCACGCGGACGTCGACCTTGATCGGCTCGCGGCCGCCCACGCGCTCGACCACCTGCTCCTCCAGCGCGCGCAGTACCTTGGCTTGCGTCTTGAGGCTCATGTCGCCGATCTCGTCGAGAAACAGCGTGCCGCCGTCGGCCGTCTCGAACTTGCCGCGCCGCCGCGCCACCGCACCGGTGAAGGCGCCGCGCTCGTGGCCGAACAGCTCGGATTCGATCAGCTCTTCTGGAATGGCCGCGCAGTTGACCTCGACGAACGGCCCCTCGCGCCGGCTCGACAGCGCGTGGATCGCGCGCGCCACGAGCTCCTTGCCGCTGCCGTTTTCGCCGTGGATGAGCACGCGCCCGCTGGTCGGGGCCGCGGTGGCAATGGCCTCGCGCAGCGCGCGCATCGGCGCGCTGTCGCCGATGATCTCGGTGCGCATCTCGAGCCGCGCGCGGAGGTTGGCGTTCTCGCGCTCGAGGCGGCCGTGCTCCAGCGCGCGCGTGACGCTGATCAGCGTCTTCTCCAGCGATAGCGGCTTCTCGATGAAGTCGTAGGCACCCAGTCGTGTGGCCTTCACGGCCGTCTCGATCGTGCCGTGGCCGGAGATCATGATCACCGGCGCGTCCGGACGCACGCGCTTGAGCTCGGCCAGTGTCTCGAGACCGTCCATGCCCGGCATCCAGATGTCGAGGAACACGACGTCCGGCACCTCGTCCGTGACGAGGCGAACGGCTTCCTCGCCGCCGCCGGCGGTGGTCACGCGATAGCCCTCGTCCTCGAGCACCGCGCGCAGCGTGCCCTGAATCGCCGGCTCGTCGTCCACGATGAGGATGTGCTCGCCGGCCATGCTCAGGCCTCCACGGGCGCCGGCGCCCGCGTCACCGGCACCTCGATCACGAAGCGCGTGCCCGACGGCTGGTTGTCCTCGACGCGGATGGTGGCGCCGTGCTCGTTCACGATCTCGCTCACGATCGGCAGGCCGAGCCCCATCCCGGTCACCTTCGTCGAGAAATAGGGCAGGAACAACTTGTCGCGATCCTCGCTCGGGATGCCGGGACCGGTGTCCGACACCACGAGCCGCACGCGCGCCGTCTCGGGCAGATATTCCGTTTCGACAGTCACCATGCCCCCCGAGCTCATCGCTTCGACGGCGTTGTCGACGAGGTTCAGCACGGCGCGCTTGATGTGGTCGGGATCGACTTCCAGCAGCGGCACGTCGTCGCCGTGGCGCGTGACGAACGTGCACTGCGGGTGCGACTCGCGGTAGAGCGTGACCACCCCGTCCACGAGCATGCGAACGTCGGTCGGCTTCGGCACGAACGCCGGCATGCGGGCGAAGCGTGAGAACTCGTCGACCAGGCGCTTGAGGCCGTCAACCTCCTGGATGATCGTCTCGGTGCACTCGGTGACGAGCTGCGCGTCCTCACCACCCACGCGCGAGAGCCGGCGCCGCAGCCGCTGCGCCGAGAGCTGGATGGGGGTCAGCGGGTTCTTGATCTCGTGCGCGATCCGCTGGGCCACCTCGCGCCACGCCGCCATCCGCTGCGCTTTCAGCAGCTCGGTGAGGTCATCGAAGACGATGACGGCGCCCTCGTAAGCGCCCTCGGATCCGCGCAGAGCGGTGGCGGAGGTGAGCAGCGAGAGCATTGCGCCGCCGCGGCGCATGTGCAGCTGGATCGCGACGGTGCCGGTCTTCGGGCGTCGCGTGCGCTGCACGAGCGCGACGACCTCACGCGCCTCCGGGCCGGTGAAGACTTCCTCCAGCAGTCGGCCGATTGCCGCCGCCTCGGCCACGCCGAACATCCGGGCGGCTGCCCGGTTGAGCGTGGTGATGCGGCCGAGCGCATCGAGCGAGACGACGCCGGTGGTGATGGCCTCGAGCACGGTCTCGATGTAGCGCCGGCGGTCTTCCAGCTCGGTGTGCTTGTCCTGCAGGTCGACGTACGCCTCCTCGAGCCGGTGCTTGGAGCTCGAGAGGTCGTCGGTCATCCGGTTGAACGAGTCGACGAGCAGCCCGATCTCGTCGTCGGCGCGCGCCTGGACCTTGTAGGCGAGGTTGCCGGCGGCGACCTCGCGCGTGCCCTCGGCGAGCTGCTCGATGGGGCCGGTGATACCGCGCGCGAGATAGAGTCCGAACCAGGTGAACCCGAACACCACGATGAGCGTCATGAGGAGGAAGAGCAAAATGTAGATGCCCTTGATCGGGTTCTTCAGCAGCTTGAGCTGCTTGTATTCGCGGAACGCCTGGGAGATCCCGCGGACCTTGGCCTCCAGCCGCTCGGTGATGTGCGTGCCCACCACGATGGCGCCGACCACGTGGCGGTCACCGCCGCCGCGTGCTGTCCAGATCGGCGTGACGGCTTCGATCAGGTCGCCCGAGGCGAGCTCGCGTACGGTGGTGACCTCGTGGCCCGAGATGCCGCGCTTGATCTGCGCCTCGCTGAGCTCGCGCGTGGCGAGGTCGCCGAGGAGCGGGTCCCTTACGTGCACCACCTGGCGGCCGTGCGTGTCCAGGACGGTGAGCGTGCTGATCGACAGCAGCTCCTGCTGGTCCGCGAGAAATGCCGTCAGCGTGTCGCGACGATCCTCCGCCAGCAGGCCGTCGCGCTCGATCGTGCGTGCGATGTGCTGGCCGTGGCGCAGCGCCGTCCGCTCCAGGTTCGCGTAGTACGTCTGCGCTACCGACAGCGCCTGGTCGAGCGGCCGCTCCACCTGCGGCTTGAACCATCCCTCGATGGACTTGTTGATGAAGTTGGACGCGATGATGAAGATCAGGATCGCCGGCGCCACCGCGAGCGACAGGAACGCGAGCACGAGCTTCGTCTTGAAACGCGCGCCGATGACCTTCTGCCGGCGCTCGAACCCGAGCTTGACCAGGTTGCGGAACAGCAGGAGGAGCAGAAGCAGGAACACGATGAGGTTCAGGTTGAACAGCGCGAAGATCACGATGTTCGATGCCACCGGGATCTCCGGCGCGAACGAGCCGAGGTCGACGGCCGACAGGCTTCCGATGAGCACCAGGAAGCCGAGGATGACCAGCAGGTTGCGTTTGCGGCGGTTCGTTTCCGAGAGTAGCGGCATCCCTACTGCATCCTGTGGATGGTTCGGTACTCCGACTGCCGCTCGGTCTGCTCGGCGGTGCCGGCCATGCGCGTGACGAACGTGTTCTCCCCGTTGAGCGCGGCCTCTGCGCGCACGCGAACGTAGAAGATCTCCGCCGGGCTCAGCGTGCTCGCCGGACCGAGCTTGAGCGAGCGCACCTCCGAGAAGACGCGCTGCGCGTCGCGCAAGTCGCGCGTGGCGTAGGCCGGGTCCGTCTCGCCCTTGAGCGCGATGACCTTGTACTCCTTGGTCACGGCGTTGTAGGCGAGCTGGCGCTCGATCACGACGCTGCGCACCAGGCTGTCGCGCAAGAGCCGGTTGTACTGCCAGAGCTGGATCGTGAAGCGGAGGTGGGTGGGAATGCCGCTGTGCAGCCCCTCATGGATCCCGGGGGGTATGGCGTCTAACAGCACGACCCGCACGGTGACCTCGTGATCGTTCAGATAGATGTCGAGGTCGCTGATGCGCAGGTCCGCGCGCGCCGGCGCCGCCCCTGCCAGTAGCAGCAGCGACAGCGCCGCGGCCAACTCGGGCCAGTGCAAGGCGCTCGAGAGCTTCATTTGCCGGACGCGTCATTATACCGCCGCCTAATGCCGCGTCGGATAAAGCCCCAGACGCCGCCGGGCCGCGAGGAGCGCCTAGCTGACGGCCAGGCCCGGGGCGGGAACGAGCCCGTCCGCCGTTTCGGTCACGGCGGCGGGCACTGCGCGAAGGGCCGCGCGGCGGTCGAGGCCGAGCGCACGCTGCATCGCGACGACGAGCTCGAAGTTCAGCGCGTGACCCGCGTTGCGAGCGATGACGTGACCTTCGATGCGCCGGCCGAGCAGGGCCAGGTCGCCGAGCAGGTCGAGGACCTTGTGTCGCACGAACTCGTCACGATAGCGGAGGCCGTTCAGGGTCGCGCTCTTGCCGATGACGATCGTGTTGTCCAGCGAGCCGCCGAGGGCGCGGCCGCTCTTACGCAGGAAGCCGAGGTCGCTGAGGAAGCCGTACGTCCGCGCCGGCGCGTACTCGGCGAGGAACGATTCCTCCGTCGGCGTCCACGACAGCACCTGCGTCCCGATGGCGGGATGCTCGTTGTCGAGCGTGTACGAGATGCGGAACGTCTCGGCAGGGACGATCTGAATCCAGCGACCACCGCTGCCGGCGCCGATCGGATGCGGAATGCGAATCGGACGCTGCCGTGCGCCCTGCGGCGCGCGGCCGGCCGCGAGCATCAGCTGCACGAACGGCTTGGCGCTGCCGTCGGCGGCGGGTAGCTCGGTGCCCTCCACGCGTACGTCGAGGTTGTCGATGCCGAGGCCGGCGGCGGCAGCCATGAGGTGCTCGATCGTCTGGATGCGCGCCCCATTGCGACCGATCGTCGTCGCGTAGTGCGAATCGACGACGCTCTCGGGCGTCGCGGGGATGGCTTCGCCGCGCTCGCCGACACGAAACACGATGCCGGAGTCCGCGGGACCGGGAGAGAGGGTTACGCGGACGGTCTTCCCGGAGTGCAGCCCAACACCTTCGAGGCCGACCGCCTTCCGGATGGTGTGCTGTCTCATGACCGCGCAGAACAAGAGCAACGGAAGTGCCATACCGTCCCTGCTCGAGAAGTGGCGGATTTGTTTGCATCGGCGCCCGATCGCGGCGAGATGTAAATCGTGCGGTGTCGCGCCAATGACACGCCCGAAGACGGCCGACGTCTCATTTTCGAGACGTTAGACGTCGACGATCACTTTGACTTCGTGGCGGCCCTGCCGCGCCTGGACGGAAACTTTGTGAAGGGTGGCCGCTTTGACGACGGTGCCCAATCGGTGACGAGCCGGGTCGAGCGGCTCCCCGTGCAGCCGCCCGTGAACGAGCGTGTCGGAGCAGGTGTCGACGTCCACGCGGTGCACGACGAACGCCTCGATCTCGTGCACGTAGAGGCACTCGTCGATCCACGCGACGAGCAGCGTCTCGGGTCCGTCGGCCTGCGCCCGGACTTCGCGGGTCTCGCGCACGCTGACGCTCGCCGGGTCGGCGACGAGCGCGAGCACGCCAAGGGCCGCCTGCGCAAACGCCTCCGCGCGCGTCGGTCCCCACGCGCGGATGCCGACGTCCGCTTCGACCTCGAACTGCTCGAAACCTGAATCATTCATATTGGGGGACCCCTATCGGCTCCCCCCAGACCCCTCATTCAGTTGGGGGACCCGTACCGCTTCCCCCCAGACCCCCCTCATTCACGTTGCGCCCGTCCTCTCCGTCGCCCATTTGCCAGAATCATCCGAGATCTCCCCAGCGCGATTGCAACACCGCGATGATCGCGGGCCCGGCGGTCTCGGTGCGCAGAATGCGCGACCCGAGGCCGACCACGCGCCAGCCACGGGCGCGTGCCGCCTCGACCTCGCGCGGCTCGAGTCCACCCTCTGGCCCGACGAGCACCGCGACGCGACGCGGGCGCGTCTCGCGCGCGAGCGCCTCGCTGAGCGGCGACGCCGGCTTTTCCCAGAGACAAAGCGCGATGTCGACATCGCGAGCCTCGTCGAGGCACGCCTCGAGCTCGCGCGGGGCCATCACGTCCGGCACGACGGCGCGGCCGCACTGCTTGGCAGCCTCGCGCGCAACGCGCTGCCAGCGCGCAGCGCGCGTCGCGGCCTGGCGCTCAGCCAGGCGCACGACACTGCGCGCGGTGACCGCCGGAACGATGCGCGCGACGCCGAGCTCCGTCGCGGCGCGCACGATGACGTCGAGCTTGTCGCCCTTGGGCACGCCCTGCACGAGCGTCACGGCCAGCGGCGATTCGGTGGCGGCATCGGCGATCCCCAGCACGATGCCGCTGGCTCGTGGCCGGACCGCGTCGAGCCGTACCGTGTAGTCATGCCCTGCGCCGTCGGTGGCGACGACCGTGTCGCCCGCCTCCAGACGCAGGACGCGCGCGAGATGCCGCGTCTCGAGCGCGTCGAACGTGACGCGACCGTCGACGATGCGCTCAGGCGCGATCGCGAAGCGGCGCATGCTCGTAGGCGACCGTCGTCCAGCCCTCGATCGACCGCGACGCGATCGGCCGGAAGCCGATCCCCGCCAGCGCGGCGGTCACGTCGTCTGCTTCGGCGTCGAGACAACCCCCGGCCACCAGCGTGCCGCCGAGCGCAACGAGCATGGCGTACCGCGACGCGAAGCCGCGGTGCGCCGCGGCGAGGAGATTCGCGAGAACCAGCGGCGCCGGCTCGGTTTTCAGCGCCGCGACGTCGGCGACCTCGCACGCCACGCGCCCGGCGAGGCCGTTGCGCTCGACGTTCGCCGTGGCCGAGGCGACCGCATCGGGATCGGAGTCGATGGCGAGCACGACCGGCACGCCGAGTCGCGCGGCGGCGATGGCGAGGACGCCGGAGCCTGTTCCAAGATCGAGTGCGCGCAGCGGCGGGTCGCGCTCGATGGTCGTCTCGAGCAGCTCCAGGCATCCGGCGGTCGTTCCGTGCTGACCCGTGCCGAACGCGCGTCCCGGTTCCAGGCGAAGGATCAAGCGGTCGTCGGCCATCGGTATGTCCCACGGCGGCGCGATGAGCAGCCGCCGCCCGATCGGTAGCGGAGCGAAGTGCGCGCGCCACGCCTCCGCCCAGTCACTGTCGGCGACGGCGGCGACGGCGGGCGCCCCGGCGCGCGCAAAGCCGAGCGTCTCGAGCGCGCCGAGATAGGCC
The DNA here is from genome assembly GCA_046725765.1 of Candidatus Methylomirabilota bacterium. Classification (GTDB taxonomy): domain Bacteria; phylum Methylomirabilota; class Methylomirabilia; order Rokubacteriales; family CSP1-6; genus AR12. The sequence goes on along the minus strand of JBKOZH010000029.1, from coordinate 16,614 downwards.
TTCACCCGCGTGGCGAGTGTGCCCGTGTCGGCGCTCTCGGGGAAGAACGCCCGCAGCCGCGCGCCGTGCCCGGCGGTCTCTTCCTCGACCACGCCCAGCGCGCCGAGCTCCCAGACGAAGTTGGTGAGGCCTTCGGACGCGTCCGTCGGAACGGCGACCGTGAGCTCCCAGAAGCGGGAACTCATGCTCAGCCCAGCAGCTTCTTCATTCTTTCGATGAAGGCGCTGGCGAGCGGACCGCGCTGCTCCTTCGATGCCGCCTCGAAGGCCTCCAGCGCTTCACGCTGCTTGGGCGTGAGCTTCTGCGGCACCTCGAGCACGAGGCGATAGCAGGCATCGCCGTGCCCGCGCTCGCGCAGGCGCGGCATGCCCTTGCCGCGCACGCGGACGATCTGATGCGGCTGGCTGCCGGCCGCGATCTTCAGCTTCTCCGTCCCATTCAGCACGGGAACGTCGACTTCGGCGCCGAGCGCTAGCTGCGTGAAGGACACGGGCAGGTCACAGAGGAGATCGGTGCCGTGGCGCGTGAAGATCGCGTGGTCGCGGATGCGCACGAGCACATAGAGATCGCCGGCGGGCCCGCCGTTCACGCCGGTGCTGCCCTCGCCGGAGAGACGCAGCTGCATCCCGTCGTCGATCCCCGGCGGGATCTTGACGCTCAGCACGTGGTCGCCGCGCTGGCGACCCTCGCCGCGACAGTCGTGGCAGGGACTCTTGTTGATCTGTCCCTCGCCGCCGCAGCGCGGGCACGGACGCGCCACCGTGAGGAATCCATGGCTCATGCGGATCTCGCCGCGTCCCTGGCAGGTGTCGCAGGCGCTCTTACGCGTGCCCGGCTCGCTGCCGCTGCCCTTGCATCGATCGCAGCGGACGAGCCGCGGAATCTGAATCTTGGTCTCCAGGCCGGCCGCCGCGTCCTCGAGCGTGATCTTCAGCTCGTACTGGAGATCCTCGCCGCGCATCGCGCGGGAGCGCGCTCCGCGGCCACCGCCCGCGCCGGCGAAGAAGTTCTCGAAGATGTCTTCGAAGAGTGTGCCGAAGCCGCCCTCGAAGCCGCCGCCACCGCCTATGCCGGGAGCGGAGCCGAAGCGGTCGTAGTGCGCGCGCTTGTCGGGGTCCGAGAGCACCGCGTAGGCCTCGTTGACTTCCTTGAAGCGCTCCTCCGAGTTCTTGTCGCCGGGATTCTTGTCGGGATGGAACTGCATCGCGAGCTGACGGTAGGCCTTCTTCAGATCCGCCTCGCTCGCGTCGGGCGAGACGCCGAGCACCTCGTAGTAGTCGCGGCTCGCCACCTACGCCGCGTCCTCGTCGGGCGCCGCGGCCACCGCAACCATCGCCGGGCGGAGCACCCGCCCCTGCAGAAGATAGCCCGCCGCCGTCTCGCTGACGACGGTGTCCGGCTGCGCGTCCACGCTCACCACGCGCGCGATGGCCTCGTGACGCGTCGGATCGAACGGCTGACCGACCGCGGAGTAGCGGGTGACGCCCGCGCGCTCCAGCACGCGCAGCAGCTCGCGCTGGATGAGCTCGACGCCCGCCACCACGCTCTCGCCGCCGGCCGCACCGCGTGCCGAGGCGAGCGCCCGGTCGAAGTTGTCCAGGATCGGGATGAGCTCGCGCAGGAGCGCCTCGTTGGCGTATCGGACGCGGTCCTCGGCGTCGCGCTGGGCACGCCGCCGCACGTTGTCCGCCTCGGCGACGGCGCGCAGCAGGCGGTCTTTTTGCTCCGCGAGCTGCCGCTCGAGGCTCAGGATGCGGGTGTCGGCCGCGTCCGCGTCGGACGCGGCACCGTCGTCGATGGGTTCGCGCGGTTCGTCGGTCATGGGCTCAGGAGGGCAGGTAGAGGTCCTGGCGAACGCGCGACAGCGCCTCCGTGACCTGCCGGGCCGTCTCGTTGACGATCGACATGACCTCCGGGTAGGGCAGGCGGCGCGGCCCCACGACGCCGAGGATGCCCAGCACCTGGTCGCGATACATGTACGTCGACGTGATGAGCGTGCACTCCCGCATGGCGTCCACCGGGTTCTCTTCGCCGATGGTGACACGCACGCCGGCGTCCGCGGACAGCGAGGTCATCAGATCCGCCAGCCGCTCCTTCTGCTCGAACGTCCGCAACAGCGCGCGCGTCTGCTCGATGTCCCAGAACTCCGGGTGATCGAGGATGTTGATGGCGCCGCTGACGTAGAGCGTGCGGCCGCGCACCATCGCGACGATCTGCTCGGTGATGCCGCGCGCCCGCGTGTGCAGGGCGTCGAGCGGATCGGCCGGCGCGCTCTCCATGCGCACGATCTCCTCCACGCTGCGGTCACGGAAGCGCCGCGTGAGCTCGCGGCCGATGGCCCGCACCTCCTCGACGCTCAGCCGCGGTTCCAGCGCGATCTCACGCACGGTGAGCCAGCCGGCATCCGTGGTCACCACGGCGAGCGCGCGGTCGTCCTCGAGCGGCATGAGATCGACGCGCGCGATGACGGTCTGCGCCAGCGGCGGGGCGAGCAGCAGGCCGGTGAGCCGCGTTGCCGTCGAGAGATGCGAGGACGTGCGCTCCATGAAGCCGTCGATCCCCGAGCGGCGTGTTGGCAGCGCGGTGACCGGTCCCGCGCTGGCCGACGACGACGGCGGCGGAAAAGAGTCGACGTAGAAGCGGTAGGCCTTGTCGGTCGGGATGCGTCCGGCGCTCGTGTGAGGCTGGGCGAGATAGCCCATGTCCTCGAGATCCGCCATGACGTTGCGGATCGTCGCCGGCGACAGGTGCGGGAAGTGGCGCTTGGAGAGCACGCGTGAGCCGACCGGCTCGGCCGAGTCGACGTATTCGCGAATCAAAGCAACCAGAACGTCCCGCTGCCGCGCGTCCATCCCCTTAATTTATAGCAGGTCGACAAACAGGGCGTCCGAGACGATGAACCCGGATTCGGTCAGGCGCGCGCGCTCGCCGTCGAGCCGCAGGTGCCCGGCGTCTTGCCAACGCTCGACCTGGCGCGCCAGCGCCGGCTCGCCGGCAGTCCGCTCGGCGAGCCACGCCGAGGGCACGCCGTCGCTCGTGCGTAGTCCCAGAATCAATCGCTCGGCCAGCCGCTGCCGCGGCGTGAGCCGCTCGGCGGTCTCGACAGGCAACGTCTCCGCGTCGATCGCGGCGCGCCAGCGGGTGAGCGGCTTGATGTTGCCGTAGCGGACGTCACCGATGAAGCCGCACGCGCCGGGTCCGGCCGCCAGGTACTCCGCCGCGCGCCAGTAGCCGAGGTTGTGCCGCGCGCGGTGACCGGCCCGGGCGTAGTTGGAGACCTCGTAGTGTTCGAAGCCGCGCGCAGCCGCGGCGCGCGCGAGCGCCCAGTACTGCGCGACAACCTCGTCTTCTGCGGGCAGGCCTTCGACGCCACGCGTGCCCCAGGGGCTCCCGCCGTCGAGCGTCAGCGCATAGGCGGAGACGTGATCCGGGCCCCAGTCGAGCACGCGCTCGACATCGGTCGCCCACGCGTCGAGCGTGAGGCCGGGCAGGCCGTACATGACGTCGACGCTGAGGTCGTCGAAGCCGGCGTCCCGCGCGGCGTCGAACGCCGCGCGGGCGCCACGCGCGTCGTGCAGGCGTCCGAGCGTTCTCAGCACCTCGTCGTCCAGTGCCTGCACGCCCAGGCTCACGCGGCTCACACCGGCCGCTCGATAGCGCGCGAGGCGCTCGCGCGTCACGCTCTCCGGATTGCACTCGACCGTGATCTCGGCGTCGGACGCCAGCCGCCAGCGCCCGCGCAGGTCGTCGAGCATCGCGGCCAGCGCGTCGGGCTCGAGCAGCGACGGCGTCCCGCCGCCGAGGAAGACCGTTGCGATCGTGACGTCGCGCGCCCACGGCAGGGCGCCAAGCAGCGCCAGCTCGGCGTGCAGCGCCGCGAGGTAGGGATCCATCTGGCCGGTCTCGAGCGGTGCCGTGTTGAAGGAGCAGTAGTGGCAGCGCTGAACGCAGAACGGAACGTGCAGATAGAAGCCCAACGATTGGCTAGACGGGACGGAGCCACTGACCATCTCGCTCAGGCCACCCACGGTCGGAACCGGGCTCGCGGACCCCGCGACAACAGGCATAGCCGGTCTCGCGGCACCCGCGACAACAGACCGAACCGGGCGCGCGGACCCCGCGACAATCGTCCGCGCAGCACCCACTACGGGATATATCTCGCGAGTCTCCACCAACGCAGCCAGTGCCGATCGCTGTCCCACGACCAGTAGATGAGGAACGCCTTGCCCTTGATCTTTTCCTTGCGCACGAACCCCCAGTAGCGACTGTCCTGGGAGTTGTTGCGATTGTCGCCCATCACGAAATACGAGTCCGCGGGCACCGCCGTCGCCTCGCAGCCATAGGCGTAACCGCAGTACGTCGAGTGGCTCCGATCGGCGAGTGGCCCGTCGAGCTTGCGCACGTAGGGCTCGACCAACAGCTTGCCGTTCACGTACACCTGGTCGCCGCGGACCTGCACGGTGTCGCCCGGCGTGCCGACGATGCGCTTGATGAAGTCGCGCTTTTCGTCCTGCGGGTACTTGAAGACGATGATGTCGCCGCGCTGCGGCTGGCGCAGCCCAGGCAGACGGTGATCGGTCAACGGCAGCTCCGGCCCGTAGAGGAACTTGTTCACCAGGATGTAGTCGCCCACCAGTAGCGTGTCCATCATCGAGCCCGACGGGATCGTGAAGGCCTGGATGATGAGCGTGCGGATCACCAGCGCCAGCAGGATGGCGATGAAGATTGCCTCGGCGTATTCGCGGACGACGGACTTGCGCTTGCGCGCGGGCGGCGCTGCGTCCGTCGTGAGTGCGTCGGGCTTGGTCAGCTCGGTCTCACGGACGTCCATCAGGTCTTCAGCACCGTCAAGAACGCTTCTTGGGGGACCTCCACGCGTCCCACCTGCTTCATGCGCTTCTTGCCTTCCTTCTGCTTCTCCAGCAGCTTGCGCTTGCGCGTGATGTCACCACCGTAGCACTTGGCGGTGACGTTCTTCCCCATCGCCTTGACCGTTTCGCGCGCGATGACGCGGCTGCCGATGGCGGCCTGGATGGCGACCTCATAGAGCTGCCGCGGGATGACCCCGCGCAGCTTCTCCACCAGCGCCTTGCCCCGCTCGTACGCCTTGTCGCGGTGGACGATGATCGACAGCGCGTCGACGGGATCCCCGTTCAGCAGGATGTCGAGCTTGACCAGATCGGAGGCGCGAAAGTCGGAGAACTCGTAGTCGAACGACGCGTACCCCTTGGAGATCGATTTGAGCTTGTCGTAGAAGTCGATGACGATCTCGGACAGCGGGAAGTCGAACCGGATGTGCACGCGCTTGCCCATGTACTCGAGCGACTTGTGCTCGCCGCGCTTCTCCTGGGCCAGCTTGTAGATCGCGGTCATGAACTCGGTCGGGACGTAGATCGACGACTTCACGTACGGCTCTTCCATCTGCTCGATGCGATCCGGCGTCGGCAGCTTGGAGGGGTTGTCGATGTCCAGCACCTCGCCCGCCGTCGTAAGGACTTTGTACTGCACCGAGGGCGCGGTGACGATCAGCGAGAGGTTGAACTCGCGCTCGAGGCGCTCCTGCACGATCTCCATGTGCAGCATGCCGAGAAAGCCGCAGCGAAAGCCGTAGCCGAGCGCGAGCGACGTCTCCGGCTCGTAGTTGAAGGCCGGGTCGTTGAGGCGCAGCTTCTCCAGCGCGTCGCGGAGCGCCTCGTAGTCGGTGTCCTCGATCGGATAGAGCCCGGCGAAGACCATCGGCTTGGCGTCGCGGTAACCGGGAAACGGCTCGCCTGTGGGCCGCGCGGCCTCGGTGATCGTGTCACCGACCTTGGCGTCGGCCACGCGCTTGATGGCGGCGGTGATGTACCCGACCTGGCCTGCGGACAGCTCGTCGACCGGCCGCATGTCCGGACTGAACACGCCGACCTGGGCAACGTCGTACGTGCGTCCATTGGACATCAAGAGAATCTTCGTCCCGGGACGCACGCGCCCGTCCTCGAGACGGACATAGATGACGACGCCCTGGTAGGAGTCGTAGAACGAATCGAACACGAGCGCCTTCAGCGGCGCGTCGGGATCGCCGGCGGGCGGCGGGATGCGGGCGACGATCGCCTCGAGCACCTCGGGCACGCCGGTACCGTGCTTCGCGGAGATGGCGAGCGCCTCGGTGCCGTCGAGATCGAGCACGTCGGTGATCTGCTCGCGGGTGGCGTCGACGTCGGCGGCGGGCAGATCGATCTTGTTGATGACGGGAATGATCGTCAGCCCCGCGTCGGAGGCGAGATAGAAGTTGGCGAGCGTCTGTGCCTCGATGCCCTGCGCGGCGTCGACGATCAGCACGGCGCCCTCGCAGGCGGCGAGCGCGCGCGAGACCTCGTACGAAAAGTCGACGTGGCCCGGCGTGTCGATCAGGTTGAGCGTGTACTCGTGGCCGTCCTTGGCGCGGTAGAGCAGCCGAACCGTGTGGGCCTTGATGGTGATCCCGCGCTCGCGCTCCAGATCCATCGAGTCGAGCACCTGATCGACGGCCTTCTTCGCGTCCATCGTCCCGGTCAGCGCGAGGAGCCTGTCGGCCAGCGTCGATTTACCGTGATCGATGTGGGCGACGATAGAGAAATTGCGGATTCTGGCGAGACTCACCGACTCAGTCTAACACGCAGCTGCGCACTCACCGGCCGCCAGAACGCTGCAATGGCGGCCACTTCTCAGCGCGAGGCGGCCGTGAGACGCGCGTGGTCGGGCACGACGGCGCCGGATTCCAGAATGACGCCGGGTGCGATGTCCACGTCGGCCCCGATGCGGACATCGGCGCCGAGCACGCAGTCGCGCAGCACCGAGCCGGCGCCGACGTCGACTCGCTCCCAGAGAACGGCGCCCTCGACGCGCGCGCCCTGGCCAATGCGCGCGCGCTCGCCGAGCACCGTGAGCGGCCCCACGCGCGCGCCGACCTGCACGGCGGCTTCGGCGCCGACGACGATCGGCGGCGCGAGCTGCGCGCCGGTGGCCACGAACGCGCTGGGATCGATCCAGCAGCCGTCTCGCAATTCGCCGGGCGGGGCCAGGGGCGTCTTCACGCGGCCGGCGAGCAGATCCATCTGCGCCGCGCGGTACGCGGCGGGGGTGCCGATGTCCCGCCAGTAGGCGTCCGCCGTCCAGCCGTAGCACGGCACGCCATCGGCGATGAGCCGCGGGAAGACCTCACGCTCGATCGACACGACCTGCCGCGGCGGGATCCGCGTCAGCAGGGCGGCGTCCATGAGGTAGACGCCGGCGTTGATCGTGTTCGTCGCGATCGCCTCGTCGGCCCCAGGTTTCTCACGGAAGCGCTGCAGTCGCCCGTCTTCGGCCGTTTCGACGAGACCGTACTGCCGCGGATCGGGCACCGGCGTGAGGAAGATCGTCATGTGCGAGCCGCGCGCCTCGTGGAACGCGCGCATCGCCGACAAATCGGCGTCGGTCAGCACGTCGCCGTTGAGCACCCACACGGCGCCGCGCGTCAGATCCGCCGCGTTGCGGATGCCGCCGCCGGTCCCCAGCGGCTCGGCCTCGATCACGTAGCGCAGCCGGACACCGAGGTGCTCCGCCTCACCGAGCGCCGCGCGCACGTCCTCGACGCGATACGAGCACGCGAGAATCACATCCGTGACGCCGTGCTCTTGCAAGAACGCGAGCTGGTACGCGAGAAAGGGCCGGTTGAGCAGCGGCACCACCGGCTTGGCGCGCGCGACCGTGAGCGGCCGCAAGCGCGTGCCCTGGCCACCGGCGAGGATGACCGCCTGCGTCGCGGCGCCGGCGCTTACGCGCCGGGCGCCCAGGGCTGGGCCTCGCTGATGAGCATCACAGGGATGCCGTCCCGGATCGGATAGGCCTTGCGGCACGCCTGACAGATGATGCGCGTCTCCTCGAAGATCAGGTCGCCCTTGCAGGCCGGGCACACGAGGATCGCTTTGAGCTCTTCGTCGATCACTCCGCTCACCCCCTTCCGACCTTGGTTCTGAACCATTCGACCGTGCGCCGCAACCCCTCGTCGGTGTCCACGCGCGGCTCCCAGCCGAGCAGCGTCCGCGCCCGTGTGATGTCGGGCTGACGCACCTTGGGATCATCCACCGGCAGCGGCCGGAACACGATCTCGCTGCGCGAGCCGGTGAGGCGCAGAATGCGCTTGGCGAGCTCCAGCAGCGTCATCTCGTGCGGGTTGCCGAGATTGACCGGATCGCTATTGCCCCGCTCCATCACGCGCCAGATGCCGTCGACGAGGTCGGAGATGTACTGGAACGAGCGCGTCTGCGAGCCGTCGCCGAAGACCGTGAGGGGCTCGTTGCCCAGGGCCTGCGTCATGAACGCGGGAATCGCGCGCCCGTCGTTGAGTCTCATTTTTGGGCCGAACGTGTTGAAGATACGGATGACGCGCGTGTCGATGCGATGCACGCGGTGGTACGCCATCGTGATCGCTTCCGCGAAGCGTTTGGCCTCGTCGTACACGCCGCGCGGCCCGATCGGATTCACGTTGCCCCAGTAGTCCTCGCGCTGCGGATGGACCAGCGGATCGCCGTAGACCTCGGACGTCGAGGCCAGCAACAGCCTCGCGCCTTTCGCCTTGGCGAGCCCGAGCGCGTTGTGCGTCCCGAGCGCGCCGACCTTCAGCGTCTGGATCGGCAGCTCCAGGTAGTCGAGCGGCGAGGCAGGGCTGGCGAAGTGCAGGATCCAGTCGAGCGGGCCGTCGAGGTCGATGTGCTGGGTCACGTTGTGCTCGACGAAGCGAAATCCCGGCCGGTCGCGGAAGGCCGTGAGGTTCTCGGCGGAGCCGGTGATGAAGTTGTCCATGCCGATCACGTGAGCGCCGTGGCCGAGCAAGAACTCGCAGAGATGGGAGCCGATGAAGCCGGCGGCGCCCGTGACGAGTACGCGCATGGGCGGCGACGCTACGACGGCGGCAGGACGGACTTGCGACCGATCGAGTGGTACTCGAAGCCGAGGCGGCGCATCCGCTCGGGCTCCCAGAGGTTGCGTCCGTCGAAGACCAGCGGACGGCGCATGACCGAGCGCAGCCGCTCCAGGTTGAGGAATTTGAACTCGTTCCACTCGGTGACGAGCGCGACCGCGTCGGCGTCGTTGGCGGCGTCGTACGGAGACTCGCTGTACTCGACGGCCGCGGGCAGCATTCGGCGCGCATTCTCGGTGGCCACCGGATCGTAGGCGCGGACGGTGGCGCCCGTCGCGAGCAGCGCGCTGATCACCTCGATCGACTTCGCTTCGCGCATGTCGTCGGTGTTGGGCTTGAAGGCCAGACCGAGCACGGCGATGACGCGCCCGTCTAGTGGGTTCAGCGTCTTCTCGATCATCGCGACGAAGCGCGCGGCCCGCTCGCGATTGACGTCGACCACCGCGCGCAGCAGGGAGAAGTCGTAGCCCAGCGAGCCCGCGGTGGCCACCAGCGAATCGGTGTCCTTCGGAAAACACGAGCCGCCGTAGCCGAGGCCGGCCGACAGGAACGCGGAGCCGATGCGCGCATCCAGGCCGACGCCCTTCATCACCTGTGTGACGTCGGCCCCGGCCGCCTCGCAGATGTTTGCGATGGCGTTGATGAACGAGATCTTGGTCGACAGAAACGCGTTCGACGCGTACTTGATGATCTCCGCGGAGGGGACGTCGACGATGATCATGGGGCGCTCGAGCGGCGCGTAGAGCTCGAGCAGCGACATGGCGACCTGCTGGTTCGGCGCGCCGATCACGATCCGGTCGGGTCGCAGGGTGTCCTCGATCGCCGAGCCCTCGCGCAAGAACTCGGGGTTGGACACGACGTCGAAAGGCACCTTCTTTTTCTGGTGGCGCTCGATGACGTCCCGGACGAACTCTCCCGTCCCCACCGGCACCGTGGACTTGTTCACGACGACGGTGTAGCGCTCCATGGCCTCGCCGATGGCGCGGGCGACCTCGCCGACCGCCGTGAGGTCGGTCTGGCCGTCGCTCTTCGGCGGCGTCCCGACCGTGATGAAGACGATGACCGACCGTCGCACACCGTCGGCCAGGTCCGTCGTGAAGGAGAGCCGGCCGTCGGCCACGTTGCGCGCGACCATCTCTTCGAGCCCCGGCTCGTAGATCGGCATCCGCCCCGCGCGCAGCTCGGCGATCTTGTCCCGCTGGTTGTCGACGCAGATGACCTCATTCCCAAGGTCGGCGAAGACCGCACCCGTGACGAGCCCGACGTACCCGGTTCCGACGACGCAGATGTTCATGAACCGGCCATCATGATACCAGGGGCACGACGGCGGCAGCCCAAAAGTGCCAGCCCTTTGGAGAATTTACTCGGGACGCGGTGGGTCAGGACGGGGCTAAGCGGGCAGGGCTCAGGCCGCGAACGGCCCGTCGTCGTCCGGGTCTGCTGCCGTATCGAGTCCGTCGATCTGGATGCGGGCGTCGCGTACGGCGTCGCTCAGCGAGTCGAATCGCTGCCCAGAGATCGAGATCGTGTTGCTCTCGTCGCGCGCCTTCCAGATCCACTCGTGCCCGCTACGGCCCACGGGCTTGAACTGCACCTTGACCGGCATGACCTGTCTCCCTCGCCAGCCCCGAGTCTCGTGGCCGGCGCCCCTTACGAGTGCAATGAGGGTGCCACGTTGGTCAGGCGGCGTCGTCGGCTTCCCGCTCCGCCGCTGCCCAGCGAAAGAACACGATCGTGAATGCGACGACCGGAATGATGCCGGCAGGCACCCACATGATCACGCCGCCGAGCCGCTGATCGTCGAGCGGCGTGAGGTCGAACACGCGCGGCGCCGCCGCGTAGTAGGGGTAGAGCACGTCCTCGGCCGCCGTCACCATGGCGGCCACGATCGTCATCGGCATCCCGAAGACGAACAGGTAGAGCAGCTGCCCCGCGTACGGGAGCGCCGGGAGACGCGCGGAGCGCGACAGCACCGGCCACCAGCCGAGGACCGACGCGGCGAGCAGCACCAGGTGCTCGAGGACGTGCCAGGCATGCGTCTCGAGGGCGGCGTTGTAGGGGCCGGGCAGATGCCACGCGATCAGGGCCACGCCGAAGACCGCGAACGCCGGGAGTGGCCGCGTCAGCCAGGCGAGCGCGGCGTCGACCGTGCGCCAGCGTCCCGCCCGCGCGGCGAGGGCGTCGAGCATCCAGCCGGGCGTCCCGAGCAGCCAGAGCGGCGGCACGATCAGTGTCAGCACGAGGTGCTGCACCATATGCGCCGAGACGAGGTAGTAGTCGCTCAGGTCGTGCAGCGGGCCGTTGAGCGCCGCCAGCAGCGCCGCGCACCCCGCAAAGAACGTGAGCGGCTCACGGAGCGGCGCGGGCCGCCGCGACGCGAGCATCGCCCAGGTATAGAGGCCGGCGAGCAGCACCACGCCGAGGACGACGTCGGCGTGGACCTCGCCGCGCAACCAGGAAAACGGCGGTGGCGCCATCGCTCAGCGCCGGAACACGAGGAACTCGCCGGTGAGCGTCATGACCGCGATCGCGAGCAGCGTGGCGAGGACCAGTGGCGCGACGAACAGGAACGTGAGCACGCGCGAGTCGTAGCGCAGGTGCATGAAGAACATCACGACCAGCGCGAACTTGCCGAGGGAGAGCGTCAGCAGCAGCGGGACGAGGATCGGCGCCAGCCGGCGTACATAAATGACGCCGAACTCCAGCGCCGTCACCGCGGTGAGGACGCCGGCGATGACGATGTAGGTGCGGGTCGTGGCGTGCTCCGCCGCCGCGGGCGCGTGCGCGCCGGTCCGCACGGGATGCTGATGGTCACTCATGGCACGAGGTAGACGAGCGTGAAGATGACGATCCAGACGATGTCGACGAAGTGCCAGTAGAGGCCCGCGATCTCGACTTTGATGGCGTCCTGTGACCCGAGACGGCCGCGCAACTCGAGCACGAGCAGCGTCAGGAGCCACGCGACGCCCAGCGTGACGTGGCCGCCGTGGAAGCCGGTGAGCACGAAGAACGTCGAGCCGAACAGATTCGTCTGCAGGGTGAGGCCTTCGTGCACGAAGGTGGTGAACTCGTAGGCCTGAAAGCCGAGGAAGATGAGTCCGAAGAACGCGGTGCCGCCGAGCCAGAGCCGCGCCTGCCGGCGGTCGCCGCGCTGCACAGCGGCGAGTGCCAGCACCATCAGCAGTGACGACATCAGGAGATCGAATGTGCTGAGCGTCGTGATGGGGAGGTCGAGGATCTCGTGCGGGTGCGGGCCCACGATGCTCCGGCCCTTGTACGCCATGTAGGTCGCGATCAGCGTTCCGAAGAAGAAGCACTCGGAGCCGAGGAACATCCACATCGCGAGCTTGCGATGGTCGATGCCGAGGCCGCCGATCTGGTGAACGTGCGCTGGATTGCGGTGATGCTCCAGCGCGAACGCAAACGCGCCGATCAGCATTACGGCGGCGCCGAGGAACACCAGCGTCAGGCTCGTGAGCGCGCCGACGGCGGCAGCGCCGATGCCGATCGCGATCACGATCGGCCAGAGCGACGGCGCCGGTAGGTGGATGCCGTGAGCGTCGGGCACGGGCGGGCGCGGCGCGGGCTTACGCCCGCGGGCGTCGCCGTACTTCTCGCGCCAGAAGCTGTCGCGCCCGTACACGGGCGGAATCTCGTCGAAATCGTGCGGCGGCGGCGGCGACGATGTTCGCCACTCGAGCGTCCGGCCGTCCCACGGGTCGGCGCCCGCGACGGCGCCGTGGCGGAGTGATCGCACGGCGTTGATGGCGAACAACAGGATGCCGACGGCGATCACGAAGGCGCCGACGGTCGACACGAAGCTCCACAGGTGCCAGCCGCTGCCCGCCGAATAGGTGTAGATGCGCCGGGGCATTCCCGCGACGCCGAGGAAGTGCTGCGGGAAGAATGCGATGTTGAACCCGGCGAAGACGAGCCAGAACTGCAGCCGCCCCAGTCGCTCGTCGAGCAGCCGCCCCGTCATCTTCGGCCACCAGTAGTACGCGCCGGCGAGGATCCCGAACAGGCTGCCGCCGATCAAGACGTAGTGCATGTGGGCGACGACGAAGTAGGTGTCGGTCTGCTGCAGGTCGACCGGCGGCGAGGCGTGCATGATGCCCGACAGCCCGCCGATGGTGAACAGCGCGACCAGGCCCGCCGCGTAATGGAAGGCGACGGTCGGACGCAGGGCGCCACCCCACATGGTCGCGAGCCAGTTGAAGATCTTCACGCCGGTCGGGATCGCGATCAGCATCGTCGCGATCGAGAACGCCGCGTCGGCCACCGGTCCCATGCCGGCCGCGAACATGTGGTGACTCCACACGCCGAAGCCGAAGAAGCCGATCAGGATGCCGGAGTAGATCATGATCTGCGCGCCGAAGAGCGGCTTGCGCGAGAACGTCGGCAGCACCTCGGAGACGATGCCGAACGCCGGCAGGATCAGGATGTAGACCTCGGGGTGACCGAAGATCCAGAACAGGTGCTGCCAGAGGTGCAGGTCCCCGCCGGCGGCGACGTCGAAGAAGTGCGTGCCGAAGAAACGATCGAACATCAGGAAGATGAGCCCTACCGTGATCGGCGGGAATGCGAGGACGATCAGGAACTGCGTGACCAGCGACATCCAGACGAACAGCGGCATGCGCATGAGCGTCATGCCCGGCGCGCGCATGTTGAGGATCGTCACGATGAAGTTGATGGCGGCGATGATCGACGACGCGCCCAGCACCTGCAGGCTGAGCATCCAGAAGTCGATCGACAGGCCCGGGGAGAACTGACGCGTGGTGAGATTGGCGTAGCCGAACCAGCCGCCGTCGGGCGGCTGGCCCACGAGCCAGGAAACATTGAGGAACAGCGCGCCCGCGAGGAGGAGCCAGTAGGAGAGCGCGTTGAGCCGGGGAAACGCGACGTCACGTGCGCCGATGAGCAGGGGGATCACGTAATTGAAGAACGCCGCATTGAGCGGCATGATCGCCAGGAACACCATCGTGGTGCCGTGCATCGTGAACAGCGCATTGAACGTCTCGGCGCCCACGATCCCGCTCGCCGGCCGCGCGAGCTGCAGGCGGATGATGAGCGCCTCGAGGCCGCCGATCACCAGAAACGCGAACGCGGTGACGCCGTAGAGGATGCCGATCCGCTTGTGGTCGACGGTGGTGATCCAGGACCAGATGCCCGTCGCCTCCGCGTGCGCAAGCTCGTGCTGTCGCAGCGCGTGCGGGATCGCCATCTACTTCAGCCCGACCAGGTAGGCGGCGACCGCTTTCGCCTGCTCCTCGGTGAGACCGAGGGGGGGCATCTTCACGCCGGGCTTCAGCCGCTGCGGATCGTGCACCCACGCGGCGACGTTGTCTGGCGTGTTCGGCCACATGCCGGCGGCGAGCGTGGTGCGGCTGCCGAAGTGGCTGAGATTCGGCCCGAGCGCGCCTTCGGACACGCCGCTGATCGTGTGGCAGCCGACGCACGCGCTCTTGGCGAAGATGGCCTTGCCCTCGGCGGCCAGGCCCGTCGGCTCCGCCGGTGCGGCTTTCTGGCGCGCCACCCACGCGTCGAACTCCGCCGCCGGCTGGACGATCACGCGCATGCCCATGTTCGCGTGCGAGGTGCCGCAGAATTCGGCGCACTGTCCCCAGCTGAGGCCGAGCTTCTCCGGAGTGGCGACGATACGGTTGTGGCGGCCCGGAACGACGTCACGCTTGCCGCCGAGGTGCGGCACCCAGAAGGAGTGAATGACGTCGGGGCCTTCGAGATCGAGGACGACGGTGCGCCCGAGCGGTAGGTGCAGCTCGTTCGCGGTGACGACGCCGAGGTCCGGATAGCTGAACTCCCACCACCACTGCCAGCCACGCACGGTGACGCGCATCCCGCCCGCCGGCGCGCCCATCGTCTGCGTGCGGAAAACGATCTGGATGGTTGGAATCGCGATGACGAGCAGCACGAGCGCCGGCACGATCGTCCACGTCAGCTCGAGCAGCGTGTGGCCGCGCACCTGGCGCGGCAGCCTCGTGGCGGGACGCGCACGGAAGCGCAGCAGGATGTAGCCGAGCAGGACGAAGACGACGAGCCCGATGATGACCGTCGCCCAGGTGATGATCGCGTACACGGAGAGGATCGACCGCGCGAAGTCCGAGCCGGGCACGAGCGTCGACATCGGACCGTCCATCACGTCGATTGACGGTACGCCGCCCCTTCGGCGTGCGCAACCGGGCGCGGCCGTAGTGCGAGCCACAAGACGTCGCGGGGCCGCAGTGCGAGCCGCAGCCGCGAGGCGAGGCGAGCCTGTGATCCAGTTCCCGCCGTCTGAGCGAGCCTCTACTACGTGGCCAGACGCAGCAGCGTGTGCAGCAGCACGTTGGCGCCGCGCTCGATGGCGTCCCAATCGCTCATCTCGTCGACACGATGGCTCTTGCCGCCACGCGAGGGGATGAAGATCATCCCTGACTCCGTGACGCCGGCGAGATTCTGCGCGTCGTGCCCCGCCGCGGAGTACAGACGCTGCGACGTCAGGCGCAGCGAGGCGCACGCGGCTTCGATCGTTTCCTGCACGCGCGGCGCGCACGGCGCCGGCGTCGTCGCCGACATCGGCCGCAGCTCGACCGTGATCCCGCGCGCGGCGGCGACCTCGCGCGCGAGCGCCTCGCACTCGCGGGCCAGGCGCTCGAGCACGGCGGCGTCCGGGTCGCGCATCTCGTGCACGAGCTCCGCGCGGCCGGGCACGATGTTGCTGGCGCCGGGATGAACCTGCACGACGCCGATGTTGGTCACCGCGCGCGCCCCGCCGCGCGCGACGACGGTTTCACGCGCCTTGAGCGCGTACTCCGCGCCGGCCAGGAACGCGTCGCGCCGGCGCTCCATCGGCGTGGTGCCTGCGTGGTCGGCCTGGCCGTGGAACACGAGGCGCGTGCGCCGCACGCCGACGATCGCTTCCACGACGCCGATCGGGATCCCAGCTTCCTCGAGCCGCGGCCCCTGCTCGATGTGCAACTCGACGTAGGCGGCGACGCTGCCGGGCGGCGCAGCCGCCTCCGGAGCGCGGTGGGCGTCGAAGCCGGCGCGGCGCATGGCGTCGACCAGCCGGTCGCCGTCAACGGACGCCATGTTCGGGATTCCCGCGGCGTCGAGCCGACCACAGAAGGCGCGCGAGCCGAAGAGGCTGCCGTAGCGCCCTTCCTCGTCGCTCCACGCGGCCACCGCCAGCGGGCGCGCGAGTCGTGAGCCCGCTTCGCGGATCGCGTGCAGGCACTCGACACCGGCGATCACGCCCAGGGCGCCGTCGAGAATGCCGCCCTCGGGAACGGTGTCGATGTGCGAGCCGGTCAGGATGATCGGCGCCGCGGCGCTGACCCGATCGGCGCCGAGCGCGCCGAAGACGTTGCCGGCCGGATCGATCCAGGTCGTCAGCCCGGCGGCCTTCAGCTCACCGAGCAGCCAAGCCCGCGCCTCTTCGTGCGGCGCGCTCCAGCACATGCGCGTGACACCGCCGCCGGGCAGCGCGCCGAAGCGCGCGAGCGCCAGCAGCCGATCCCTGAGCCGCGGTAGCGAGACGGCGAGCACGAGGGGGCAGTATGCCTTGACTTGCCTGCGCGCGCATTCTTAGAATGAACCACCGTTCAGTCGGCTCCCGCCGAGCATCCCCAGGAGGGGACCGTGGATTTCACACTGACTCCCGATCAAGAGACCCTGCGCAAGCGCGTGCG
>JBKOZH010000230.1:0-13867 GCA_046725765.1 Candidatus Methylomirabilota bacterium | reverse complement strand
GCCTAGCCGACGCGGTCACCCGCGCCGCTGGTGAGCTCTTACCTCACCGTTTCACCCTTACCAGCCTTGCGGCGGCGGTATGTTTCTGTGGCACTTTCCGTGGGGTCGCCCCCCCTGGCCGTTAGCCAGCACCCTGCCCTGTGGAGCCCGGACTTTCCTCCCGCCGTGTTGCCACGGCCGGCGACCGTCCGACCTTCTCTGGCGCGCCATTCAGTATAGCCTCGCGCGTGAGGGTCCGCCTTGGCGCCCGGCTCGACTCGTGAAAGCGGTCAGACGCTGCCCAACGTCTGTCTGTCGGCGTCCCAGCGCCAGAGCGTCGCGCCCGGACGCACATGGACCCCGCCCAGCCAGCGGTCGAGCGGTGAGAGCGCAAGGCGATCGATCCGTCCGGCGAGGACATCGGCGGCGGCCGGCGTGCGGGAAATCCGCCAGCGCGCAGGGGGCTGCTCACGGTGCTCGATGGTCACCAGCGGCGTTGGGCCAGCGGCAACGTCACGCAGCGTCGCGGCAAACTGCACGTCACCGATGCCGAGCTCGTTCAGCGGTGCCGAGCTCGTGAAGGCAGAAAACAAAGCCGCGAAATCCGCCGGTGCGTTCAGGCGCTCGAGCGTCGCGTGCTCCACCTCATCCAGCCCATGCGCGACCGAGGGAAAGCGCCCGCAGTGGAGCCGGATCGCCGCAGGCGCGAACGGGAAAGCGGGTTCGAGCTCCACGAGCCTCATGGGATCAGCCGCGGCGTAGGCGTCCCACAGCGCGCGCGCGTCGGCGATCTCGTTGGCGCTGAGCCGCTGACGCTGCTCGTAGAGCGTCCGGAGCTGCGCCGACTCGAGCATGCCGAGACCTTTGACCTCGGCGCTGATCCCCGGAAACACCAGCGATATCCGTGGGGCATCGACACGCGACAGGACGAACCAGAGATTGATCGCGCAGAAGAGGTCGCGCTCGAACCACAGCACGACCTCGTCGTGCTCCTTGGCGCGGGCCAGCGTCGCCTGACCCTCGCGCCACCCGCGCAAGTACTCCTCGGATGTGACATCCAGCCGCGGCGCCAGCCACGCCGCGCGCGTTTCGATGTCGGTGTCGGCGGGCCCTTCCATGAGGATGTCGCGCCAGACGGCGCGCTCCCCAGGAAGCGCATCAGGAAAGATCGAGGCCGTGGCGTCACCGTTCAGCAAATGGAGCACGCGAGCGATTGTACGGGTGAGGCGCTGGTGAGACGCGGGGCGTTACTGGAAGAGGTTGCGGAAGAACTTCTCGATCGGGCCCGGCTCCTCCACCGGCACCACCGCGACGGCTTTCATCACCCGTGGCGGGGGCGGCTTCAAGGCCAGCGGAATGCGAACATCGGAGCGCTGCCCCGCGTGAACTTCGACGAGCCGTACCTCGGTAAGGAAGCCCGGATGCGTCACCCGCAGGCGGTAGCGGCCTTCCTTCAAGCGCCGCGCGAGATGGCCGTCCGGCTCGACCTGCACGCTCGTGACAATCGCGTCCTGCGGTGTGGAGATCTCGATGTTCGCCTGCGACAGCGGCCTGTGCGAGCGCGCGTCGTGCACGACGGCGACGATCTCACCCTGCTGTGGAGGCGCCGCCGATGCGGTGATGCCGCTGAACGACAGGAAGCCGCCGCCGATCGTCAGCAAGCCCGCGAGAATACCGACGACCGTCTGCACCGTCGACAGCGGCTGGCGCAGGACCGTGATCCACTGCGCCGGTGTCGTGATCGACGTTGCCTCGGGCGTCGCGTTTGATTCGTCGGGCATGCCCGGTCATTTGGCAAGGACCGGGCCAGAGGCGCCGCGGCCGCTAACTGGCCGTCATTGCGGCGCTGAACGGCTCTGGCGTGTCCGCGTGGTCAGCCAGAACGGCAACGCACTGACCAGCCTTGTCGGTGCGCTGATCAGCGGCTGACCAGCGAGGCGATGGCGCCGCGCGCGAGCGCGTCGACGCGGTCGTTCAGGGCGTCCCCGCTGTGGCCTTTGACCTTGTGCCACACGACTTCGAGCCGGCGGGTCTGGACGATGAGTCGCTCCCAGAGATCGCGATTGGCGATCGACTGTCGCGCGGCCCCGAGCCAGCCGTTGGCCTCCCAGCGCACCCACCAGCGATCGCGAAAGCAATTCATCACGTACGAGGAGTCGGTGTAGAGGTGGACCGTGCGAAGGTCCGCTACGGCGGCGAGGCCTTCGATGGCCGCCGTGAGCTCCATGCGTTGATTGGTCGTCTGCGGCTCGGCGCCGCTGACGACGCGCTCGACGCCGCCGTCGATGACGAGCGCCGCCCATCCGCCCGGTCCGGGATTTCCGGAGCAGGCGCCGTCCGTGTAGACGGTTACTCCTGCCAGTAGAGGTACCGCCCGCAGCTCTCGCAGACCATGAGGCCAGTGCCGGAGCGGAGCTCCTGAACGGCCTGCGGCCGGATGCTCACTCGACATCCGCCGCACACGGCGACCGCGGAGACCGCGGCCACCGCGACCCCGCCGCGCGCCTTGAGAATGCGATCGTAGCTCGCGAGGAGACCGGCGGGCAGCTCCTTGGCGCGTGAGGTTCGCTGCGTGCGGACCGTGGCGAGCTCGGCCTCGACGGCGGCGAGCTTCTTGCGCACCACCGCCTCGTCCTGCCGAGCCTGCTCCTCGCGCGCCTTGAAGCGCTGCTCCGCGTCCTTGATATCGACGGCGAGCCGCTCTTGCATCTCCATGAGACCGAGGATGTCCTCCTCGATCTTGGCCTTCTCCTGCTTGGCTTCTTCGATCTCGAGCAGGACCGCGGAGTACTCCTTGTTGGTCTTCACTTCGTAGAGCTTGGCCTCGAGCTTCTGGCGCTTGACGTTGGCGACCTCCAGATCCTTTTCCTTGGCCCGGAGATCTTTGCGCGTCGAGTCGACCTTGTTCTTGATGGTCTCGACGGCCCTCTTCGCGTCGGCCAGCGCCGTCTGGAGCGCCTCGATCTGCCGCGGCAGTCGGGTCGCCTCGGCCTCGAGGCCGGCGATCCGACCGTCGAAGCCTTGCAGGTCTATGAGCGTCTGCAGCTGTGCGTCCACGATTTCTCCATGAGTAACACGGTTGATTGCGCCGGAACGGTTGACCGCGGAGCGGAGCCCCGGCCTTCTATTGCAGGCCACCCACGGTTCAAGCCGTCCTCGCGCTCCGATACAGAAGTGGGCCCACCTGGATTCGAACCAAGACCTGACCGGTTATGAGCCGGGCGCTCTGCCGTTGAGCTATGGGCCCGCCGAGGCACCGACGTCATGACTCGAGAAAGCTCCGCAGCTTCTTGGAGCGCGACGGGTGCCGCAGCTTCCGCAGCGCCTTGGCCTCGATCTGCCGGATGCGCTCGCGCGTGACGGCGAAGTCCTGACCGACTTCCTCGAGGGTGTGTTCACAGCCGTCGGACAGTCCGAACCGCAGCCGCAGCACCTTTTCCTCACGCGGCGTGAGCGTGTTGAGCACCTTGTTCGTCTGCTCGCGGAGGGAGAGGCCGATGATGGAGTCGACCGGTGACACCACCTGCTTGTCCTCGATGAAGTCGCCAAGATGACTATCTTCTTCTTCTCCAATCGGCGTTTCCAGTGAGATTGGCTCTTGGGCGATCTTCAAGACTTTTCGGACTTTGTCGACCGGCACCTCCATCTTCGCGGCGATCTCCTCGGGCGTGGGCTCGCGCCCAAGCTCTTGCACCAGCTGACGCGACGTGCGGATCAGCTTGTTGATCGTCTCGATCATGTGCACCGGGATGCGAATCGTGCGCGCCTGATCGGCGATGGCGCGCGTGATGGCCTGGCGGATCCACCAGGTCGCGTACGTCGAGAACTTGTAGCCGCGGCGGTACTCGAACTTGTCGACGGCCTTCATCAGGCCGATGTTGCCTTCCTGGATGAGATCCAGGAACTGCAACCCGCGGTTCGTGTACTTCTTGGCGATCGAGATCACCAGTCGCAGGTTGGCCTCGACCATCTCCTTCTTCGCGATGGCGGCCTTGTGCTGGCCCTGCTTGATGACGGTCATCACGCGCTTGATCTCTTCGGCCCGCGTGTTGGCGCGCGCCTCCGCGGCCTTGATCTCCTGCTGGGCTACCCAGATCTGTTGCTGCTTGGGGCTCTGGAACTTCTTGGCCGCCTTCAGGTGCAGATCGGAGGTCCCGTTGGTCGCCGCCACCGCGGCAGCGGGATCGCGGAACGAAACGTAGATGAGGTTCTGTACTTCTTCGGGCGAGGGGCGGCGGCCGTTCGTCCACAGGTGGATAACGCGCTCGGCGCGCTCGATGTCGTCGAGCAAGTCGCGCAGCCGCTGCACCAGGCCGCGGCGGGCCGGATCGCTGTCCTCACGGTCGATGATCTGGTTGCCGATGTTCAGCGCGCGCAGCTTTTCGAGGACCTTGCGGTTGCGGTCCATCGCCTGGGTCTCGAACTTCTTCCACCCGGGCTCCTTGGCTTTGCCATGCACCTTGCGCGGCTTGGCGCCGCCGCTCTTGCCCTTCAGCTTGCGGGCTTGCTCCATCAGCGCGTCCCGCTCGCGCAGGAGGCGGTCCACGCCGCCGAAGGCGTTGATCACGGTACGGGTCAGCGCGGCTTCCTTCTCCTCGGTGAACTCTTCCTCGTTGACGTCGACGACTTCCTTGATCGACATGTCGCCGGTGCGCAGCAGCTCGCGCAGCTCACGGAAGCGCTCGAGCGCCAGGTTGGTGCTGAGAATGGCCACCGTCACCTGGTTCTTGCCCTCCTCGATGCGCTTGGCGAGTGCGATCTCCCCCTCGCGCGTGAGCAGAGCTACGCGTCCCATCTCGCGCAGGTAGAGCCGCACGGGATCCTCGGTGCGGCCGACCGGACCGGGCGTGAGGTCGATCGGTTCCGCCGGACCATCGTCGTCGTCGTCCACGGTCGCGGGCGCCTGACGCTCACGACCCACTTCGGACGGCAGGCGGCCTGCCTTGGCGGAGTCCACCACCTCGATGTCCATCGCGCCGAACATCATCATGATGTCGTCGAGCTGGTCGAGCGACACGATGTCCGACGGCAGGGCGTCGTTCACCTCGTCGTAGGTGAGGAAGCCCTTCTGCTTGCCCATCGAGATGAGCCGGTCGAGCTCCTCCAGCTTCGGTTCTTCACTCATGCGCTTGAACTCCTTGGGGGCCTTCGGGGCCCATGGGATGCGGATGGTCGACGGCGCGGTCGACCACCTGGGCGCTTCCACCCTGGTGCTGATAGACACGGGCGCTGTCGCGCTGTACGGCGAGCAGGTCGTTCTCCACGGCGGCGTGCACGCCCTGGGCGGCCTGAGCTTCGGCGATCGAACGGCTGAGATCGCGCACGCGGCGGCGGCCGCTCACGAACTCCAGGCGGCGGCGGAATTGCTCAATGCTCTCGGGTCCGTCCGCCGCCGCCTCCTCGACCACGAGAGCCGAGAGCATGTGGCGCGCCTCGTCGCTCGCCAGCTCCGCGAGGAGCGCGGGAGCCGGAGCTTGTGGGCAGCGCTTCAGCGTCTCGACGATCTCGCGCAGGGCCGGATGCGCGACGTCGGACGGTTCGAGGAGGGGCAGCAGGATCGGCCGGGCTTCGAGATCGGCGAGCAGCAGCGTCACCAGCTTCGTAATCAGCTTCTTGTCGTCGGCGGAGCCCGGTGTGGCGGCGATGGCGGCCTTGCCGACGGGCGCAGACGGCTTGCGCAACGAAGCGGACAACCGCTGGGCCTCGATCCAGAGCTGGGTCGCGTCCACACCGAGACGCAGGGCGGCCTCGCGCGACAGGGTCGCCGCCTCCTCGGCATCGCTCACCTTGGACAGCATCAGAGCGACGCGGGCGAAGGCGTTGGTGCGGGCGCGCGGTGCGCTGCCATCCGACTCGCGGATGGTGCGCTCGAGCGCATACGACAAGAGGCTGCGCGCGCCGCCGATGCGCTCGGCGAATCCGGCCGCGCCCTCGGCGCGCAGGAACGTGTCGGGATCGTGACCCGCGGGCAACAGCGCGACCTTCACGCGCAGCGCGCCCCCCGTCTCGAAGCCGCCAGAGCGATTCACGGCCCAGGCGAGCCCGCCGGACGTCGGCTCGAGCAGCTCCTCGGCGCGCTCTGCCGCCTTCTGGCCGGCGGCGTCGGCGTCGAAGAACGTCACGACCTCGTCGCAGTAGCGCCGCAGCAGTGCCAGCTGCGCCGGTGTGAAGGCGGTGCCGAGCGCGGCGACCGTTTCGGTGAACCCGTGCTGATGGGCCATCAGACAGTCGACGTAGCCCTCGACGATGACCGCCCGATTCTTGGCGCGCATGGTCTCGCGCGCGACATCCGCCGCATAGAGCAGGTTGCCTTTGGTGTAGAGCGGCGTTTCGGGGGAGTTGAGGTATTTGGGCTGCTCATCGCCGAACGCGCGGCCGCCGAAGGCCACCACGCGCGACTGCAGATCGCGGATCGTGAACAAGAGCCGGTTGCGGAAACGGTCGTACACGCCGCTGCGGTTCTCGCGCTGGATCACGAGACCGGCGGCGACCAGCGTGTCCTCAGCGACCTTTTCACCCTTCATGAAGTCCAGCAGACGATCCCAGGCGTCGGGTGCTGCGCCGAGGCCGAAGCGCTTCGCGACCTCGGGATCGATTCCGCGCTCTGCGAGATACGTTCGCGCTCGCTCGCCGGCCGGCTTCCAGAGCGTCTCCGCGTAATAGCGGCCGGCGAGGTCCATCACGCGGAACAGCTCCTCGCGGCCGGAGTCGCCGGGCTGCGCGCCACGCTCCGCGAGCAACGTCACCCCGGCGGTCTTGGCGAGCGCGCGGACGGCCTCGGGGAACGACAGCCGGTCCTGGCGCATCAGGAAGCCGAAGATGTCGCCGCCGACGCCGCAGCCGAAGCAGTGGAAGATGCCCTTCTTGGGGTTGACCATGAACGAGGGCGTCTTCTCGCCGTGGAAGGGGCAGAGGCCCTTCCAGTTGACGCCCGCCTTCTTGAGATTCACGAACCGCCCGATGAAGTCCACGATGTCCACACCTGCCCGGATGTCGTCGAGGACGGCCGCCGAGTAGGTGGCCATCGTCAGCTCACCTTGAGCGCGGCAACAGTTGCGCCGGCGCCTCCCTCGGACGGCTCGCCGTCCCGGAACGACTCCACGAGCGGATGGCTGGAGAGCAGCGTGCGCACCGCCTTGCGCAACGCTCCGGTGCCCTTGCCGTGGACCAGCCGCACGTTCGCTAGCCCCGCCATGAAGGCGTCGTCCAGATACTGCTCGACGAGATCGCGCGCCTCGTCGGTGGTCTTGCCCAGCAGCATCAGCTCTGGACCGATGCCGCGGCCGGACGGCGCCGCCTCGGTCGTCGCCCGGGCGACGCGGATCGCGCCCGCGGTGACGGGTCGCGGGGCTTCGCCCGCGCGCAGTGCGGCGAGCGGCACGCGCACGGTCACCGAGCCCGCGCGCACGGTGGCCGTCTCGCCCTGGACGTCGACGAGCTCGCCCTTGAGCCCGAGGTGCGCGGCCACGACAGCGGCGCCGGGAACGAGCGGCCTCGCGTCGGCCGGCGCTTCGGAAATGCTCGGCGCGACGCGGGCGGCGGCATCTTGCAGGCGCCGGCGGCTCTCCTGCAGCGCGGGCCGGCTCCGGTCGGCGCGCTTGAGGCGTTCCCACTCCGACGACACGGCGCGCCGGATGTCGGTCACCAGCGTCGCGGCTTCGGTCTTGGCCCGCTCGAGCAGCGTGCGGGCTTGCTCCTGCGCGCGGCGCTCCGCATCGCTGGCGGCGGCCAACCGCGTCGCCGTCTCGGTCTCGCGGCGCTCCAGCTCGCGCACACGCTCGGCCTCGGAGCGATTGCGCGCGTCCAGCTGCGCCAGCAGCTCGCCCAGACGGCGCGCCTCGGCCGACCGGTGCTCCTCCGCGCGCAGGATCAGCTCCGACGGCACGCCGAGCCGCGCGGCGATCGCCAGCGCCCACGACTGCCCCGGCCGGTCGTAGACGAGGCGGAACGTCGGCGCCAGCGTGGCGGCATCGAACTCCACCGAGGCGTTCCGCGCCCGTGGCTCGACGGCGGCGAATGCCCGGAGCGGCTCCAGATGAGTGGTGGCTACCACCAGCGCGCCGCGATCGGCGAGCGACTCGAGGATCGCGCGCGCGAGCGCGGCGCCCTCGTCGGGATCGGTCCCGGCGCCGAGCTCGTCGAGCAGCACGAGCGAACGCTCGTCGGCCTCCGTCAGGACCTCGCGGATCTGCTTGATGAATGCTGAGAACGTCGAGAGGTTTTCGGCCACGGACTGATCGTCGCCGATCACGGCGAAGAGCCGCTCGAAGATCGGCACCCGCGACCCTTCCGCCGCCGGCACGTGGCAGCCGGCCTGCGTCATCAGCGAGAGGAGCGCCAGGGTCTTGAGGGCGATCGTCTTGCCCCCGGCGTTGGGGCCCGTGATCAGCAGGAGCGGGCGGTCGGGCGCGAGCTCGAGATCCACCGGGACGACCTCGCGCGCGGGGTCCCGCCAGCGCTGGGCCAGCAGCAGGGGGTGGCGGGCGGCTTTGAGATCGACGCGACCATCGCGTGCGATGGTGGGGCGCGACGCCTCCATCCTCTCGGCGAGGTGGGCGCGCGCGAAGACCCAGTCCAGCGCGCCGAGGGTGTCGACCAGCACGGCCAATTCATCGCGGCGCGCGCGGACGGCCTCCGTCAGCTCCGTCAGGATGCGAACCGTCTCCTGCTGCTCGTCGCGTTCGAGCGCAACGAGATCGTTGTTCGCCTCGACCATCGCCTCGGGCTCGACGAAGAGCGTCTGGCCGCTCTGCGAGCGGTCGTGCACGATGCCGCGCAGCCGGCCGCGCGCTTCCGCGCGCAGCGGCAGGACGTACCGGCCGTGTCGCACGGTGACGAAGCGGTCGGCGAAGACCCGATCGCCCTCGGCGTGCAGCAGCCGCTCGAGCTCGGCGACGAGGCGTCGGCGCCGCTCGCGAATCTCGCGGCGAAGCTGGCCCAGCCGCGCGCTCGCGCGGTCCGTCAGGGCACCGTCGTCGTCCAGCGCCTTGCGCAGCAGATCTCGCAGGTCGCCAAGGCGTGGCAGCGCTTCGGCGTCGGCGGCGAGGGTCGGCGCCACCGGACGGATCGCGCGTCCGTAGGCGCTCAGCCGGGGCGCGGCGTCGAGCAGCGGGAGCAGCGCGAGCAGCTCAGGACCGTCGAGCACGCTGCCCTCGGCCCGAGCGCGCTCGAGGATGGGGCGGGGATCGGACACGCCATCGAGTGGGGGGGCACCCTGCTCGGCGAGCGCGCGACGCGCCTCGGCCGTGCTCTCGAGGGCTTGTTCGACGTCGGTGGGGTCGGTGAGGGGCTCCGCCGTCAGTGCGCGCTCACGACCCATCGCGGTGCGCGCATCGGAAGCGACCAGAGCGCGGACGGTGTCCCATTCGATTCCGCGCCCCCAGAGTCGGCCTGCCTCCACCCTTCGCCTCGTTCGCTCCCGCCCAGGGGGGGCGGAAGTGCTGGCGGTACCGTCCGGAGTGCTGCCGCTGCTAATCGGCCATCCGCTCCCGCCGCTTGGCCTTCTTGCGCGCGGCGAGGGCCTTCCGCTTGCGCCGAACGCTGGGCTTCTCGTAATGTTGGCGCTTCTTGAACTCGGACAGGAGCCCGGCCTTCTCGCACTGCTTCTTGAAGCGCTTCAGCGCGCTCTCGAAGGACTCGTCGGGCTCAACGATGACCTTGGTCACTCGGCTCCCCCCTCCGCGGAATCACAGGCCTGGTGGATAAATGTCAACTATATACCATGTGGTCCTACCCCCAGCAATCGCAGCGTGAGCCGAGCGCGTGACGGCGAGCCTCGCGCCCCCCGTCTACACGGTCGTTCCCTTCGTCCTGATGCTGCTCGCGGTCGCCGTCTGTCCGCTCTGGGTCGCCCACTGGTGGGAGTCGAATCGTAACAAGCTCCTGGTCGCGGCGGCGCTCGGACTGCCCGTGCTTGCACTCTATCTGGGGCGGCGTCCGGCCGCGCTGCTCGCGATGGCCGAGGAGTATGTCTCGTTCATCGTGCTGCTCGGCGGCCTCTACACGATCTCGGGCGGCATCCGGTTGACAGGCGATCTCCAGGCGACCCCACTCATCAACACGAGCTTTCTCGCCATCGGTGCGCTGCTCGCCTCCTTCATCGGCACGACCGGCGCGTCCATGGTGCTGATCCGGCCGCTTCTGCAGACCAATCGGGAGCGCCAGCACGTCAAGCACACCGTCATCTTCTTCATCTTCGTCGTGAGCAACGTGGGCGGCATGCTCACGCCGTTGGGCGACCCTCCGTTGTTCCTCGGTTACCTGCAGGGCGTGCCCTTCATGTGGACGTTCCGGCTGTGGCCGTCCTGGCTCTTCCTCACGGGCATCCTCCTCGTCGTCTATTTCGTGTGGGACACGCGGCAGTACGTGCACGAGCCGATCGCGGCGCTCGCGCGCGACCGCACGCAGCTCGAGCCGCTGCGCGTGGGCGGCGCTCTGAACGGTTTGGGCCTGGCTGCCGTCGTGCTCGCCGTTGCGTTCCTGCACGCGCCGTGGCGTGAGGTCGTCATCGTCGGCGCAGCCGGCGCCTCGCTCGCGCTTACGCCGGCTGCCATCCGGCGCGCGAACGGCGTCACCGCGTATCCGATGATCGAGGTCGCCGTGCTCTTCTTCGGCATCTTCCTGACGATGATTCCCGCACTGGAGCTGCTGCGCGTGCGCGGCGAGGAGCTCCGCGTGCGCGAGCCGTGGCACTTCTTCTGGGCGACGGGCGTGCTGTCGTCGTTTCTCGACAACGCCCCCACGTATCTGACGTTCCTCGCGCTCGCGCAGGGGATGCGCATGCCGGACGAGGTCGTGGGCGTCACACACCGAGTGTTGGCCGCCATCAGCGTGGGCGCCGTCGCGATGGGTGCCAACTCCTACATCGGAAACGCGCCCAACTTCATGGTGAAGGCGATCGCCGAAGAGGCCAAGGTCACGATGCCCTCGTTCTTCGGCTACATGCTCTACAGCGTCGGCATTCTCGTCCCGCTCTTCGTCCTCACTACGCTGTTGTTCTTCCGATGAACGCGCCGGTGCTCGTGCTTCCCGGCTACGCCGACTCCGGGCCGGAGCACTGGCAGAGCCGCTGGGAGGCGGCCGACCCGTCATGCCGGCGCGTGATGCAGCGCGATTGGCTCAACCCCTCGCTCGGCGAGTGGCGTGAGGCGCTCGATCGCGCGATCGGTGCGTGCGACCGGCCGCCGGTGCTCGTTGCACACAGCCTCGGCTGTGCGCTCGTCGCGCATCACGTCGCGGCCGGCGGCCGGCCGGTGAAGAGCGCGTTGCTCGTCGCCCCGGCCGATGTGGACATGGTGGCGATGGTGCTGGAGGCGGTGCAGAGCTTCGCGCCGGTGCCGCTCGTGCCGCTGCCCTTTCCCAGCATCGTCGTCGCGAGCACGGACGATCCCTACGTGAGCGCGGAGCGCGCGGCGGCGTTTGCGCGGGCCTGGGGCAGTCGTCTCGTCACGCTCGACGGCGCCGGGCACATCAACACGGACTCCGGCTATGGCGAATGGTCCCAGGGTCGCGAGCTGCTCGAGGAGCTGCGCAGAGACTAAGAACTCAGGGTCGGGCGAGCAGGCCGAGCACTCGCTCGGCGGCCGTCGCCACCGCGGCGGCGACGATCTCCTCTTCGTCCCGCTCGAACGTCGTCAGCACGTGGTCGGGCACCTGAGCCTTATGCTCCGGGCGGCCGATGCCGATCTTCACGCGGCGGATCGCCTCGGTGCCGAGCGCGTCGATGACCGACTGCACGCCATTGTGACCGCCGGCGCTGCCCTTGAGCCGAGTGCGGACCTTTCCCAGCACCATGTCGATGTCGTCGTAAACGAGCACCAGATCCTCGGGGCCGCCGCCGAGCGACGCCAGCGCCGAGCGCACGGCCGGTCCGCTGACGTTCATGAACGTCTGAGGCTTGACCAGATAGAGCGTGTCGCCGCGCCAGGAGCCGCGGGCGATGAGCGCGCGCGCGTCGGGATGCCAGGCGCGCTTGAGCTGCTGGGCGAGATGGTCGACGACGCGCTGGCCGATGTTGTGGCGGGTGTCCCGGTATTCCGGGCCGGGGTTGCCCAGCCCCACCACCACATGGGCCAACGCGTCGCCTCCGGCTTACTTTTCCTTTTCCGCCTTCTTGGGAGCGGGCGCCTTCTTGCCCTCGGCCTCGGCGGGCGCGGCCTCTTCCTTCGGCTTGCGCTCGGTGAGGACCTCGGGCTCCGCCGGGGTGACCGCGGCCGTGGCCTCCGCCGTCGGCGCGACTTCTTCGGCCATCGGCGGGGACACCGTGGCGACGGCCTGACCGGGATCGTTCACGATGCGCACGCCCTCCGGCGGACGCAGGTCGCGCACCGCCAGCACGTCGCCGATCGCGAGGTTCGAGACGTCCGCATCGATGCGCTCGGGAATGTTCGTCGGCAGGCACGAAACCTCCACCTCGTGCATGACGAGGTTGAGGATGCCCTTCGTGTCCCGCACACCGATCGCCTCGCCCACGGGATGCACGGCCACGCGCACGGTGATGGCGCGATCCGCGCGGACCTCCTGGATGTCGACGTGCACGAGCTTCTCGGTGACGGGATCGAACTGCATGTCGCGGATGATCGCCATCCGCGCGCCGCCGTCGCCGTCGAACTTGAGCGACAACAGCTGCGTGGACCCTTCGCGGCCGTGGATGATCCGCAGCACGTCGCGTGGGTTGACGGTGATGGTCTGCGGCGCGGCACCGCCATAGAGAATGGCGGGGACGGCGCCGTCGCGGCGCAGGCGGCGGGCGATGCCTTTGCCCGTGCCCTCGCGGCGCTTGACGGTGATCTCGGGCGTGTCCATGAAAGGCTCTCCTTGCTCCTCGCTCTACACGAACAGGGTCGAGACGGATTCCTCGTCGTGGATCCGTCGAATTGCTTCGCCGAGCAGCGGGGCCACCGTCAGCACGGTCAGGCGTCCGGCCGCGCGCTTGTCCGCCGCGACCGGGATCGAGTTGGTGACGACGACCTCTTCGATCGGCGATCCCTTGATGCGGTCGATGGCCGGGCCCGACAGCACGGGGTGGATGCCGCAGGCGAGAATACGCCGCGCGCCCTCACGCTGTATGGCGGTGACGGCCTGCACGAGCGTGCCGGCCGTGTCGATCATGTCGTCGATCACCACAGCGTCGCGTCCCTCGACGTCACCGATGAGGTTCATGGCCACCGCCGCGCCGGGCCGATCGCGCCGCTTGTCGATGATGGCCAGGCTCGCATTCAGCCGCTTGGCGATCGCGCGCGCCCGCTCGACGCCCCCCGCATCCGGCGAGACGAGGACGGGATCCTGCAAGTCCTTCTTCCGCAGATAGTCGATCATCACGACGGGGCCGGCGAACAGGTGATCGACAGGGATGTTGAAGAAGCCCTGGATCTGGCCGGCGTGCAGGTCGAGGGCGAGCACGCGGTCGACACCCGCCGCCTCGAGCAGGTCGGCCACGAGCTTGGCCGAGATCGGAACGCGCGGCTGTACTTTGCGGTCCTGACGCGCGTAGCCGTAGTAGGGCAGCACCGCGGTGATCCGATGCGCCGACGCGCGCTTGAGCGCGTCGATCATGATCAAGAGCTCCATGAGCGTGTCGTTCACGGGCGGGCAGGTGGGCTGGATGACGAAGACGTCCGCGCCGCGGACGTTCTCGTTCACCTGCACGTAGACCTCACCGTCGGAGAAGCGCGTGACGTCCGCGTCCGAGAGCGGCACCCTGAGGTATTGCGCGATCTCCTCCGCCAGCGGCCGGTTGGCGTTCCCGGTGAACAGCTTCAGGTCGTAGGACATGAAGACCTCGCTCTGAGAGTGGCTGGGGCGGGAGGATTCGAACCTCCGAATACGGGATCCAAAGTCCCGCGCCTTACCGCTTGGCCACGCCCCAACGTTTTCACGTCACCATCCT
>JBKOZH010000085.1:0-9086 GCA_046725765.1 Candidatus Methylomirabilota bacterium | reverse complement strand
CGCCAGCTGACGGGCGCCCTCGCGCGCGAGGTCCCGCGCGAGCGCCACGAAGAAGACCATGAAGCCGCGCTCGGCCTCGCCGGCGTCGCGCGCCGCCAGCGCCGCGCGCGTGCGCGCCTCCAGGCCCTCCGGCAGCGCGGCCGCGCGGGTCTGCATCTCGGCGCGCAACGGGCCTGCGTCGTAGAGGCGCAGCGCAACGTCGAACTTGCCGGCTTGCACCGAGAACTTCACCTGCTTGAAGTTTTCGGTGATCGCATTGTCCTTCGGCGTGTACGCGCCCGTGTGATGGCCCGACGCCGACGCGGCGGCGACGAGCGTGGCGAGCAGGGCGAGCGCGCCCGCGCGTCGCGGCGTCATCGGCGCACCATGCGCGCGGCGGTCAGGACCGCGAGCCAGAGCAGCGCGACGATGGTCGCGCCGCCGAACGGTATCCACACGAGCCACTCGGCGATGGCTTTGCTCCTCTCCACGCCGTACGCCGGGATGAGCGCGCACCAGATCAGGTAGCCGAGAGGATAACCGACGCCGCCAACCGTGAGAAGCAGGATGAGCACACGCCGCGGCGCCGCCGATCGCGCCAGGGTCGCGGCCACCGTGGTGGTTGCGATGACCACGAGCGCCATGCCCTCGGCGTGCATGTGGAACAGCCGCAGCCCGGCGTCGAAGCGGAACAGCGCCTCGTCCAGCGCCCGCTCGTCGACGTCGCGCACGCCAACCAGCCCGTGAGCCGCGGGGTGCGCCAGCATGCCGGCGCGGGCCCAGCGCGCCAGCTCGAGCTTGTAGCGCGCCATCGACGCCCCGCCGATTTCCGCGCCCACGAGCAGCAGTACGGCGGCGAGCAGCACACCGCGGGGCGGCAGCCGCCACGTCTCCAACGCGGCCACGTGCGGCTACGGCTCCGTCGGGTGCGGCGCTGGCCCGCGCCGGCCGAGCGCCAGCGCCAGGCCGACGAGCCCGACGATCGCCGCGGAGCCGAGCGGCGCGAGCACCCATCGCTCCGCGAGCTCGATGCCGCTGTCCCGGCCGAGCTGCAGCACGGCGATCGCATAGACCAGATAGCCCGAGGGGAACAGCGCGCCGATCGTGAGCAGCGCATAGAGCACTGCGCGGACCATGCGCCGCCGCACCACGCTGGCCACCAGGGTCGAGGCGAAGAAGAGCACGAGCCCCGTCCCCTCGGCGTGCGTGTGAAAGAACGAGAGCCCGGCCTCGACGGAGAAGACGGTGCGCTCGCGAATCGTGTCGTCGTACTCGGCAGAGCCGGTGAGGCCGTGCGCTTGCGGGTTGGCCGCGATGCGCGCGGCCGCCCAGCGCGCGGTGGCCGGCCGGAGCTGGGAGAGCACGGCGCCACCGAGCTCGCCGAGCGCGATCACGACGATGGCGACGAAGACGACGACGAGCGGCGGGCGGCCCACGACGGGCGAGACCGTATCATCGGCCGACCGGTTTGTCATCCGGCGGACGGTGTGGCAACGTTTGCCGCGATGCGCAGCGGCGAGCACTATCTCGCAAGCCTCAATGACGGCCGCGCCGTGTTCCTCGACGGCGAGCGGATCGACGACGTGACGAAGCATCCCGCCTTCGCCGAGCCCATCCGGCGTATCGCGCAGACGTGGGAGCTGGCGCGCGCGCCCGAGGCGCAGGCGAGCACGACGTACGTCGATCCCGCGACCGGCCGGCGCCACAGCGCGATGTGGCTGGTCCCGCGGTCGGCCGATGACCTGGGCGCCCGGCGCCGCGCGCACCGTCTGTGGGCCGAGCCTTCGTACGGGCTCATGGGCCGTACGCCAGATCACGTCGCGTGCGTGCTGAGCGCGTTCGCGGGATGGCGCCAGCTCTTCGACCGCGGCGGCGCACGCTTCGGCGACAACGTCGTGCGCTTCTACGAGCGCGCGCGGGACGAGGAGCTCTACGTCGCGTACGGGATCGTGCCGCTGCAGATCGATCGCTCCCAGCCGGCGCACCGGCAGCCGGAGCCGTTCCTCTACCCCGGCGTGGCGGCCGAGCGGGACGGCGGCATCGTCGTGCGCGGCGCGCAGGGCATCACCACGTCGGCCGTCCTGGCCGACTGGCTCTTCATCTCGTACATCACGCCGCTCGTCCCCGGCGACGAGCAGTACGCGCTCTCGTTCGTGACGCCGGTGAACGCTCCTGGGCTCCGCGTGTATCCCCGCCGTCCCTATGCGCAGGGCACCACGAGCGTGTTCGACTATCCGCTGTCGTCCCGGTTCGACGAGGTCGACGCGACGATCGTCTTCGACGACGTATTCGTCCCGTGGGAGCAGGTCTTCATCTACCGCAACGTCGACCTGGTCAATGCGCAGTTCCACGAGTCACCCTCGCACACGCTCGCCAACTTCCAGTCGCTCGTGCGCTTCACCGTGAAGCTCGAGTTCATGGCGGGTCTCGCGCTGAAGCTGCTCGAGGTGCACGCGGCACATACCAGGCCCGACGCGCAGGCGTCACTCGGCGGCGATCTCGCGGCCTTGTGCGCCACGTTCGACGCCCTCGTGCAGGCCGCGGAGCGCAATCCGCTGATCCGCGACGGCGTGGCGCGGCCGCACCCGCAGTATGTCTACGCGGGGATGAGCCTGCAGCGCCGGCTCATCGTCGACATGCTGCGCGCAATCCGCGAGCTGGCCGGCGGCGCCTTCCAGCAGCTGCCGTCGTCGGAGGCGTCGTTTACCAGCGCCGAGACGCGCGCCGACGTCGAGAAATTCCTGCGCGGCGCCAGCGTCGGCGCCCGCGAGCGGGTCAAGCTGCTCAAGCTCGTGTGGGACTTCGTTGGCACGGAATTCGGCGGCCGGCAGCTCCAGTACGAGATGTTCTACTCCGCGGCGCAGCCCATCGTGAACACGCGCATGTTCCGCTCGTACGACTGGGCGCGCGCCAAGGCCATCGTCGATCGCTGTCTCGGCGAGTACTGAGGCGCCGTCAGGCCGACTTTCTCGACGACTCGTTCGGCGACGCGGCCGGCGCCGCGAACCATCGTGACTTGGGAACCCCCACCGACCGCTCGGGCTGCGATTCGAAGGCAGGCACCATGATCTGGACGCCGAACTCGTTGAAGGCGTCCTGGATCTGCGCGTATAGGTCGGAGAGCACGCGAAATCGCGCCTCGGGCGTCTCGATGTGCGCGCGCACCTCGTACTGAACGGCAAAGTCGGACAGCGCGCGCTGCAGCACGTACGGCGCTGGTTCCTTGCGTACGTCCGGCGTCCGCTCCGCGGCGAGGACCAGCAGCGCATGCACCTGCCGCCACGGCTGGTCGTAGCCAATGGTCACCGAGGCCGACACCATGGCGCCGGCCTCGCCGGCGAGACGTGAATAGTTCGTCACGGTCGTCCCGGCCAGGACCGCATTGGGAATCGTGATTTCCTCGTGTTTGGGGCTGACGAGCTTTGTCGACAGCAGGCCGACCTCGTGCACGATGCCCACGATCTCGCCCGACTGCACCACTTCGCCCGGCCGCAGCGCGCGCGAATAGACCACGACGAGGCCGCTCATGAGGTGGTTGACGAGACCGGCGGAGCCCAGCGACACCACGAGGCCCGTGAAGATCCCGATGGCCTTGAAGGCGTCCGTTTCCGACCCCGGGATGTACTCGTACGCGATGGTCAGCGCGAAGATCCAGATCAAGACCGCGGTGATGCGGCGCGTGGCCCGCGCGGTGTCCGCCTGAACGCCGCTGAGCGTGACCGCTCCGCGCTCGACCGCGCGGAAGAAGACGTCGACGGCTCGCACCGCAAACCGCGTGACGATGAAGATGACGACGACGGCGAACAGACCGGGAAGCGCCTCCAGCGCGCCGGCGCCGAGGCGGGCGAGGACCGTCGTGAGGTACTCGCCAAGGAGCCCGCTCCAGGGCCGCGTGTACGGAAACTCGCGCAACACGAAGGCGAGCCACAAATACAGGCTGACGAAGGCGAGCGCCGATGCCGTCGCATGCACCATGGCGCGCTGGAGCGTCGCCAGGAGCGGCCAGATGTCGCGGCCGAGCCACGAGATCGCCGGATGGTGGATGACGCTCGTCAATCGCAGGTGCGCCCGATCCGCCGAGCGACGGATGGCCCACAGGGCCGCCAGCAGAACGAGCGTCGCCCCCACCGAGAGGGCCAGTCCCCGCAGCATGACGGGCAGGCGGCGCTGCTCGGTGCGCGCCTGCAGGGCGGCACGAAGCTGCTCGACCGCCCGCGCGCTGACGCCCTCTAGCGTCTCGCCGCTCGTCGGGTCGAGATCGCCGTCGACGATGGCGAAGAGCGTCTCGGCTCCGGCGAAGATGATCATGCCGCGAAGGTCACCGACGGTCGCGCGTTCCGCGTGGATCGCGGCCGACCGTCCATCGTCCGGCAGCGCGTCGATGCGTCGCACGGCATTCGTCGCGCGGGCGGCCGGCGGCACCTGGCGGACCGGCACACGAAACTCCGCGATCGGGCGGTTCCACACCTTGAGTGTCGCGGCGGCCGTCGCGTCGTGCTGAGCCGGCCGTCCCGGAGGCGGCTGAGCCTGAAGCGGCGCCGCGAGGGCAAGGAGCAGCAGCACGGCTGAGCCTGCAACCTTGAGGAGATCCATCGGTGCCGCCCTTCGTCACGAAGTGTACCCGCGGCGCCTACCGCCATTCGGCACGCGGCCGCCGAACCATTCGGCCCTTCACCGTGCGGTGCCCGATCCGCGACGCTCGATCGAAGCACCGACGTCCGGATTGGAAGCACCGACGTCCGGATTGGAGGAGTCAGCATGGGCATGCTCGACGATCTGCTCGGCAGCGGAAAGCGACAGCAGGAGTACAGCGACTTCGTCCGCCGTTACGACCAGGGACATCCGTCGGAGGGATATTCCGACCAGGAAGTGGTGGACCGCTATCGGGATGTCGCTCACGCGGTCCCGCGGGACGAGTACGCGCAGGCCGCGCAAGAGGCGCTGGCCCGCTTGTCGCCAGAGGAGCGCGCGTCGTTCGCACGGATGCTGCAGCAGCGGGCCGCGGCGAAGGGCATGCCGCTGCCGGACAACGTGACGAGCAATCCGCGCGATCTCGGCGACGCCCTTACGAACATTCACGAGATTCCGGGCCGACTGCGCGATCTCTTCGGCACCGGGGCCAGCAAAGGCACCGCGACGGAGCCGGGGGGAGCAGCGGGCGGCTTGGGCAGCATGCTCAGCTCGCCGGTGGCTAAGGCCGCGCTCGCCGGAATCGCGGCGATGGTCGTCAAGCGCGCGATGAACCGCTAACGATGGCGCCGCGGACGATCCTCGCGATCGGCGCCGGCGCGGTGGCGCTCGCGCTGCTCTATGGAACGCCGGGTCTCGCGCAGGGACCGCGCACGGTGAGCGCTCAGCGGTTCGTGCTCCTCAGCCCGGGCGGTGAGGCGGCGGGCGCCGTGCTGCAGTTCACGACGCGCGGGCCCGAGCTGTCGCTGCTCGGTCCCGGCGAGCGCACACGAGCGCGCATCGGCATCGATCAGGGTGGTCCCGCCATCGAGCTCTTCGACGAGCGTGGCGACAAGCGCGCCGCGCTCGCCATGTTCGACGGCGAGCCGGCCGTGGTTCTCTACGACGCGGCGTTGAAGACGCGCGCCATCGTCTCGATCGCGCAGGATCGGCCCGCCGTCGTCCTGCTGGACGAGAACCGGCGTCCCGTCTTCCGCGCTCCCTGAGGCGCCGGAATGGAAGCGCAGACGTTGGCCGGTGAGCCGTGCGGTCTCGCGCGTCTGGCGCTGATGCACCTGGACCGCGTAGCGCAATTGGGCCTGCCTCGAGCGGAGCTGTTGCGGGCGGCCGGTCTCGACGAGCGCCACGTCCGAGATCCCGATGCGAGAATCCCGCTCTCAGCGGTTGCACGCCTGTGGGCGACGATCGCCGCACGCGTCGATGATCCACTGATCGGACTGCGTCTGGGCGCCGACGCCCATGTCCGCGAGTTCGGCCTGGTCGGGTGCGCGATGGCGTACAGCAAGACGCTCGGCGCGGCGTTGACGCGGCTCGCGCGCTATGGGCGCATCGTGTCCGACGCGCTGGTCGTCACGCTCGAGCCCGAGCAGGACACGCTCTGGGTACGGCTCGACGTCCAGCCCGCGCTCCGCGCCCTGCGCGTCGCCGTCGACGCCCGGCTGGCCGCGCTGCTCGCCATGTGCCGCGAGATCGTCGGCGCGCCGTTCGCGCCGCTGTGCGTTCAGCTGCCGTATCGGCGGCCGGCCGAGGTGGCGGAGTACGAGCGCTTCTTTCGGGGTCGTCTCGACTTCGGGGCGGTCGCGACGGCCTTGCAGCTCGAGGACAAGGACGTGCAACGTGCCGTCTCGCTCTCCGATCCCATGCTCACCGGCTATCTCGACCGGATGGCGGATCAAGCGGTGACCGCGCTCACCACCAAGCTCACCGTCGCCGACCGCGTGCGACGCACGCTGTGGTCCGAGCTGAGCGCGGGCGTTCCGGAGGCGAGCTTCGTCGCGAGTGCACTCGGTGTGAGCGTCCGCACGATGCAGCGGCAGCTCCATAGCGAGAACACGAGCTTTGCCGCCGTGTTGAATCAGCTACGGCAGGAGATGGCGCAGCCGCTGCTGCGAGATGGCGGGTTCAGCGTCGCCGAAGTCGGGTTCCTCCTTGGCTACGAGGATCCGGGCGCGTTCCGGCGCGCGTTCCGCCGCTGGCAGGGCGTCTCGCCGCGGGCATTTCGTCGCCGCCATCGTTGATGGCGTTCGTTTTCGGCGGTGTGTCGCCCATGGCGCGAAACTTGGCGCCCCCGACGCCCCGCTGACGTCGGCGCGCGCCGTACCCTCGCGTCCATCGTGGCCGCGCGCGGACAGCTCGACGGCATCGCCGGCGAACCGTGCGGTCTCGCGCGCCTGGCGCTGATGCACCTCGACCGAGTGACGCAGCTCGGCCTGCCGCGAGCGGAGTTGCTGCGCGCCGCTGGCCTCGACGAGCGCCACCTCCGCGCCCCCGACACGAGGATCCCGCTTTCGGCCCTCGCACGGCTCTGCGGCGCGATCACCGCACGCATCGCCGACCCGGCGATCGGCCTGCGCCTCGGCGCCGACGCGCGCGCCCGCGAGTTCGGACTGGTCGGATGCGCGATGGCCTACAGCGACACGCTCGGCTCGGCCCTCACACGACTGGCGCGCTACGGGCGCATCGTGTCCGACGCGCTCGTCGTCACGCTCGACACCGAGCGCGATACGCTGTGGGTCCGCGTGGATGTCCAGCCCGCGCTGCGCGCATTGCGTGTGGCCGTGGACGCCCGGCTCGCGGCGCTGCTCTCCGTGTGCCGTGAGATCGTCGGCGCGCCGATCGCACCGCTGTGCGTGCAGCTGCCGTATCGGCGGCCGGTTGAGGTCGCGGAGTACGAGCGATTCTTCCGGGGTCGTCTCGACTTCGGGGCGGTCGCGACCGCCTTGCAGTTCGAGGACCGAGACGTGCAGCGTCCGGTGACCCTGTCCGATTCCACGCTCAGCGGCTATCTCGACCATGTGGCGGATCAAGCGGTGGCCGCGCTCAGCACCAAGCTCACGATCGCCGACCGCGTGCGACGCACGCTCTGGTCCGGGCTGAGCGGCGGCGTGCCCGACGCGACCTTCGTCGCGAGCTCGCTCGGCGTGAGCGTGCGAACGCTGCAGCGCCAGCTGCGCGCCGAGCGCACGAGCTTTGCCGCCGTGCTGAACCAGCTGCGGCAGGAGATGGCTCAGCCGCTGCTGCGAGACGGCGGGTTCAGCGTCGCCGAAGTCGGGTTTTTGCTCGGCTACGAGGATCCGGGCGCGTTCCGGCGCGCGTTCCGTCGCTGGCACGGCGTCTCGCCGCGCGCGTTCCGCCGCCGCCAGCGCTGACGCGGCCGCCAGCGCGAGTTGTTCGCATGCATGTCGTCCCTGGCGCCAAACTTGGCGCTCGCAGCGCCGTCCCGCCGCCGCCGCGCGCCATACGCTTTCAACGTGGGCGGCCGAGAGCTCGACGGAATCCATGTCCTCGTCATCGATTTCGATGACCACGTTCTCGGCGCCGTGCGCAGGATGCTCGAGCCGTTCGGGGCCTTCGTCACGACCACGACGGCCGCCCGCGCCAACGCGGTGACGCTCATCGCCGACGTCATTGTCTGCGACCTCGAGCTGGTGGAGGCGGCCAGAAGCGAGTTTCTCGAGGCTCTACGCCGCAAGCACACGCGGCGCGGGCGGCCCGCCCCGGCGCTCGCCTTCGTCACCGGAGGCGCAGCGCCCGGCCCGCGGGTGCAGGCGGCCTGGTTCGGCGACTACGTCACCAAGCCGATCGATTCCTACGCCTTTCGTCGCGCCATCCAGGAGCTCGCGCGCGGGTAGCGCTCGACGGCTTGCCCCCGCGCGGTCTGCTTGGTACATCTCCTGCGGTGGCGCCGACCCTCGGGCTGATCAATATCGGAGCGTTCGCGACGGGCGTGCTGAGCACGCCGCGCGCGGACCCCGAGTCGCTTCTGGCCGAGAACGGCCGGATCACCGCGCTGGGCCCGGCCAGCCATACGAACGCCGCACGCGCCGACGTCGTCGTCGACTGCCGCGGCACGACGGTGATCCCCGGCCTGGTCGATTCGCACTGTCACGTCGTGCTCGGTGACTACACGCCGCGCCAGAAGACGGTCGACTTTCTCGACTCGTATGTTCACGGCGGGATCACGTCCGTCGTTTCGGCCGGTGAGGGGGTGCACGCGCCCGGCCGCCCGCACGACGCGGCCGCATCGAAGGCGCTCGCGATCGCCGCCGCCAAGTGCTTCGCCGGCTTCCGGCCGAACGGCATGAAGGTGAACGCCGGCTCGGTTGTCCTGGAGCCGGGCCTCACCGAGGAGGATTTCGCCGAGATGGCCAAGCACGGCGTGCGCCACGCGAAGTACGGCTTCGGCGGCTATGCGCACCCGCGTGACGGCGAGCCCGATGTGCGGCGCGCCCAGAAGCATGGGCTGTGCGTCATGTCCCACAGCGGCGGCAACTCGCTTCCCGGCTCGAGCCCGATCACGCACGACGTCCTGCTGCATCTGCGGCCTGACGTCTGCGGCCACGTCAACGGCGGCACGACGTCGCTCGACGAGGATGGTTTGCGCACGATCGTCCGCGAGACCGACATGGCGCTGCAGA
>JBKOZH010000229.1:0-7745 GCA_046725765.1 Candidatus Methylomirabilota bacterium | reverse complement strand
GTGCTCATGGCGCCGAACGCGGCGCCGTTCACAGACGATGCGCTGGCAAGGGTCACGGTTCCCGCGCTTGTCTATGCCGCGGAGAAGGACGACCTGACGCGCGTGCCGTATCATGCCGAGCGCGTGGCGAAGACGCTGCCTTGGGCGGAATGCGTTCTGGTCAAGGGTGCCGGGCACTTCTCGTTCGTCACGAGCTTTCCCACGGCGCTGAAGATCGTGGCCGGTGAGGGCGCGCGAGACCCAAAGGGCTTCGATCGCGACGCATTCCAACAGGTGATGAATCGCGAGATCGTCGGGTTCTTCAACCGCACGTTACGGACCGGCGGTAACCCGCTCACCAAGAACGCTCAGCCACGGCCATGTCGATCGCGTTGAGTCGGGAGGGCACGTTTCTCGCCAGAGCGCCGGCTACCCTCCTGCTGATCGCGCTCTACCTTGCGCTCGCTGGCGCGGCATGCGCGGAGGACTGGTCGGCGTGGCAGCGCGCCTACGATCGGGCGACGCGCACGCGCTTCATTCCCGTCGAGCTCTGGACCGGCGCGCCTTGGGACGGTACGCAGGAGATCCGCATGGCACCCGCGGCGCTCCAGTTCGGGCGAGAGGGAGACAAGAGCATCGGCTGCCGCGGCGAGGTGAAATTTCCGCTCGGCCACTGGAAACAAGGCGAGGTGCGCGAGTATCAACTCGACTGCGCCCGCGGCCGGCAACCGCTCAAAGTGACGATCAAGGAGATCGACTTCGTCTACGACGGCGTGCCGCACTCGCTGCGCTTTCACTGGCTCTTGCTGGAAGGGCGCGGCCGCGCCACCGATATGCGCTACGTGTACAGCCCGCTGCGCGGGCTGGTCGACGTGCAGGGGAACGAGTAGCGATGCCGGACCTGTATCCAGAGATCGAGCCGTTTGCGCAGGGCATGCTGAAGGTCACTGGCGATGATCTCGTCTACTGGGAGGTGTGCGGCAATCCCCGGGGCAAGCCAGCTGTCGTCTTACACGGTGGTCCCGGCTCCGGGTGTACGCCTTGGCATCGGCGGCTGTTCAATCCTAACGATTACCGCGTTGTGCTGTTCGATCAACGTGGTTGTGGGCGGAGCCGGCCTCATGCGAGCTCCCCTGCGACAGACTTGTCGGGAAACACCACGGACAATCTGATCGCCGACATGGAACGGCTGCGGGAGCATCTCGAGATCGAGCGGTGGTTGGTGTTGGGAGGGTCGTGGGGCAGCGCGCTGGCGCTTGCCTATGCCGAGCAGTTTCCCACTCGTGTCACGGCATTGATCCTGTTTGGAGTGGGGACGGGTCGGCGCGAGGAGTTCGACTGGTTGTTTCGTGACGGTCTTGCCGCGTTCTTTCCCGAAGCGTGGGAGCGTCGCCGCAGCGCCTTGCCGGTCGCCGATCGTGACGGCGATATCGTCGAGGCGTACTGCCGCTTGTTGCAGGATCCTGACCCCGCGACTCGTGAGCGGGCGGCGCTCGCCTGGTGCATGTGGGAGTCCGCGACACCGGATTGGCCTCCGACCCCTGGATTGGCGCCTCGATTCCGTGATCCATCGTTTGCGATGGCCTTTGCACGGCTCGTCACGCACTACGTTCGTCACGATGCGTGGCTTGGAGATGGGCGTGTCCTGCGTGACGTGGGTCGGCTTGCGAGCATTCCCGGGGTGCTCGTGCACGGGCGTTTCGATTTTCAGGCGCCGATCGCGACGGCGTGGAATCTGCATCGCCTCTGGCCCAGCTCGGAGTTGGTCGTCGTGAACGATGCTGGACATGCGGCGAGCAATCTCGGCATCACGAAGGAGTTGATCCGGGCGACGGATCGTTTCGCGAGAGGATGACCTGATCTCCAGCCCCTGACATGTACGACGAGATCGCGAGGCTCTATCACCTCATCTATCAAGATTGGGACGCCGCCATCGTTCAACAGGCGGCAGCCCTCGACGGCATCATTCGCCAGCATGTGGGCCCGCCTCCGCGGTCGATCCTCGACGTCTCATGCGGGATCGGTACTCAAGCCCTTGGTCTCGCTGCGCTCGGGTATGTCATCACGGCTTCCGATCTATCATCGGCGGCCGTGGAGCGCGCTCGCCGAGAAGCTGCTCAACGCAGCCTCGCCATTGACTTCACGGTCGCGGACATGCGTCGGTGCGCGGAGGTTCACGGATCAGGATTCGACGTCGTGCTCAGTGCCGACAACTCCATCCCGCACCTGCTCAGTGACGGCGCGATCCGCGAGGCGTTGGGAAACTTCCACCAATGCATCCGACCCGGGGGAATCGCGATCCTCGGCGTCCGCGACTACTCGACGGAGAAAAGATCTTCGCCACAGCTGATACCGTACGGTTTTCGCTCGGACGGCGATGACCGCTACTTCGTCGTCCAGACGCGAGACTGGGACGGCGACTTCTATGACGTGGCGATGTACTTCATCCGCGAGGGGCGCGGTTCGAAACCGGCGACGGTGATTGCGGGCTCGTCGCAATACTACGCAGTCCCGATTGATCGGCTCGTCTCGCTGCTCGGCGAGAGTTCCTTCGTTGAGATCCAACGGCTCGATGGTGTTCTGTACCAGCACCAGCCAGTATTGGTTGCGCGCCGTGGACCGGGGTGACTTGAGCGCTCAAGGCCATCTTCGCCTCGTCATTCGCCGCGAGTCGGCAGACTGCCAGCGGCTTGATCTATAGACAGCTCGGCAGCACCGGACTGTCCGTGTCCGTCGTCGGACTCGGGTGCAGTCACCTCGGCGCACAGCGTGGTGGGAAGACCCGAGCCGAGCTCGTGACGCTGCTCGAGCACGCCGTGGATCGCGGCGTGACGTTCTTCGACACCGCCGACATCTATATGGCCGGCGAGAGCGAGCGCCTGCTCGGCGAGGTTCTCGCTTCCCACCGGGCCCGAGTCGTCATCGCGACGAAAGTCGGGCTTGGCTGGCGGCTGCCGCCGGCGGTGGTTGCCCACGCGCGTCCGTATCTCTGGTCGCTCGCGCGCCGCGCGACCACGGGCTCGGGCGTGTTGCGCCGGCTTCGGGGCTGGTTCCGACGTGGTGACTACTCTCCTGGCTATCTCCGGGCCGCGGTGGAGGCTTCGCTCAGCAGGCTCCGAACGGACCGCATCGATCTGCTGCAGCTGCACAGCCCCACCGCGGCGGCCCTCGATCGCGATGGCGCTCTGGAGACGCTCGAGCGGCTGGGCGCCGAGGGCAAGATCCGTTTCTTCGGCCTGGGCTTCGGGACGGCGGCGCAGGCACAGCACGCGCTCGGCGATGGCCGCCGGCGCTTCTCGACACTGCAAATACCCGTCTCGCGTGGAGTGCCCGCCACAATCGATGACCTCCTGGCCTGGGCGCAAGCGCGGGCGATCGGCGTCATTGCCAACCAGCCGCTTCGAGGCGGAGAGTTGCTCCGCGCCGGCGGCGCCTCGACGCGGCATGACGGCCGGAGGACGCTCGCGCAGTCGGCGATCCGCTTTGCCGCCGGCTTGCCAGCGGTCTCGACAGTGATCGTCGGTACCACGAGCGTCACGCATCTGGACGAAAGCGTCGCGGCGCTGGACGAGAATACGACTTAGGCTTCCGACGTCGGCCGCAGATCGCGCGCGCCGCTGCGTGGTGTAGAATCAGCCGCCTTTTCAGGAGGGCCACGCATGCGCACACGCCGCGTCGTCTTCGCCGTCCTCATCGCGCTGAGTCTCGTCACCGCCGCG
This sequence comes from Candidatus Methylomirabilota bacterium, assembly GCA_046725765.1. Taxonomy (GTDB): domain Bacteria; phylum Methylomirabilota; class Methylomirabilia; order Rokubacteriales; family CSP1-6; genus AR12. The sequence goes on along the minus strand of JBKOZH010000229.1, from coordinate 4,047 downwards.
GCGGCCGGCTAGTCCGTTTCGCTGCACACATCGGACTGTCCTGAAGTGGCGTGAAGCGGTGCTACACTTGCCGACCCCGCGCCCTGTGATCTGCGCAGGCGGCGCGGATTAAGGATAGAGGAGCACCGACGATGGCCAGACACCAGAACTCCTCCCGGTTCGGACGACGATTCGCGATTCTGGCGGCGCTTATTCTGCCGATCGTGGCCATGGCGGCACCAGCCTATGCCGTCTTCGTCACCTTCGAGGCGGCCGGCCCTGACGCCGCCGCAATCACACCTACGCGCGACGCCTTCCGTGCCGCTATCGGCGGCGGCACGGTCGCCGGCGCCAACGGCTCCTTCGGCGGCCTCCGCCGCGAGATCAACTGGGATGGCGTCCCCGCCGGGTTCTCCGATCCCAATCCCCTGCCCGCCGACTTCTTCAACGTCAACTCGCCCCGCGGCGTCCTATACTCCACGCCGGGCACCGGCTTTCTCGTCAGCGCGAACGCCGGTGCTAGTGTTCCGCCGCTGTTCGGCTTTCCGAACGACTTTCAGACCTTCAGCCCGCAGAAGCTGTTCACGGCCGTCAACAGCAACATCACGGACGTGATCTTCTTGCTGCCAGGGACGAACGTAGCAGCCACGACCAGCGCGTTCGGCGTGATCTTCGTCGACGTCGAAACTCCCGGCGGCACCAGGGTCGAGTTTTTCGACGAGAGTAATCAGGTCTTTTACAGCCGCGATGCTTTGATCGGCGGCAACCAGGGGCTGACGTTCCTCGGCGCGCTGGCCCAGGGCGGCGAGAGAATCAGTCGCGTTCGGATCACCTCGGGGATCAACACGATCGTCTCCAACGGCGTGCTCGGCAACCCCGTAAGCGACGTGGTCGTGATGGACGACTTTCTCTACGCCGAGCCCGTCGCCAGCGCCGTCCCCGAGCCGGCGAGCCTCTCGCTGGCCGGGCTCGGTGTCGCCCTGATCGGGGCCTACGCGGTGCGCCGGAATCGCCGGCGCATCGCCTGATCGGCGCGTCGTGAGCCTTCATCCGTCGGCCGCAGAACGTTCGTCCTTACACGGCCGATTATCAGCCGCCTTTTCAGGAGGGCCACGCATGCGCACACGCCGCGTCGTCTTCGCCGTCCTCATCGCGCTGGGTCTCGTCACCGCCGCATCGGCCGCGCCCCCGAAGGACGCGATCGTCATCGGGCTCCTTGCCGAGCCGGTCACGATGGATCCGCCGCAGATCACCGACCTCAACTCGGCGCGCGTGACCAAGCGCATCTTCGAGGGCCTCGTCGGCCAGGAACTCGGCAGCTACAAGCTCGTGCCGGGCCTCGCGCAATCGTGGGACATCAGCAAGGACGGGCTCACCTACACGTTCAAGCTCCGGCCGAACGTGACGTTCCACGACGGCACACCGTTCAACGCGGAAGCCGTCAAGTTCGTGTTCGAGCGCCAGCTCAACGACAAGGGCCCGTACTACGCGACGGGCACGTATCCCTACGTGAAGGGCTTTCTCGGCAACGTCGCCGGCGTCGAGGTGCTCGACCAGGGCACCGTCCAGATCAAGCTCAAAGCCGCGCTCACGCCATTCTTGCAATACCTCGCCCACCAGTCGCTGTTCATGTTCAGCCCCGAATCGCTCAAGAAGTGGGGCAAGGATGTCGTCAAGCACCCCGTGGGCACCGGGCCGTTCAAGCTCGAGACGTGGGAGCCCGGCGTGAAGGTGGTGCTGGCACGCAACGACGCCTACTGGGGCGGCGCGCCGAAAATCCGCCAGGCGATCTACGTGCCCATCGTCGAGGCGCAGGCGCGGCTCGTCGCGCTCAAGACCGGCGACATCGACCTGACGATGGACGTCCCGCCCGATAGCCTGGACGAGCTCCGCCGCGATCCCAACATCGTCGTGGCCGAGAGCAACTCGTCGGCGGTGTGGTACGTCACGCTGAACACGCGGCATCCGGTGCTGAAGGACAAGCGCGTGCGCCAGGCGCTGAACTACGCCGTCAACAAGGAGGCGATCATCCGCGACATCCTGCGCGGCACGGCGATCGTCTCGCGCGGCCCGATCTCGCCGGTGTATGGCTCGTACTACGAGGAGAACACCGCCCGCTATCCGTACGACCTCGAGAAAGCGCGCGCGCTTCTGAAAGACGCGGGCTACGCCAACGGCTTCGACCTCACGTTCCTCGTACCCGAGTCGGGCTCCGGTATGCAGTCGCCGGTCGAGATGGCCACCGTCATCCAGGCCAACCTCGCGCAGGTCGGTGTCCGCGCGAAGATCCAGACGATGGAGTGGGGCGCGTATCTTCGGAAGTATCTCGAGCAGCCGGACATGGCCGAGATGTCCTGGAATCCGTCGATCGGCGACCCCGACCACATGATGTACATGCTGCTGTCCTCGGATCGCTTCCCGCCGGCGTTCAACGCTGGTTACTACCAGAACGACCGCGTCGACGATCTGCTGCGTCGCGGCCGCACGACGATCGACGAGAAGGCGCGCGTGCCGCTCTACCGCGAGGCGCAGAAGCTCGTGGTCGAGGACGCGCCGTGGATCTTCGTCGATCACGGCAAGCAAGTCATCGTGCACAGAAAGCGTGTGCAGGGGTTCAAGCTGCACCCGAACTTCGACCTCGTGCTGAACCCGGTGTGGCTCCAGTAGACGACGAGGCGGCGCTCCTCTTCGCGCTCATCCGCCACCGCTACGGCGCGCGGCTGGACGAGGCACAGCTCGCCATCGTCCGCGAGGCGATCGACGGCATGCTGCGCGACGTGGCCGCGTTGCGCGCGGCCGCAGTTCCGGACAACGCCGAGCCGGTCCAGTCGTTCGTCCCGTTCCGGGCCGATCCCTGAGCGCGTCGTGAGCGTCGCGTTTCGCACCATCCGCGAGCTGGGCGCCGACCTGCGCGCGGGGCGTTTGTCACCGGTCGATCTGGCCGAGCAGTGTCTGCACCGCCTCGAGACGGTCGGCGGCAAGCTCAACGCGGTCGTAACCCTCACGCGCGAGCGCGCGCTGGAGCAGGCGCGCCGCGCCGAGCGCGAGCTCAGAGCCGGACGCGACCGCGGGCCGCTGCACGGCATCCCGTACGGCGCCAAGGATCTGCTCGCGACGTCGGGCGGCATTCCGACCACGTGGGGCGCGGCGCCGTTCCGCAACCGCTGCTTCGACTACGACGCGACGGTCATCCGCCGGCTCGAGGAGGCGGGCGCGGTGCTGGTGGCGAAGCTGGCAATGGTCGAGTTCGCGGGCGGCATGGGCTATCGCCAGCCGAACGCGTCGTTCACCGGTCCCGGGATCTCGCCGTGGTCGCCGGACGTGTGGAGCGGCGGCTCGTCGAGCGGCTCCGGGTCCGCCGTGGGCGCGGGGTGCGTACCGTTCGCGATCGGCTCCGAAACATGGGGCTCGATTCTCAGCCCCGCAACATTCTGCGGCGTCACCGGGCTCCGGCCGACGTACGGTCGCGTTAGCCGGCACGGCGCCATGGCGCTCTGCTGGACGCTCGACAAGCTCGGCCCGCTCGCGCTCACCGCGGATGACTGCGGTCTCGTCGTCGACGCAATCGCCGGGCCCGACGCTGCCGATCCGACTTCGAGCGGGAGACCCTATAGGTATGATGCCGACGACACCGGTCGACCGTTCCGCCTCGCGGTCGTGCGCGGCACCGTCGACGGCGCGCAGCCGGCGGTTCGTGATGCCTTCCTGAAAGCGCTCGACACGCTGCGCGCGCTCGGAACGATCGAGGAGATCACCCTGCCCGACCGTCCGTACGAGGCGATGACGCGGGTCATCCTCTGGGCGGAGGCTTCCTCCGCGTCCGAGACGCTGATCGAGAGCGGCGGTATTGCCGAGCTCACGGCACCCGAGGACCGCATCACGCCGTACGCGCGCGACGTCGTTCTCGCCAAGGATTACCTGCGTGCGCTGAAGCTCCGCGGCGTCGTCGCGCGGGAGATCGATGGCGTGCTGCGGCGCTACGACGCGATCGTCGGACCGAGCCGCGCCGCCGTCGGTGCGCGGCTCGGCGAGGAGTTTCGCAGCCCCATCCGCGGCGGCGCGCCGGAC
>JBKOZH010000093.1:0-11322 GCA_046725765.1 Candidatus Methylomirabilota bacterium | reverse complement strand
GCGCTGGCGCTGGATCACTTCGCGCGCGAGTCGGTGGACGTCGCCGTCCTCGAGGTCGGCCTCGGCGGACGCCTCGACGCCACGACGGTCGGCACGCCGGCGTTGACCGCGCTCTCGCGCATCGACCTCGACCACCAGGAGGTTCTCGGCTCGACGCTCGCCGCAATCGCCGCGGAGAAGGCGGCCATCATTCGCGCCGGCGTCGCGGTCTCGGCGGCCCAGGCGCCGGAGGCGGCCAACGTCCTGGACGCGCGCGCGGCGGCCGTCGGCGTGCCCCTCGTGATGGAAGGTCGCGAGCTGAGCGTGCGCGTCCGCGCGCGCGACGCCGACGGGCAGGTGCTGGACTGCGCCGGCCCCGGATGGGGGATAGACGCGGTGCGCGTGTCGCTGCGCGGGGTCTACCAGCCGTCGAACGCCCTCGTCGCGCTCGCCGCGGCGCGCACGCTCGGTGTCGCCGAGGCGGCGCTGCGCGAGGGGCTCGCCCACGTGCGCTGGCCGGGCCGCTTCGACGTGCTACGCGCGGGCGACCGGACCGTCGTGCTGGACGGCGCCCACAATCCCGCCGGCGCGCAGGCGCTCGCCGCGTCGCTCGCCGCGTGGTTCGGTGACACGTCGCTCACACTGGTCTTCGGCGCCCTCAGGGACAAGGACGCGCGGGGGATGCTGGCCGCGCTGGCGCCGCGCGCGCGGCGCGTGATCCTCACCGCATCGTCGAGCGGGCGTGCGGCGCGTCCCGAGACGCTGCGCCAGGCGCTGCCGGCGGGGACCGCGGCGGAGCTCGCCGAGTCCGCACGGGAGGCCCTCGCCCTCGCCGCCCGGGAACCGCGAACCCCCATCATTTGTATCGCGGGCTCGCTGTCGCTCCTGGGTGATGTGCTGAGAGCCACGCTGGGTGATAAACCTTGTCCGATCGAAAAGCCCGTTGCTAGCATAGACCTCCTTATCTGACGACAGCTTCGGGGACAGCGATGCGCCTTCAGCGTCGAGTCGTACGCCGCGTCGTACGCGCCGCGACAGGGCTCGTGCTGCTCGTGGCGACAGCGGCGATAGCGGCGACGGCAGCGGCGCAGGCGCCCCAGGCACCCGTCACCATCGGGACGGCGGGCGGCGACGTCACCATCATCGCTGATCGGCTCGAGCAGGTGGGACCCGAGCGCGTGCTCGTCGCGACCGGCAACGTCGAGCTGACCAAGGGCGCCACGCGGCTGATGGCCGATCGCATCGAGCTCAACCGTGCCACCGGCGACGCCGTCGCGCAGGGGCACGTCATCTTCTACGACGGTGAGGATCAGCTGACCGCACAGCGCATCGACTACAACATCAGGACCGGTACCGGCGTCGTGTACCAGGCGGAGGCGCGCGGCGCGCCCTACTACCGCATTACCGGCGAGCGCATGGAGCGGCTGGGCGAGACGCTCTATCGCATCCGCCAGGGCGTGTTCACGACGTGCGAGGCCGATCCTCCCGATTGGGCGGTGCACTTCGGCTCGGCCACCGCCGACCTCAACGAGTTCATCTACGGCACGAACGCCTCGTTCTGGATCCGGAACATTCCGGTCATCCCGTTCTTGCCGTTCTTCGCCGCCGCCATCCGGCGCGAGCGGCAGACCGGGTTCCTGTTTCCGAAGGCCGGGTACTCCTCGAGCAAGGGCGCCTATCTCGAGACGCCGTTCTTCTGGGCGATCGACGACAGCCAGGACCTTCAAGTTGCGCCGATCGTGTACACGGACCTCGGCGCCGGCTTTCACGCCGAATATCGTTACATCCTCGACAAGGACCAGCGCGGACGCTTCAGCGGCTTCTTCATGCAAGAGTACGGGAAGCACGATGCCTCGCGCTTCCTCGGGGCGACGCGCCAGGACTGGCGGCTGGGGCCCCGCACGTGGTTCAAGGTCGATGCGGCGGGAGTCTCCGATGACCACGTCCTGCGAGACTACGGCGACGAGCTCTCGCAGCGCAGCTCGCAGCGCGTGGAGTCCAATATCTTCCTCACGCGCTCGTGGGACACGTGGAATCTCGTCGGCGCGCTCTTCGCGTACCAGGACCTGACGACGCGCCGGCCCGCGGAGCTGAACCGCCTGCCTGACATCCGCGTCATCGGCACACCGCAGCCACTGCACGACGTGCGGGGGTTCCTGTGGGAGTTCGAGGGCAGCGCAATCAACTTCGTGCGTGACGTCGGCTCCGACGGCGTCCGCGTCGACGTGCATCCTCGCGTCTCGCGGCCGATCCCGCTCGAGGTGGCGACGCTGACGCCCTTCGTCGGCGGGCGGCTGACCGGCTACAGCAAGACCGTCGTCGGCTCGCGGACCACCCGCGGGGTGCCGGTCCCGATCGAGATCACCAGCGACGATCCGCGGCTGCGGCGCCTGATCGAGGCGGGCGCGGACCTCGAGACGAAGCTCTCGCGCGTCTACAACACCGGCGGCTTCTGGAACATCGACGCGATCCTGCACACGATCGAGCCGCGCGTGAATTACACGTGGATCGCCGGCCGAGACCAGGACCGGCTGCCTCAGTGGACGGGCAGCGACCTCATTCCGGACACGAGTCGCGTCGAGTACTCGCTGACCAACCGGATTCGGGGGCGCACCGTCCTGCTCGCCAATTCTGAGCCGTATCGCTGGGAGCTGTTTCGTCTCACGCTCGGCCACTCCTACGACGTACGCCACGAGGAGGTCGGTGATGCCTTCACGACGCTGATCGTGGCGCCGACGCCGCGCACCCGCCTGCGTAGTGACATCACGTACTCGCCGACCGAGCATAATTTCCCCTCGGTGACCGCGGACCTCGCCACCGAGGTTCCGCGTGGTCAGGTCGGGGTCGGCATTCGCTACAGCGACCCCGGGAAGATCAACTTCCTCCAGGGCGCCTTCACCGTGAGCCCCTTGCCCTGGCTGACGACGCGCGGCTCCATCAACTGGGACCTTCGCACGGCGACGTTCGCCGAAAACCGCCTGGCCGTCGAGCTGCACTGGCAATGCTGGGCGCTCGCCATCGAGCTCATCAACCGTGCCGGCCGCGACGACGAGGTGCGTTTCACGCTGCACCTGCTCGGCGTCGGAGGCCCCATCAGCACCAAAGTCGGCCTCGGCGCGATCGAGGGGGGACTCACGCGATGACGATTCCGTTCCTGGATCTCAGACGCCAGCACGCCGCACTCAAGGGCGAGCTGCTGGCGGCCGCGGAGCGGGTGCTCGACTCGAGCCACTTCGTCCTCGGCGACGAAGGCAAGGCGCTCGAGGCCGAGCTGGCGCAGCTCTGCGGCGCGCGGCACGCGGTGGGCGTCGGCTCGGGAACCGACGCGCTGCGGCTGGCCCTCACGGCGCTGGGTGTGTCGCGCGGCGACGAGGTTCTCACGCCGGCGTTTTCCTTCGTCGCCTCCGCGACGACCATCGCGATGGCCGGCGCCACGCCCGTGTTCGTCGACGTCGATCCGGACACGCTCACGATGGATCCGGAGGCCGCGGCCCGCGCGCTGACGCCGCGCACGAAAGCCGTCATGCCCGTACACCTCTACGGTCACCCCGCGGCCATCGACCGCCTCGCGACGTTTGCGCGGACGCGCGGATTGGCGCTCCTCGAGGACGACGCGCAGGCGATCGGCGCCACGTGGGGCGATCGGCCGTTGGGCGGCTGGGGCGACGCGGCGTGCCTGTCCTTCTATCCGACCAAGAATCTCGGCGCCGGCGGCGATGGGGGCATGGTCGTCACGACGCGCGACGACGTCGCCGACCGCGTGCGGCGGCTGCGGCACCACGGCGACACGGGCCGCTATCACCACATGGAGCTCGGTTACTGCACGCGGCTGGACGAGGTGCAGGCGGCCTGGCTGCGCGTGAAGCTGCGCCGTCTGGGCGAGTGGACGGAGCGGCGCCGGCAGATCGCCGCGCGCTACCACACCGGTCTCGCCGGGCTGCCGCTCAAGCTGCCGGTCGAGCGACCGGGCGCGCGCCACGTCTATCACCTGTTCACGGTCCGGCACGCGCAGCGCGACGCCCTCGCCAAGCACCTCGCTGACGCCGGCGTCGGCACGGCCGTGCACTATCCGCGCGCCGTGCCCGACCAGCCGCTCTTCGCCGCCGACGGGGAGCGGCGCTGGCCCGAGGCCTACCGCGCGGCGCGCGAGGTGCTGTCGCTGCCGTGCTATCCGGAGATGACCGACGGAGAAGTGGAGGGCGTCGTCGAGGCCGTGCGCCGCGCCTGCGAGGCGCTCGGGTAGTGCTCGGGGCCGTCCTCGTCTCACTTCGCCCGCGACAGTGGGTCAAGAACCTCTTCGTCTTCGCCGGTCTCGTCTTCGGGCAGCGGTTGTTCACACCGGCGGTGTGGCCGGCGCTCGCCGCGTTCGCGATCTTCTGCGTGCTGTCGGGCGCGATCTATCTCGTCAACGACGTCGCCGACCGCGATAAGGATCGCCTGCATCCCAAGAAGCGGGAGCGTCCGATCGCCGCCGGACGCCTGCCCGCGCGCGTTGCCCTCGGCGTCGCGGTCGTGCTGGCTGCCGGCGGCCTGACGGCGGCCGCCGCGCTGTCGACCGGTGTGCTGATCGTGTCGGTCGCGTACGTGACGCTGCTCGCCGCGTACTCGGTGTGGCTCAAGCACATCGTCATCGTGGACGTCCTCACGGTCGCCGTCGGCTTCGTGCTGCGCGCGCTTGCGGGGACGCTCGCGATCGACGTGGCCATCTCGGGATGGCTGTTGATCTGCACGGTGCTGATCGCGCTGTTCCTGGCGCTGGGCAAGCGCCGGCACGAGTACCTGACCCTCGAGGGCGAGGCCGCGCGCCACCGGCCGATCCTCGCCGAGTACAGCGCCGGTCTGCTCGATCAGATGATCGCGGTGGTGACGGCCTCCACCGTCACCGCGTACGCGCTCTACACGATGTCGCCCGAGACGGTGGCGAAGTTCCACACGCAGCTCTTGCCCGCCACGCTGCCGTTCGTGCTCTACGGGATCTTTCGCTATCTGTATCTGCTCTATCGCCGGCGGCTCGGCGGCAACCCTTCGGAGCTGTTCCTCAACGATCGCGCGCTGCTCGTCAACACCGCGTGCTGGGTCCTGGCCGTGCTGCTGATCATCTACGGCACACGCGCGCAGTAGTAGAATGAAACGAGTGTGAAGAGTCAGGTCGCCGTTCTCCGTACCCGCCCCGACACCGTCGTCCCAGACTACGGCCGCCTGATGCGACTGGTGAAGTACGACCAGGTGCTCTCGCGCGACGTCGATCTGATCGTCAAGCTGAACCTGTCCTGGACCAAGTACTTTCCCGCGTGCTCGAGCCAGCCGTGGCAGGTGGATGGCGTCGCCAGCACGCTCCTCGAAGACGGCTACGATCGTCGCCGCATCTCTCACGTCGAGAACAAGACCGTGGTCACGAATCCCGTCGAGGGCTGCCGGAACAACAAGTGGTATCCGGTCCTCGAACGACACGGGCTGACCTTCACGCCGCTCACGGACGTCGAGTGGACCGTCTACCGGTTCAAGAGCCCGTTGCTCAGGCTGAATCAAATTTTCCCGGAAGGCATTCAGATCCCGAAGATGTTCGTCGGCAAGAATGTCCTTCACGAATGCACGACCAAGACGCACGGGCACACGACGACCACCGGCGCGATCAAGAACTCGTTCGGCGGGCTGCTGAAGGAAGTCCGGCACTACGCGCATGAATTCATCCACGAGGTCATGGTCGACCTCATGTACATGCAGCGCGAGCTGCATCCCGCGGTATTTGCCGTCATGGACGGCACGGTGATGGGTGACGGCGCGGGGCCGCGCACGATGATTCCGCGCGAGGGCAATCTGATCCTCGCGTCGGCCGACCAGGTGGCGATCGACGCGATCGCCGCCAAGATCATGGGCTTCGATCCGATGTCGATCCGCTACCTCGCGATGTGCCACGAGCGCGGTCTCGGCGTGGCCGATCCGCGCGACATCGAGATCGTCGGCGACGTCGACGCCGCCGCGACGAACATGGGCTTCACGACGTCGCGCAGCCTCGTGATCTGGGGCGACCAGCTGATCCGGCGCGGCCCGCTGCGTCCGCTGAAGCGTCTGCTGCTGCACTCGCCGTTGATGGTGTGGGCGCCGTTCGCGTCGAACGTCTACCACGATCTGCTCTGGTACCCCACGGTGGGCCGCGCACGCATCCGCGCGTTCGCGGACACGGGGTGGGGACGGTTGTTCGCGCGGTACTGAGCCCATGGCCGGCGCGGTTCGCGTGCGCTTCGCCCCGAGTCCCACCGGCCATCTCCACGTCGGCGGCGCGCGCACCGCGCTGTTCAACTGGCTCTACGCCCGCCATCACGGCGGCACCTTCATCCTGAGGATCGAGGACACCGACCGCTCGCGCTCCACCGAGGAGCACATCGGCGACATCATCGACGCGATGCGCTGGCTCGAGCTTGATTGGGACGAGGGACCGCCCGCGCCGGGGTATCGCCAGACCGAGCGCTTCGACCTCTATCGGGAGCACGCGCAGCGCCTGGTCGCCGCGGGCCGCGCCTATTACTGCGCGTGCACGCCCGAGCAGCTCGAGGCCGAGCGCGCGGAGGCGCAGGCGCGCAACGAGACGTTCCGCTACTCGGGACGCTGTCGCACGCTCGGTCTGACCTCCGGCGCGCTGCGCTTGCGCATCCCCGACGAGGGCGCGACGGTTGTCGAGGACCTCATTCACGGGCAGGTGACGTTCGATCACCGGCAGCTCGACGACTGGATCCTGGTGCGCACCGACGGAACGCCGACCTACAACTTCTGCGTCGTCGTCGACGATGTCGACATGCGCATCAGCCACGTGATCCGTGGCAATGACCACCTGTCGAACACGCCCAAGCAAGTGCTCTGCTATCAGGCGCTGGAGTATCCGGTCCCCGCGTTCGCCCACGTCTCGATGATCCTGGGCGCCGACCGCACACGCCTCTCCAAGCGGCACGGGGCGACGTCGGTGCAGGCATATCGCGAGCAGGGGATCCTGCCGGAAGCGCTCGTGAACTACCTGGCGCGTCTGGGCTGGTCGAGCGGAGACCAGGAGATCTTCACACGCGCGGAGCTGATCAAGCGCTTCGACATCAAAGACGTCTCGTCGTCCGGCGCGATCTTCGATATCGCAAAGCTCGAGTGGCTCAATCACGAGTACATCAAGACGATCGACGGCGCGCGCCTGGCCGCCCTGGTCACGCCCTTCCTGAAGGACGCTGGGCTGATGCTGCCGGCCGACTCAGCGCGATTCGTCGGGATGCTCGATACGCTGCGCGAGCGCGGACGGACGCTGCGCGAGCTGGTCGACGTCGGACGGTTCTACTTCGAGCGCCCGCGCGAGTACGAGGCGAAGGCCGCCGCCAAGCTGTTCACGCCCGATGGGGTGAAGCGGCTGGACACACTGATCGAGCGGCTGCGCGCCGTCGAGCCGTTCACCGCCGCCACCCTCGAGGCGCTCTACCGCGAGCTCGTGGCCGCGATGGGGCTGAAGCTGGTCGATCTCGCCCAGCTCACGCGTCTGGCGGTGACGGGCCGCACGGCGTCGCCCCCGCTGTTCGACGTGCTCGCGCTGCTGGGACGCGACGAGACGCTGGCGCGGCTCTCCGCCGCGCGCGAGGCCGCCGCCGCGGGGACGCGCGCGTGAGGCTCCTGCTGGCCCGCCACGGCGAGTCGGTGTGGAACGCGGAGCGTCGCTTTCAGGGCCGCACCGATATCGCGCTGTCGGCGCGCGGACGCGCCCAGGCGGAGGCGCTCGGACGCGCGCTGCGCGGCTATCGCGTCAGCGCCGCCTACGTCAGCCCCTTTCTGCGCGCGCGCGAGACCGCCGAGGTGGCGCTCGCCGGCAGCGGCGTGCCGCTGACCGCGCTCGAGGAGCTGCGCGAGCTGTCGCTGGGCGAGTGGGAGGGCTGCACGGTCGACGAGATCCGCGCCCGCGAGGGCGACCCCTATCGCGCGTGGCTCCTGGCGCCGCACGACTGTCCGCCGCCGGGCGGCGAGCCGCTGGACGTCGTCAGCGCGCGCGTGCGCGCGGCGATGGAGCGCATCGCCGCGGCGCATCCCAACGGCGACGACGTCCTGATCGTGGCACACGGCGGCGTGATCAGCGTGTACGCGTGCGCGCTGCTGGGCTGCTCGTTCAACTCGCTCTGGCGGCTGCGCGTGGACAACGCCTCGCTCACCATCGTGCGGCCGCCGCGACTCGTGTCCCTCAACGACACCGCGCACCTGCCCGGCGATCTCGGCACGGCCACGCACGTGCGGGCCTCGATCGCCGGCGGCGCCGCCGCCTCACCGGCCGCGGCCACCGTGCGGACCGACGAGCGCGCGCCGTGACCATGGTCCTCATCGCGCTCTTCGGCGGCATCGCGCTCCTGCTGTACGGCATTCGTCTGAGCGGCGATAGCCTGCAGCGCGCGGCCGGCGGCCGGCTGCGCTGGCTGCTCACCGGCCTGGCCCGGCACCGCCTGGTCGCCGTGCTGTCCGGCGCCGCCGTGACGGCGATCATCCAGTCCTCTGCGGCGACGACCCTGATGCTGATCGGCTTCGTGAGCGCCGGCCTGATGACGTTTCGCCAGACGCTCGGGATCATTCTCGGCGCGGATATCGGCACGACCTTCACCGTGCAGCTGATCGCGTTCAAGGTCACCGACTACGCGCTGCTGCTGGTCGGCCTCGGCTTCGCGATCACGTTCCTGGCCGGGCGCCGCGTCCTCAAGGACGTCGGCCAGGCGATTCTCGGCCTCGGTCTGGTCTTCCTCGGCCTGAAGATGATCCTCGACGGCGTGGCGCCGCTGCGCGAGAACCGGCTGGCGCTCGAGCTGATCGAGGCGGTCGCCGGCAATTCCGTCATGGGCATCGTCGTGTCTGCCGCGTTCAGTGCGCTGGTAGCGTCCTCGGCGGCGACGCTCGGCGTGGCGCTGGCGCTCGCCAGCCACGGGTTGATTCCGCTGCACGGCGCGGTGGCCATCGTGCTCGGCGCGAATATCGGCACCTGCGCGACGGCGCTGACGGCGTCGATCGGCGCCACCGCGGAGGCCAAGCGGGTGGCCGTGGCGCACATCGCCTTCAAGCTGCTCGGCGCGGCGCTGATGCTGCCATTCGTGGGACCGTTCACGGCGCTGGTCGCCGCGAGCGCCGCCGATCCCGCGCGGCAGATCGCGAACGCGCACACGCTGTTCAACCTCGGCATCAGTCTCGTGTTCCTGCCGTTCACGCCGCTGGCCGCCCGCACGATCGAGGCGCTGGTGGCGGATGATCAGACCGGGGACACACCTTTCCGCACGCGCTATCTCGACGAGCGCGCGCTGGATCAGCCCTCGCTGGCGCTCGGCCAGGCCACGCGGGAGGCGCTGCGCATGGCCGACGTGGTGCAAGGGATGCTGCGCGACACCGTCGAGGTGTTCCGCACCGACAACCAGGCGCTGCTCGAGGAGGTCGAGAAGCGCGACGACCAGGTCGATTTTCTGGAGCGCGAGATCAAGCTGTTCCTCGCCCGGCTCGGCCGTGACGCGATGGGGCCGGAGCTGTCGCGCAAGGAGATCGGCCTGATCTCGTTCATCGGTAATCTCGAGAATATCGGTGACATCGTCGACAAGAACCTCATGGAGCTCGCGCGCAAGAAGCTCTACCAGGGGCGCCGCTTCTCGGAGTCCGGGTGGGCGGAGATTCTGGACTTCCACGGCGTCGTGTCCAAGAACCTGGAGCGTGCCATCGCCGCCTTCGCCGCCAATGACAAAGCCCTTGCGCAAGAGGTGCTCGACCAGCGACCCTTCATGCGTATGCGCGAGCGCGAGCTGCGCGACTCGCATCTGGGTCGCCTGCGCGCCGGGCTCGCGGAATCGATCGAGACGTCCGAGATCCACCTCGACGTCCTCACGAACCTCAAGCGCATCAGCAGCCACGTCTCGGCGCTGATGCTGCCCATCCTGGACGAGGTGTGACGCCATGAAAAAGATCGAGGCGATCATCAAGCCCTTTAAGCTCGACGACGTGAAGGAGGCGCTCACCGAGATCGGCGTCATCGGCATGACCGTCACCGAGGTGCGGGGCTTCGGTCGCCAGAAGGGGCACACCGAGCTCTACCGGGGCTCGGAGTACACCGTCGACTTCCTGCCGAAGGTGAAGATCGAGGTCGTCGTGCCCGATCATCTCGTGGACAAGGTCAGCGCCACCATCGTCGGCGCCGCCAAGACCGGCTCCATCGGCGACGGGAAAGTATTCGTCTTGCCCATCAACCAGTCCATCCGGATCCGGACGGGCGAGACGGGCGAGCAGGCCGTTTAGTCGTCGTCGGAGGGAGCGACCGCCGGGTGGGACCGAAGGGGCTACGCCCCCTCGGGCTCCCCGGCCGACACCCCCCAACGGGAACCCGCGAGTGCAACCTTCTGCGCTGACCAGTCGCATCGAGCTCGTGCGCGCGTTGCGGCGCGCCGGCTTCGCCGACCCGGATGCCGCCGCCGCCAACGTCGAGGCGCTGACGCCGACGCCGCACGACGCGGAGCTGCTGGCGCCGGCGCTGCCGCGGCTCCTGGCCGAGCTCAGCGCCGCACCGGATCCCGACATGGCGCTCAACAACCTCGAGCGCCACGCCGCCGGCGTCGATCGCGCCGTCTTTTTCCGTACGCTCGCCGACCACCCCGGCGCGGCCGCGGTGCTTGGGCGCGTGGGCGGCGCCAGTCAGTTCCTCGCCGATGTGCTGCGCCGCCGCCCGAGCACGCTGGCGTGGCTGCTCGAGCCGCGCACGATGCGGCCGTGGCTGGCCGAGGAGCTCGCGGAGGACGTCGCGCAGGCGGTGCGGCCCTTCGGCACGCGCGAGGCGCGCATGAACGCGCTGCGGCGCTTCAAGTACCGCCAGCTGCTTCGCATCGGCGCGCGCGACCTCCTCGGCGACGCCGACCTCGCGGTCACGACCGAAGAGCTGTCGCATGTGGCCGACGCGTGTCTGGCGCAAGCCGCGGCGGACGCGCTCGCGGAGGCCCGCGCACGCTTCGGCGCGCCGCGCGATGCCGATGGACGTGAGACGGGTCTGGCCGTGGTCGGCATGGGCAAGCTCGGCGGCGAGGAGCTGAACTACTCGTCGGACATCGATCTGATGTTCGTGTACGGCGCCGAGGGCGAGACGGCCGGCGGTCCCGACGGCCGATTGGAGAACGGCGCGTTCTTCGCCCGCGTCTGCCGCGACCTGGTCGCGATGATCGAGGAGGCCACCGAGGAGGGCTACGCGTTCCGCGTGGATCTGCGGCTGCGTCCCGAGGGACGCTCGGGCGCGGTCGCCATGTCGCTCGACGCGTACGCCGCCTACCATCGCGAGCGCGCCGAGCTCTGGGAGCGCCAGGCGCTGCTCAAGGCCCG
>JBKOZH010000202.1:0-12566 GCA_046725765.1 Candidatus Methylomirabilota bacterium | reverse complement strand
TCGGCCTGGCTGGACTGGATGCGGCCGTCGAGCACCAGGAGCTTGCCGTACGCCGGCGTCTCCATGATCTCGGCGTGCTGGAACTTCGTGTGGATCTCCGCGATCGTCCGCTTGATCGCGTGCATGTGGCCCTCGACCGCGGTCGTCGGCTCGAAGAACCACTTGTAGGCCTGCGGGCTGATCAACTGACTGCGACCGCCTTGTTGACGATCGGCACCGCCGAGTTGAGGAACATGCCCCGCTGGACGTCGACCACCGAGGTGCGCTCGGCGCCGAACTGCTCAACGAGGTAGTTGGCGGCCACCTCGGGCTGGAGCACGTCGCCGCAGGAGAAGATGTCGACCGCGGCGTACTTGTACTCGGGCCACGTGTGGATGGAGAGGTGGGACTCGGCGATGACGACGACGCCCGAGATCCCAAACGGGTTGAACTCGTGGAAGACGACATCGACGATGGTGGCCTGAGCTCGCTTCGCGGCCTCCACCAGCGCTCCCTTCACGCTCTCGAGGTTGTTGATGGCGTCAGAGTCGCAATCGAACAACTCGAGCAGCAAGTGCCGTCCCAGGGCGTTCAATCCAGTGATCCTCCTTTGTCCGATCCGTCCATCTACCGCACCTCTCCTGCGACGCGCATCGTCGTCGCCGTTCACTGCAATTTCGCCGCGCCGAAAAATTTCTCGTCGCGAGCAATTACTGCTTGACTGTAGGGTCCGTTTGGGGTCATTGCAAGAAAAAAACGCGGCTCCGCATCGGTTTTGGCGTGACGCGACCGCCGCCGATCTCGCCGATGCTGTCGCCGACCTCACTCCGTGCTGCCGCCGCGCTCGCCGACACCGCCGTCGACCTCGCCGCGCGCCGCGGTCGACCTTTCCGACGCCGTCGCCGACCTCGCCAACGCCGTCGCCGCGCTCACGACGTGCCGCAGTCGCGCTCAGCGACGCCGTCGCCGAGCTTGCCGACGCCGTCAGCGCGCGCGCGCCGCCGCCACGGTGTCGCCGACGCCGTCGCGGCGTCGCGGACGACCGTCGCGGACGCCGCCGCCGCGCTCTCGACGCGCGGCAGACGCCGTCGCATGCGTCGCGACGCGCTCCGAGCCGCACTTTTCTCTTGCATTGGCTCGCTCGGTCGGTAAATTGACGACAGATTTCGTCGCCGCGCGAGCGGCAGTCGATTGGAGGCGAGAATCTCACGGTGAGGAGGAGGAGCGAATGGCGAAGCAGGTAACGATGGCTGCAGCGACTGCCGGTCACGCCGAGGGCGGTACCACTCTCAACGCCTTCGACAACGCGCTACTGGCAGCCGGCATCGGCAACATCAACCTGGTGAAGGTGTCGAGCATCCTGCCTCCCGAAGTTCCGGTCATCGATCTGCCGAAGATCAAGCCCGGCGCGATCGTCCCGACCGCCTACGCCGCGATGACGAGCGACACGCCCGGCGAGACGATCGCCGCGGCGGTCGGCTACGCCATCCCCGACGACCCGGCGAAGAACGGCGTCATCATGGAATTCCACGGCGTCGCCAGCCGCGCCGAAGCCGAGCGCCAGATCACCCTCATGCTCGAGGAGGCGTTCCGGGTGCGCGGCGAGATCATCAAGGAACAGCGCGTCGTCGCCGTCGAGCACACGACCCAGCGCATCGGCTGTGCGCTGGCCGCCATCACCCTGCTCGGCGACGAGGACCTCGTCTAGCGGCGCACTGCCGCGGCGTCGGCCGTGAAAGAGGTCTCGCCGCGCTTCATCGCCTGCCGCCGGGCTCTAGCCGACGCCCGCATCATCCTCTACGGCATCCCGTTCGAGGGCCGCGTCAACCTCCGCAAGGGGGCTGACGCCGGCCCGCGGGATCTGCGGCTGGCCTCCGACTCGATCGAGACGTATTCGCCGTTCCTCGACCGTGACCTCGAAGACCTGCCTCTGGCCGACATCGGCGATTGCGAGCTGCCCGACGGGGCGCCGGCACGCAAGCAGCTGGACGCGGCGCGGGACGAGATCCGGGCCTGGTGGCGGCCCGGGTTGATCCCCTTCATGCTTGGCGGCGACCACACGGCCACCGTTCCGGTCATCGAGGCGATCGCGCCGGCCTTTCCGGATCTCCGGATCCTCCAGCTCGACGCGCACCCCGATCTGCGCGAAGAGTTCCTCGGCGAGCGCTACAACTACGCCTCGGCCATGGCGCGCGTCATGGACACGGTGCCGGCGGAGCGCGTCTACCAGGTGGGGATCCGCACCGGCGCGCGCGAGGAGTACGCGCGCCACCGGCCGCACTTCTACCCGGCGTTCGCCGTGCACCCGATGGACGCCATCCGGACGATCCTGCCCGAGCTGCGCGGCCATCCCCTCTACGTCACGATCGACGTCGACGTCCTGGACCCGGCGGAGGCGCCGGGGACAGGCTCGCCCGAGCCCGGCGGCCTGCGCGTGCCCGAGCTGGTCGACGTGGTCCGAATGCTCGGCGACTGCAACGTGATCGGCGGCGACCTGGTCGAGGTCGCCCACGCGTGGGATCCGACCGGCCGCACCGGCATCGCGGCCTCGTGGGTGATTCGCGAGGCCATCCTGACCTGGTGGGGGACGCTCAAGTGAGCCGTACGCGCGAGTACACGGCGCCGCGGTACTACGAGATCGCCTTCGACATGAACCGCAAGGGCGAGGTCGACTTCCTCGCCCACTGCTTCAAGCGCTACGCGAAACGGCCGGTGCGCCGCGTGCTCGACATCGCGTGCGGCACCGGCCCACATCTCGCGCGACTCGCCGATCGAGGCTACGACATGGTGGGCCTGGACCTGTCGCGCTCCAACATCGAGTTCCTGCGCGAGCGGCTCGCCGACAAGGGGCAGCGCGCCGAGCTCGTCGTCGGTGACATGACCGACTTTCGCCTGCCGCGTCCGGTGGACGCGGCGCTCTGCATGCAGGACTCGCAGGGGCACCTGCTCACCAACGAGGAGCTGGTCGCGCACCTCAAGGCCGTGGCGCGCGCGGTCCGCCCCGGCGGCCTCTACGTCTTCGATCGCTACATGGTTTCCTCCTGGACGGATCCAGCGCGCGCGTGGTCGTGGTCGCGTCGCCGCGGCCGCGTCATCGTGCGTGCGTCGTTTTCGGCTCTGCACGACGTCAACCCGGTGACCCAGGTGTTTCGCGAGCGGATGGTGCTCGAGGGCATCGAGAACGGGCGCCGTCGCGTGTACCGGCAGACGCACCTGTCGCGAATGCTGTTTCCCCAAGAGGTCAAAGCGCTCGTCGCGCTCGCGGGCGGCTTCGAGTTCGTGCAGTGGTTCTTCGGCTTCAAGCCGCACCAGATCCTCGAGAAGTCGCGGCATCCGCTGCTGATGGTCGTCGTGCTGCGCCGCACCCGCTAGCACCGGCGCCGGCTTCCGGTACTCTGCGCTCGTGAGTTCCGCCGTCCTGCGTCTCAAGCGCGGACACGACCGCGCCCGTGTGCATCCGTGGATCTTCAAGGGCGACGTGGCCGACGTGTCGCCCGGGGTCGAGCCCGGCGGCGCCGTGACGGTGGTCGACGCCGGCGGCCGCTTCGTCGGGCGCGGGTTGTTCAACCCACGCCCCGGGCTCTGTTGCCGGCTCCTCACCTGGGACGATGAGGACATCGACGCGGACTTCTGGCGCCGCCGGCTCACCGCCGCGGTGGCCGCGCGGGGGGCGCGCCCCGGCGGCGCCATGCGGCTGGTGTGGAGCGAGGCCGACGCATTGGCGGGCCTCGTGGTCGATCGCTATGGTCCGGTGGCCGTGCTGCAGACCGTCACGCTCGGCATGGCCCGCCGCCGGGCTGAGGTGGCCGCGGCGCTGCGCGATGTCATCGGCGATGTCGCCGTCTTCTGCGCCGACGATCCCACCGCGGCGGCGCTGGAAGGCTTCGAGCCCGCGGCAGGCTGGCTCGACGCGCCCGGACCGCCGACCGTGGTGGTCGAGGAGGGGCCGGCGAGCTTGCTCGTACGGATCGGTGGCGGCCACAAGACCGGGCTCTATCTCGATCAGAGCGACAACCGCCGGCTCGTCGGCGCGATGGCGGCCGGCCGCGCGGTCCTGGACGTCTTCGCCTATACCGCCGGCTTTGCCTGCCACGCCCTGCTGGCCGGCGCGACGAGCGCGGTGTGCATCGAGTCGTCCAAGGACGCGCTCGCGGGCGCCGTCGACAATCTCGCGCTCAACGGTGTCGCAAAGCGCGGGGAGGTCCGCGACGCCAACGCCTTCGACGAGCTGCGACGGCTGGACCGCGGCGCCGAGCGCTTCGGCCTCATCGTGCTGGATCCGCCGCCGTTCGCGCGCGGTCGCGGCGCGCTCGAGGGCGCGCTGCGCGGCTACAAAGAGATCAACCTGCGCGCCGTCCGCCTACTGGCGCGCGGCGGCCTGCTCGCGACGTTCTCGTGCTCGCACCACGTCAGCGAGGGCGCGTTCGAGGCGATGGCGCGCGAGGCCGCCCGCGACGCCGGCGTGCGCCTGCGGCTTCTGACGCCGCTCACGCAGAGCGCCGATCACCCCGTGCTGCTGACCGTCCCCGAGACGCGCTACCTCAAGGGCCTGCTGCTGGAACGGATGGGCTAAAACCCGCGCGTCTCGCCGTGCGCGAGCACCCAGACGCGCTCGTCGGGCAGATTCATCGCGCGGGCGGCCGCACGCAGCCGGCGCGGCGGCTCGTCGAGCGGCTCGTCGGAGAGGTCGAACGTCCCCCAGTGCATCGCCACGAACGTGCGGGCGCGGACGTCGGTGAAGATCCGCAGCGCCTCCTCGGGCGTCGTGTGGGTCATGCGCATGATCTCCGGCGGCTCGTACGCGGAGATTGCCACCAGCGCGAGATCGAAGGGTCCCAGGCGGGCGCCGAGCTCGCCGAAGCCCTCGTAGTACCCGGTATCACCGGCGAAGAAGAGGCGCCGCTCGCGGCCGGCGATCGCCCAACCGCCCCAGAGCCGGTGGTCCGTGTCGAACGGTGTGCGGGCGCACCAATGCTGCACGGGCGTGAGCGTCAAGGTGACCGCGCCGACACGATGCGCCTGCCACCAATCGAGCTCGGTCACGCGGTCGATGCCCAGGCCGGCGAACCAGGCTTTGAACCCGAGCGGCACGAGGAACAGTGGCTTGTGCGTGGCGGCGAGCCGCTCCACCGTCGCGCGATCGAGGTGATCGTAGTGATCGTGCGAGATCACGACGACGTCGATGGGCGGCAGTGATTCGAACGCGAGGCCCGGCGGGTTGAGGCGCCGGGGACCGGCGAAGCCGAAGGGGCTCGCGCGCTCGGAGAAATGCGGATCCGTGAGGACGTTGACGCCATCCAGCTGAATCAGCAGCGTCGCGTGGCCGATCCACGTGAGCGTGGGCGTTTGGCGGTTGTCGCGCAGCGCGCGGCCGTCGTTCGCCACGCGGGGGAAATCGGGGATCGGCTTCGTCCCGGCGAGCGACGCCCAGACGCGCCGCGCGCGAAAGGCCTGCACCGTCCAGAAGCCGGGGCGAGCGAACGCGCCGTTGGTGTTGGCGAAGCCGCGCTCGCGATGATGCGGCGGCGCCCCGGGTACCGGACCGCCGACGCCCGCGCAGCCTGCGGCCACGAGAAGCGTCGTGGCCAGGAGCGCGCGCCGGGCCGCGCGCCGACCGCTCAGGCGTGCTCCCCGCTCGGCAGCTCCACGACGAACATCGCGCCACCCTCCGGCCGGTTCTCCGCATAGAGCCGGCCGCCGTGCTGGCCGACGATGCCATACGACACCGACAGCCCGAGGCCACTGCCCTCGCCGGGCGGCTTCGTCGTAAAGAACGGGTCGAACACGCGCGACAGCAGGTGCGGCGGGATCCCGGGGCCGGTGTCGAGCACCTCGATGGCCACGCGGCCGTCGCGCGGCCGCAACCGCACGGTCAGCAGGCGGTCGCCCGGCTGGCGCAGCATCGCCTGGTGGGCGTTCTGCACCAGGTTCAGCAGGACCTGCTGCATCTGGTTCTCGTCGGCCCACACCGTGGGGCAATCGGCGAACTCCGTCGTCACACCGACTTTGTCGTGCTCGAGCTGATAGCTTTTGAGCGCGAGCACGCGCTGCACCGCGTCGACGAGCGAGCACGGGCGGCGCTCGGGCGGATAGTGCCGGGCGAACATCAGGAGATTTTGAACGATGCCCGCCGCGCGGGATGCCTCGTCGGCGACGAGGGCGATGCGCTCGCGCACGGCTGCCGGCACGTCGGGACGGTTGAGCAGCAGCTGCGCGAGACCCAAAATCGTCGTGAGCGGGTTGTTGATCTCGTGGGCGACGCCCGACGCCAGCTCGCCGACAGCGGAGAGCTTCTCGGCGTGCACGAGCTCGGAGGACAGTCGCGCGTTGTCGAGGGCGATGGCGATCTGCTGGGCGGTGGCCTCCAGCAGCGCCACCTCGGGCTCGTTGAACGGGTCCTCGGTCTGACGGCCGAGTGCCAGCGTCCCGAGCATGCGGCCGCGCGCGTGGATGGGGACACACACGAAGCCGCGGATGCGGTCGCGCCGAACGGTCTCGTGAGCGGCGGGCAGCAGGTCCGGCGCGCCCATCACATCGCGCACGACGGTGGTGATGCCGCTGGCCGCCACGCCGCCGATGATCCCCTCACCGACGCGCAGTCGCCGGTTCACCTCGCGCATCGCCGGCGACAGCCCGCGGTCGGCGCGCAGCTCGAGGGTGACGCCGTCGGCGCCGATCAGATGCAGGCTTGCGATCTCGTGGCCGGTGACGTGAGTCAGCGCGTTGAGGGCCGTCTTCAAGATCTCTTCGACATCGAGCGTGCGGCTCACCGTCTCGGCGACGGTGTGGAGGATCTTGAGGTGGGTCTCCACGCGCCCCCTCAGGACGCGCCGGGAGCCTGCCGGGCGACCCAGTCGTAGACAAGCGCCAGCGCCGCGTCGAGCCGGCTGGGATCCGGCGCGCCCGCCTGGGCGAGGTCAGGTCGTCCGCCGCCGCGGCCCCCCGCCGCCTGCGCAACCTCCTGGATGAGCTTGCCCGCCGAGAAGCGCTTGACGAGATCCTTGGTCACGGCCGCGACCAGGCTCACCCGCCCGTCGAGGACGCTGCCCACGCAGACGACGCCGGAGCCCAAGCGATCGCGCAGCGTGTCGGCCACCGCGCGCAGGCCGTCCGGGTCGAGGCCGTCGATGCGGCCGGCCACCACGGCGACGCCGTTGACCTGGCGCGCACTCGCGACCAGATCGTCGGCCTTCCCGCGCGCGAGCTTCGTCTCGAGCTCGGCCAGCTGGCGCTCGAGCACCTTCTGCTCGTCGAGCAGCTTGCGCAGACGCTGCGGGGCTTCGTCCGTGCCGACCTTCAGAATGTCGGCGATCTCGCGCAGCACGCGCTCGCGCCGCGCGACCGTCTCCACCGCCGCCGTGCCCGCCACCGCCTCGATGCGCCGCACGCCGGAGGCGACGGCGCCCTCTTCCGCGACCTTGAAGAAGCCGATCTGGCCGGTGGCGTCCAGATGCGTACCGCCGCAGAGCTCGGTCGAGAAGTCGCCGATCTTGATCACGCGCACGCGATCGCCGTACTTCTCGCCGAACAGCGCCATGGCGCCGGCCGCCAACGCTTCGTTGAGATCCATTTCCGCGTTCGTGACCGGCGTGTTGGCCTGCACATGCTCGTTCACGAGCTCTTCGATCTGCTCGATCTCGCGGTCCTTGACCTGCCCGCCGTGCGAGAAGTCGAAGCGCAGGTGATCGGGCGCCACCAGCGAGCCCGCCTGGGTCACGTGCGTGCCGAGGATCTTCCGCAGCGCCGCGTGCAGCAGGTGCGTGCCCGTGTGGTGCTGGCGGAGCCCCTGCCGGCGCGGCGAGTCGATGCTCACCGCGACGTCTTCGTTTTCGCGCAAGCCGCCCGCGCCGACCTTCACGCGATGCACGATGAGCTTGCCGCCGCGATAGTACGTGTCGAGGATCTCGCCGCGGCCGCCGCGGCCCACGAGCGTGCCCCGATCACCGATCTGACCGCCGGACTCCGCGTACCCGGGCGTGCGGTCGAGGATGACCTCGACCTCGTCGCCGCTCACCGCCTCGCGCACGCGCCGGCCGTCGGCGACCATGGCCAGAATCGTCGCCGGCGTGGTCAGCGTCTCGTAGCCGACGAACTGCTGCGGCCGCGGCAGGTGGCCGCCGATCTGCTGATAGAGCGCCAGCGTGTCGCCCGTCCCGTCGTCGGCGCCGAACGTCGCCTTCGCGCGGGCGCGCTCGCGCTGCGCTTCCATCTCCGCGTTCCAACTGCGCTCGGTCTCGTCGGCGACGCGCCAGCCCTGATCGACGAGGATCTCTTCGGCGAGATCGCGCGGGAAGCCGTACGTGTCATAGAGCGTGAACAGGAAGCGGCCGTCGATCGGCCGGCCGCGCCCGGCGCCCTGCGCCTGCGCGTACTCGTCGATGCGCCGCATGCCGCTGTCGAGCGTGCGCGCGAACTGTTCCTCTTCCTGCTGCACGACGTTCACGATGCGCTCGCGCTCGCGCACGATCTCCGGATACGCGCGGCCCATGATCTCGCCGACCCACTCGACGCCGCGCCACAGAAACGGCTCGGTGAGGCCGAGCTTGCGGCCGTGACGCATCGCGCGCCGCATGATCCGGCGCAGCACGTAGCCGCGCCACTCGTTGGACGGCAGCACGCCGTCGGCGATCAGAAACGTCGTCGCGCGCGCGTGATCGGCGATCACCTGCATGGAGACGTCGTGCTCGCGTTCGACGCCGTAGCGCTTGCCGGCAAGCTCGGCGATGTGGCGGATGATCGGCGCGAACAGGTCCGTCTCGTACGACGAGAGCTTGCCCTGCATGACCGCGGCGATCCGCTCCAGCCCCATGCCGGTGTCGATCGACGGCCGCGGCAGCGGCGTCAGCGTGCCGCTCGCGTCGCGGTTGAACTGCATGAAGACGAGATTCCAGATCTCGAGCCAGCGGTCGCACTCGCACTCGGGCCCCAGACACGTGCGTCCCGCCGACTCCTCCGCACATGGCAGGTCGTCGCCCTGGTGGAAATGGACCTCGGAGCACGGCCCGCACGGTCCCGTGTCGCCCATCGCCCAGAAGTTGTCCTTCTCACTCAGCTGCAGGATGCGGTCGTCGCTGAGTCCCGCGATCCGCTTCCAGAGCTCGACGGCCTCGTCGTCGCCCTTCAGCACGGTCGCCTTCAGCCGGCGCGGGTCGAGGCGGAGGTCGCGCGTGAGGAATTCCCACGCGTAGGTGACCGCGTCCTTCTTGAAGTAGTCGCCGAACGAGAAGTTGCCGAGCATCTCGAAGAACGTGTGATGCCGCGCCGTGCGTCCGACGTTCTCCAGATCGTTGTGCTTACCGCCCGCCCGCACGCACTTCTGACAGGTCACCGCCCGCACGTACTCGCGCTTTTCCTCGCCGGCGAAGACAGACTTGAACTGGACCATGCCGGCGTTGGTGAACAGCAGGGTTTGATCGCCGACGGGCACGAGCGGCGACGAGGTCACGCGGGTGTGCCCGTTACGCTCGAAATATTTGAGAAATGCCTCGCGGATCTCGGCGCCCGTCATGAGAGCGTCATTGTAACATCCGGCTCGTGGCGGACTCCGAGGCGCTCCCGGGCTTCATCCTGCGCGCCAAGCGCGCCACCTACGCCGCGCAGGGTGACGACGCCACGGTCACGCCCCTCCTTCCTGGATCGCGGCAGCTCGAATACCGCGAGGGCGACTGGTTCTATCGCGACGTCTACTTCGGCATGGCCGGCTTCGCGGGGCTCGAGATCATTCACGAGGCGAATGACCCGCGCTGGAGCATGGCCTACGCGGGCGGCGTCATCGCCGGCGCGTCCAGGGCGCAGATGGGTCAGGTCTACGCGTTTCTCCGCAGTGCGTTGCAGCGCGGAACTCTCGAGGCGCCGTTCCGCGGACCGTCCCGCTACGAGTCGTTCGGGTACGAATACGTCAACGAATGGCGCGGGACGGTAGAGGACTTCAGCGGCGCGGAGCTGATCCGACGCGACGGTGGGGTCGTCTATCGGCTGACCTACGCCGGCGGTTCCGTGCGCTCAGCGCCAGGCTGATTGCCGGTCAGTCGTCCGCGGCGACGCCGGTCGTCTCGCGCACGATCCGCACCACGACGCCGGTCGAGAAGCCGCGACGCAGCAGGTAGTCGCGCAGCCGCGGCGCGACGCGATCGGGACGGCCGCGACGCAACGCCGGCAGCCGCCGACGCGCAGCCTCGCGCGCGCGGCCGAGCACGTCATCGCCATCGAGCCCGTCCAACGCCGCCGCGATCAGCGGCGCCGCGATGCCGCGGGCGCGCAGCTCCATCCGGAGCCGGGCGGCGCCGTAGCCTCGGGCCGCTCGCCCGGCGACCCACTGCCGCGCAAAGGCCGCGTCGTCGACGTAGCCGCGCGTGACGAGATCGTTCACGACCTCGGTCGCGACCTCGGCAGGCGCGCCGCGTCGACGCAAACGCGCGGCGAGCTCGGAGCGCGTCCACGCGCGCCGCGACAGCAGGTCGCCCGCCGCGAGGCGGGCGGCCTTGGCGTCGAGGACCTTGCCGCGCGCTACGATTTTAACGGCGCGGGCGTCTTGAGGCCGAGCGTGTCGCGGATCTTCGCTTCCAGATCACTCAGCACGACGGGATTTTCCTGCAGCCACTTCCGCGCGTTCTCACGGCCCTGACCGATGCGCTCGGTCTTGTACGTGTACCAGGTGCCGGACTTCTCGATGATCCCCTGCTCGACACCGGCGTCGAGAATCGTGCCGGACTTCGAGATCCCTTCCCCGTAGAGGACGTCGAACTCCGCCTCGCGGAATGGTGGCGCCAGCTTGTTCTTCACGACCTTCACCTTGGTGCGGACGCCGACTGACTCGGTGCCTTGCTTGATCGCGTCCTGGCGACGGATGTCGAGGCGGACAGAGGCGTAGAACTTCAGCGCGCGGCCGCCGGTGGTGGTCTCCGGCGATCCGAACATGACCCCGATCTTTTCGCGGATCTGGTTGATGAAGACGACGACGCAGCCCGAGCGCGCGATGGCGGCGGTGAGCTTGCGCAGCGCCTGCGACATCAGGCGCGCCTGCAGGCCGGGCAGCGAGTCGCCCATGTCGCCGTCGAGCTCGGCGCGCGGCACCAGCGCGGCCACCGAGTCGATCACGATGACATCGACGGCGTTGGAGCGCACCAGCGTCTCGGCGATCTCCAGCGCCTGCTCGCCCGTGTCGGGCTGGGAGATCAGCAGCTCGTCCGTGTTGACGCCGAGCTTCTTGGCGTAGATCGGATCGAGCGCATGCTCGGCGTCGATGAACGCGGCGGTGCCGCCCAGGCGCTGGGCCTCCGAGACGACGTGCAGCGCCAGCGTGGTCTTGCCTGATGACTCCGGGCCGTAGATCTCGACGATCCGGCCGCGCGGCAGCCCCCCGACCCCCAGCGCCACGTCGAGCGACAGCGCGCCGGTGGGGATGACGGCAATTTCCTCCAGCGGCCCTCCGGACCCCAGGCGCATGACCGAGCCCTTGCCGAACTGCCGCTCGATCGTGGAGATGGCCAGCTCGAGGGCCTGCCGCCGATCGCTCTTCACTTCTGCCATGCGCGCGCTCCTTATGATCGCCCGGAGTCGTGGGGTTCGATGACTGGCGCCATTCTAGGAGCCCCAACCGGCAGCGTCAATGACCGAAGTTGGATACAGTCCTTGGGGTCATTCCTCCGCGGGGCTCACCCGATAGCCTTTGCGCTCCATGCAGCGGTTGACGATGTCCCAGTCGTACCGGTGGGCCGCGACCAGCGCGAAGCGCTGGGGACGGAACCCCTGGCGGCGGCAGACCTCCAGGTCGTGCTCGAGCTGCGCCGGGGTGGCGCTGCGGCGCTCGTAGATGTAGCGGGGCGGCGCGCAACCGGCGATGGCGATTGCCAGCACCGCCAGCACGGCCCGCTTCATCGGCTGTGCATGGCGTCGAGACACGCCCGCGCGTCGCCGCGACCAAGCTCGAGTGCCCGCGCCATGCCCTCCGTGTCGAAGTCGAGCGGGCGCAGCAGCAACGGCGCCGAAGGCGTCAGCAGCTGCACGTCGACCTCGGGATGCCGCAGCCGCGCCAGCTCGACGTCGCGCCGAATCGCGTGGATCATCACCAGCTCCAGCGATTCCTCGAGCGTGCGCCGCAGCGTCGTCGGTGCTTTGGCCTGCTCGTCGGGCGCGTAGCTCATCACGACGATGGCGCGGCCGATCGGACGGCCGAGGGCCAGCGCTTCCAGCACCGGCGCGCGCCCCGTGAGGCCGCCGTCGACGAGCGGCACGCCGTCGACGCGCACCGGCGGAAACGCGCCAGGCACCGCGGTCGCCGCCATCAACGCGTCCACGCTGACGGTGCGATTGTCGAAGGCGCGCTTATCGTACCGGAGTAAATCCGTGGCGACGATCAGCAGCTCGACCGGCGAGGCGCGAATGCGCTCGAAATCGATCGCCTCGGTGATGAGCGCGCGCAGCGGCGCGGGATCGAGCAGCGAGCCGGCGCGGTCCAGCGCGAGCAGCGTGAGCACGCCCGGCAAGAGTCCCGACAATACGACCGAGGGGCGCAGCGTGTAAACCTGCTCGCGCGTCACCGTTCGCCACAGCGCTTGAAGGCGGTCCTGTCGCCCGTCGGCCACCAT
>JBKOZH010000327.1:0-5776 GCA_046725765.1 Candidatus Methylomirabilota bacterium | reverse complement strand
GACGCGCCCCGAGCCACCGCCGCCGGCACCGGCACGAAGATCCTGATCGTCGAAGATCACCCGGACAGCCGTGCGATGCTGGCCGAGATGCTGGCGTTCGAGGGTTACGAGGTGACGGCCGTCGCCGACGGCGCCGAGGCGATCGAGACCGCGCGGGTGTCCCGGCCCGACATCGCGATCGTCGACATCGGGCTGCGCGGGATGGACGGGCATGATGTCGCGCGGCGCCTGCGCGCCGCGCACGGCGAAGCCATCCGGCTCGTCGCCGTGACCGGATACGGCCAAGCGGAAGACATCGAGGAGTCCCGCGTCGCGGGATTCGACACCCACGTCACCAAGCCCGTGGATGTCGACGCGCTGCTGCGCATCCTACCGAGCGGGCCACGCCGCTGAGCGCCGCGCCCCTCCTGCTGCTGATCTCGATCGACGGCTTCGCGGATTTCTACTGGCGCGACGAGCGGGTGAAGGCGCCGACGCTGCGCGCGCTGGCCGAGCGCGGTGTGGTCGCGGACGGCGTGCGGACGGTGTTTCCGAGCACGACGTGGCCGACTCACGTCAGCCTCACGACCGGTGTGACGCCCGCCCGTCACGGCGTCGTGGCCAACCACGTCCTCAACCGCGCGCGACGCCGAGCCGAAGACTTGACCGGCGATCCGATTTACGACGCCGAGGCGCTGCTGCGCGCGCCCACCGTCTACGATCGCGCGGCGGCCGCGGGGCTGAAGGTGGCCGCCGTCGACTGGCCGGCGACGCGACGCTCACCTTCACTCGTCTTCAATCTGCCGTTCTTCAAGGACCAGCGCGTCTTCGAGACGCAGACGGCGCGCGACGTGTGGGACGAGCTCGCCGCCGCGGGCTTTCCTCTCGACCGGCAGGGCGAGTGGGCGCTGTTGCCCAAGCGGTTCATGAAGGACGCGATGGTGGCCGACGTCGCGGCGCACGCGATACATCGCCACGCCCCGGACATGCTGATGATGCACTTCCTCTGCGCCGACAGCCACCAGCACCTCTACGGTCCGCGCACGCCGGAGGTGTACTGGGCGATCGAGTACATCGACGCGTGCATCGGCCGCCTGCTCGCGGCCCTGCCGGCCACGGTGCGCGAGCGCGCGACCGTCGCCGTCGTGTCCGACCACGGCTTCCTGCCCGTCACGCGCGACATCCGGCCCAACGTTCGGCTGCAGCGCCTCGGAGCGCTGCGCGGCGGCGGCGCGGCGGCATTTTCCGGCGAGGCGTGCTTCGTAATGAACCACGGCGCGGGCTATCTCTACGCCCTCGACGGCGACGCCTCCGCGGTGGGCACGCTCGCCGGCGAGATCGTGAAGATGGAGGGCGTCGCGGCGGCGTGGCCGCGCGAGCGATTCGCGGAGCTCGGTCTGCCGAGCGAGCATCCGATGCTGCCCGACGCGGTGTTCGAGGCGACGCCCGGCTATCAGTTCTCCGACGAGCTGGCGGGCGACGAGGAAAACGGCGCGCCGAAATACCGCGGCACGCACGGCCAGCGTCCCGATGCGCCGGGCAACGCGGCGTTCTTCATGGCCTCGGGCGCCGGCATCCACGCGGGCGCCAAGCTCGGTCGGATCGAGAGCCGCGATGTGGCGCCGACGCTGGCGACGCTGCTCGGGCTCGAGATGCCCGGCGTGGATGGCCGCCTCCTCAGCGAGATTCTCGACGCCTGAACCGCTGATAGCGTTGTCGGCGGTGGCTGACCAGCCAGCCGGCGACCCCGTTGCGGGTCACGAGCGCACGCTCTACCATCGAGCCCCGAACCGTCATGCGTGCCTTGATCGAAAACCTCGGTCCGCGGGAGCTGCTGGCACTCGTCGCGATTGCCCTGTTCGCGCTGGCGTGGGTCATGTGCGTGATCGGCGCCGGCTTTTATGCGGCTCGGCTCAGGCGCAATCCGGCGTGGTGGGGGTTTCTGGCGTTCGTCGTCTCACCGCTGCCGGTGTTCGTGCTGCTGTTCGGGCTGGGCCCGCGGCACGAAGAGGACTACGACCACATCATCTGCCCGTTCTGCGCCGAAGAGATCAAGTCGGAGGCGAGACTCTGCCCTCACTGCCGCAGTGATCTCGTCGGGGGGGCCACCGAGCGCGTGCGCCGGATCTGAGCGTCTAGCGCCTCCCACACGCGCGCTGACGTGAGCGGCAGCTCGTTCGTCTCGATGTCGAGCGCGTCGGCGACGGCGCCCGCCAGCACCGCCGCCGGCCCCAGCGTGCCGCCCTCGCCGACGCCGCGCACGCCGAGCAGGTTGTCGGCCGGCTCCTCGAGATGATCGAGCTCGAACGGCGGCAGCATCGTCGCCGCGGCGAGCGCGTAGTCCATGAAGCTGCCCGTCAGCAGCTGCCCCGCGTCGTCGTAGACGAGATGCTCGAAGAGCGCCCCGCCGATGCCCTGCGCGACGGCGCCGTGGACCTGACCCTCGACGACCATCGGGTTGATGACGCGCCCCGTGTCCTCGACGCAGACCCAGCGGCGAATCGTCACCGCGCCGGTGGCCGGATCGACCTCGACGATCGCGCCCTGTGAGCCGGCAGCGAACGTGCCGCGGATCGGATCGTAGAAGCGCGTCGCCTCGAGCCCCGGGTCGACGTCCGGCGGCAGCCGATTCGTTTCGAGATTGGCCACGCGCGCGACCTCGGCGAGCGTGACCGAGCGACCGGGCGCGCCGCGCACGCTGACGACCGCGTCGGCGAGATCGAGATCGTCGGCGGCGGCCTCGAGCAAATGCGCCGCGATGCGCAGCGCGCGCTCGCGCACGGCGCGGGCGGCGAGCGCGACGGCGCCGCCGCCGATCACGGCTTGGCGCGAGGCGAACGCGCCGAGCCCGAACGGCGTGGCGTCGGTATCGCCCAGCACGACCGTCACGGACGAAAACGGCACGCCGAGCTCGGCCGCGGCGACCTGCGCGAGCGTCGTCTCCGTGGACTGGCCCTGGGAGGTCACCCCGGCCAGCACGGTGATCGCGCCCGACGGATCCATGCGCACGGTCGCACCCTCGTGGCCGGTGCGAAACGGCATCCGCGGGCCCGCCGACGCCGCGCGGCCCAGGCCTGTCAGCTCATTGTAGTTGGCGAACCCGATGCCGAGATAACGCCCGGCGCGACGGAGATTCGCCTGCTCGGCGCGGAATTTTTCGTAGTCGAGCGCCTCGACGACCCGGGCGAAGCACACGGGATACGCGCCGCTGTCGTGCACCAGTCGGGTCGCCGAGGTGTACGGCAGATCGTCCTTGGCGACGAGGTTGACGCGGCGGATCTGCACGGGATCGAGGTTGAGCGCCCGTGCACCGAGGTCCAGCACGCGCTCCATCACGAACGTGGTGGCGGGGCGTGCGACGCCGCGATACGGCCCCGCAGGCGCCGTGTTCGTCGCGACCGCGCTGACCTCGCAGCGATAGTGCTCGAGCTTGTAGGGCCCGGTCAGCAGCCCGCCAACCATGAGCGGCTCGATGCCTGCCGTCCACGGCACGACCGAGTACGCGCCCGTGTTGCAGAGCACCCGTGCGTCGAGCGCCCGTAGGCGGCCGTCGGCGTCGAAGCCCGCCCGCACGGTGTAGTGGTGATCCCGCGCGTGCGCGCACGCGAGAAAGTGCTCGCGGCGGGATTCGACCCACTTCACTGGACGCTGAAGGCGCATCGCGAGCAGGCAGAGCGCCACGTCCTCCGGGTAGAGGACGCCCTTCACACCGAAGCCGCCGCCGACGTCCGGGGCGACGACGCGGATGCGGTGCT
Source organism: Candidatus Methylomirabilota bacterium (assembly GCA_046725765.1). Taxonomy (GTDB): domain Bacteria; phylum Methylomirabilota; class Methylomirabilia; order Rokubacteriales; family CSP1-6; genus AR12. The sequence goes on along the minus strand of JBKOZH010000327.1, from coordinate 2,042 downwards.
CGGGCATGCCGAGCACCTCGGCCAGCGCGTGACGCGCAAGGTGCGGGACCTGCGTGCCCGACCAGAGGGTCAGCCGCTGCTGTGCTCCGTCCCAATCGGCGACGCCTCCGCGGCCCTCCATCGGCGCCGCCGTCTGGCGGTTGGTGCGAAACGTCCGATCGACCACGACGACGGCGCCGTCCATGGCCAGATCGACGCGGCCGTTCTCGAATCGGCGCGAGAGCAGCACGTTGCGCTCCGCCTCGTCGTGCACGCCCGGCGCGCCCTCGCGCACGGCGGCAACGGCATCGACGGCCGCCGCCAACGGCTCGTACTCGACCTGCACCAGCCCCGCCGCATCCTCCGCGGCGTACCGGTCGGCGGCGACGACGACCGCCAGCGGCTCACCGGCGAAGCGCGCTTTCGCGTGCGCGAGAATGGGCTGCGCGGTGGTGACGTAGCCCGGCGCGGCCGACCGCGCCGTGAGCCGAGCATGAGCGAACGCCTCGTCAGCACCGGTGGCGACGTGCACGACACCCGGCGACGCCATCGCGCGCTCGGTCGCGATCGCGCGTAGGACTGCGTGAGCGTGCACGCTGCGCACGAACGCGGCGTGCAGCATGCGCGGCAGCTCGACGTCGCCGACGTAGCGCCCGCGGCCTCTCACCAGGCGCGCGTCCTCGCGCCGCGGCTGTCGCGCTCCGAACGGAGAAGGCGGCACGCGCGCGCTCAGGGCATCGCGTAGCCGCCGTTGACCGAGACGATCTGGCCCGTGATCCACGACGCCCGCGGCGACGCGAGCAGCAGGACCATCGGCGTGACGTCTTCGGCGCGGCCCACACGGCCCAGCGGGTACTGGGCGACGATTTTCTTCATGCGCTCGTCGTCGGCTCCGCCCGCGTGGGCATCGAAACGATCGGTTTGCACGAGCGCGATCGAGACGCAGTTGGCGCGGATGCCGGCGCGCGCGAATTCGCGGGCCAGCGACTTGGTGAGACCGACGGTCGCCGCGCGCGCGGTGGCCGTGACCAGCAGCCGCGACTCGCCAACCCGGCCCGAGTCGCCCATGAGATTCACGACGGCGCCCGAGCGACGCGCGGCCATGCGGCCGACGACGGCCTGGGTGATACGCAGGGTGCCCTTGACCGTCACGTCGATCTGCGCGTCCCAGTCGGCCGCTGTCGTCTCGAGAAACAGCTTGCGCTGGGTGGCGGCGGCATTGTTGACCAGCACGTCGATGGGACCAAGCTCGCGCTCCACGCGGTCGACCGCGCGCGCGACGTCGGCCTCGACGAGCAGGTCGGCGGCCACGGCCAGGCTTTTGCCGCCGAGCCCGCGCGCCTCGCCGGCCGCGCACTCGGCCCCGTCGCCCGACGCGCGATAGTGAAACGCCACGTGCGCGCGCTCCGCCGCGAACGCGAGCCCGAGGGCACGTCCGAGGCCCTGCCCCGCGCCCGTCACGAGCACGACCTTGCCGGCCAGCCCGAGATCCATGCGACGGATACTAACAGCGCCTGGGGTAGGAAAAATTTTTCACGCCGCCGCGGCGGCGGCCGGCGAAATCTGCGGCAAGCGGGCATTTTTCAGCTTACGCTGAGGGCGTTATTTTGCACCCATGATCGGACCGACACCCGAAGACATCGTCCGCGCCCGCCTGGCCGCGATCGTCGATTCCTCCGACGATGCGATCGTGAGCAAGACGCTCCAGGGTGTGATCGTCACGTGGAACCGCGCCGCCGAGCGGATGTTCGGCTACACGGCGGCCGAGGCCGTCGGCCAACCCATCACGCTCATCATCCCGACGGAGCGGCACGCCGAGGAAGACGACGTCCTCGCGCGCATCCGGCGCGGCGAGATCGTCGATCACTTCGAGACGGTGCGACAGCGCAAGGACGGCACCCGCCTGAACATCTCGCTCACCATCTCACCGATTCGCGATGCCGGCGGCACTATCGTGGGCGCGTCGAAGATCGCGCGTGACATCAGCGATCGCAAGCGGGCCGAGGCCGAGCGCGTCTTGCTGCTGGAAGAGGCGCAGGCGGCCAACCGGGCGAAGGACGATT
>JBKOZH010000071.1:0-8889 GCA_046725765.1 Candidatus Methylomirabilota bacterium | reverse complement strand
GCCGCGGTGGCCGCAGGGCTCGCGGCGGGCGGCCTCGGGACGGACACCGGTGGGTCGATCCGCCAGCCGGCGGCATTCTGCGGTGTCGTAGGACTGAAGCCGACGTATGGACGCGTCTCACGCTATGGGCTCGTTGCGTTCGCTTCGTCGCTCGATCATCCCGGCCCGTTCGGTGCCGACGTCACCGACACGGCGCTATTGCTCGGCGCGATCGCCGGCCACGACCCGATGGACGCGACGTCGATCGACGCGCCGGTGCCCGATTACGCGGGGGCGCTCGAGCGCGACGTCCGCGGACTGCGTCTCGGCGTGCCGAACGAGTACTTCATCGACGGGATGGATCCGGAGGTCGAGGCGGCGGTCCGCGCGGCTATCGACGTGCTGAAGGGGCTGGGCGCGACCGTCGAACGCGTCTCGCTGCCCGCCACGCCGCACGCGCTGGCGACCTACTACGTCATCGCGCCCGCCGAAGCGTCCTCGAATCTGGCGCGCTACGACGGCGTGAAGTACGGCCTGCGCGTGCCCGGCCATGACCTCATCGAGATGGAGAGCCGCACGCGCGCGGCCGGCTTTGGCGCCGAGGTGCGGCGGCGCATCATGCTCGGCACGTACGTGCTGTCCGCCGGCTACTACGACGCCTATTACGGGCAGGCGCAGAAGGTGCGCACGCTGGTCCGCCGCGACTTCGACGCGGCGTTCGGCCGTGTCGACCTCATCGTCGCGCCGACGACGCCGAACGTGCCCTTCAAGCACGGCGAGAAGGCCGATCCCATCGCGATGTACCTCAACGACGTCTTCACGATTCCCGCCGACATGGCGGGCGTGCCCGCCGTCTCCGTGCCGTGCGGCTTCACGCGCGGCGGGCTGCCGATCGGCCTGCAGCTCATCGGCAGGGCCCTCGACGAAGCGACGGTGCTGCGCGCGGCGCGCGCGTACGAGCGCGCCACCGACTGGCACACGCGTCGTCCGAACGTCGGCTGATGAGCACATACGACGTCGTCATCGGCCTCGAGGTGCACGCGCAGCTGACGACGCGCACCAAGATGTTCTGCGGCTGCCCGGCGACCTTCGGCGCGCCGCCCAACACGCAGACCTGTCCCGTGTGTCAGGGCATGCCGGGCACGCTGCCCGTCATCAATCGCCGGGCAGTGGAGTACGGCGTGCGCACGGCGCTCGCCTTCAACTGCCGCGTGAACGCCGCGTGCCGCTTCGCGCGCAAGCACTACTACTACCCGGACATGCCGAAAAACTTCCAGATCAGCCAGTACGAAGAGCCGCTGGCGGAAGAGGGCTCGCTCGAGATCGATCTGGCCGATGGCCGCTCGCACCGCGTGGGCATCCAGCGCCTGCACCTCGAGGAAGATGTCGGCAAGCTCGTGCACGAGGGCACGCTCGAGACCGCGCAGTCGAGCCTCGTCGATTTCAACCGCGCCGGCGTGCCGCTGATGGAGACGGTGAGCAAGCCGGAGCTCCGCTCGCCGGAGGAGGCGGCCGCGTACCTGCGCGCCTTCCGCGCGGTGCTCGTCTATCTCGGCGTCTGCGACGGCAACATGGAGGAAGGCTCGCTGCGCTGCGACGCCAACATCTCGCTCAAGCCCGCCGGTGCCAGCACACTCGGCACGAAGGTCGAGATCAAGAACATGAACTCGTTCCGCAACGTGCAGCGCGCGCTCGAGTTCGAGGTCACGCGCCAGGCGGAAGCGCTCGATCGCGGCCAGCGCATCGTGCAAGAGACGCGGCTCTGGGACGCCGACCGCGGCTACACGCGCTCGATGCGCAGCAAGGAGTTCGCGCACGACTATCGCTACTTCCCCGAGCCCGATCTCGTCCCGCTGAAGCTCGAGCCGCGCTGGATCGACGAGATCCGCGGCGCGCTGCCCGAGCTGCCGCGCCAGCGCCGCCAGCGCTTCGCGGCGAGCTACGGCCTGCCCGCGTACGACGCCGCGCTGCTCACGCAGAGCCGGGCGCTCGCCGAATACTTCGAGGCGGCGGTGCGCGAGTTTCCCCAGCCCAAGCTGGTGTCGAACTGGGTGATGTCGGAGCTGCTGCGCGAGCTGCCCGGCGACGACGAGCGCGCGATCGAGCAGGCGACGGTGACGCCGTCACGGCTGGCCGGGCTGCTGCGGCTGATCGACGACGGCACGATCAGCGGCAAAATCGCCAAGAGCGTCTTCGAGACCATGCTGCGCAGCGGGGAGGACGCCTCAACGATCGTGCGGCGCGAGGGGCTCACCCAGGTGGCCGACGCCGGCGCGCTCGCCGCCATGGTCGCGAGCGCCATCGCCGCCAACCCCCGAGCGGTCGACGACTATCGCAAGGGCAAAACTGCCGCCGGCAAAGCGATCGTGGGCCAGGTGATGAAGGCCAGCGGCGGCCGTGCCAACCCGGCCATGGTCAGCAAGCTCGTCGAGGAGGAGCTGGAGAAGCTCACGAAACGCTGAGCCCCTCGCCTATAATCGTCGGTGCCCCCGATGATTGAGCTTCACCGGGTCTCGAAAGTCTTCGCCGTAGGACCCGTCAAGGTGCCGGCGCTCAGCGACGTCTCCTTCCGCGTCGGTAAGGGCGAATTCGTGACGCTCCACGGTGCCAGCGGCGCCGGCAAGACCACGCTCCTGCGTCTGCTCTATCGCGACGAGCTGCCCACCGACGGCGAGATCGAGGTGCTCGGCTGCAACGTGCCGCGGCTGCGCGTGCGCGAGGCGGCGGCGCTGCGCCGCTCGATCAGCGTCGTCTTCCAGGACGCCCGGCTGCTGTCCCGGCGAACCGTGTACGAGAACGTCGCGTTCGTGCTGCGCGTGGTCGGCACGCCGCGCCGCGAGGTGACGCCGCGCGTCTTCGATGCGCTGCGCGCCGTCGGGCTGTCGTCGCGCGCCAAGGCGTATCCGGCGCAGCTCTCGCAGGGCGAGGCCCAGCGCGCGGCGCTGGCGCGTGCGATCGCGCGCAAGCCGCTGCTGCTGCTCGCCGACGAGCCGACGGGCGGACTCGACGCGTCGATGGCCAGCGAGGTGCTCGACATCATCAAGGACATCTGCGCCGGTGGCACGACGGTCGTGCTCGCGACGCATCACGCTGCGCTCGCCGGTGCGCTGCGCCAGCGGACGCTCACGCTCGTGGGCGGCCGCCTCGTCAAGGACGAAGGCTAGGTGCTCGGCTTCCTGATCGGCGAGGCGCTGCGCGACCTGCGGCGCGCGGGCCGCGTCGCCGTCGCGGCGATCGTGTTGACGACACTCTCACTCGCCGCGCTCGGCGGCTTCTGGATCGTCTCGAGCAACGTCGGTCAGGCCGCCGCGCGCTGGCGCGATCGCGTGCGGATCATCGTGTATCTCAAGCGCGAGCCGCCGGCATCGGACGTCGATGCCCTCGTGGAGCGCGTGCAGGCGATGCCCGGCGTGGCGACCGTGCGCTACGTCAGCAAAGCCGAGGCGCTCGGCACGCTCAAGCAAGTGCTGGGCAAGGACGCGAGCGTTGCCGAGCAGCTGCCGACCAACCCGCTGCCCGCCTCGCTCGAGGTCACGCTCACCGCGGACGGCGCCACGCCGGACGTCGCGCGGGGACTCATCGCGGCGTTATCCGACCTGCCGGAGGCCGATGAGGTCGCGGGCGGCATCGACTGGATCGAGCGGCTCGCGCGCGGCAAGCGATTGCTCGAGATCATCGGCCTCAGCATCGGCGCCGTGCTGGCGCTGGCGGCCATTCTCACCGTGACGACGGCGACCACGCTCGTGCTCCACCTGCGCCGCCAGGAGCTCGAGATCATGCGCCTGGTCGGCGCGTCCGAGGTGGTCGTGCGGCTGCCGCTGCTGCTGCAGGGGATGCTGCAGGGCCTCGTCGGCGCCGTGATGGCGATCGCCGTACTGGTCGCCGTCTTCACGTTCGGTGGGCCGCGTCTGGAGCCGCTCGTCACCCAGACGCTCGGCCTCGATCGCCTCACGTTCTTGAACCCCCAAACGGTCGCGATGCTGATGCTCGCCGGCACGATGCTCGGCGGCTTCGGCGGCTGGCTGGCGCGTGGACGCACCGAGCCGTGAGGGTCGGCGCCGCCATCTCGCTGGGGCTGCTGATGGTCGGTGTGACCGCAACGGCCGGCGCTCAGAGCGCGTCGAAGAAGGGCGAGGAGGCGGCGATCTCGGCCGAGCAGAAGAAGCTGCAGCAGACCGAGCGGCAGCTGCGTGACGAGCGCCAGAAGGCGGCGGCCGCCCGGGCGCGGGAGACATCGGTTCTGGCCGAGCTCGAAGTGATCAGCCAGCGCCTGGCCGAAAAGCAGCGCGAGATCGCGAAGCTCGACACGCGCATCAAGCGCGCCGCCGGGGAGGTCCGGTCGCTGCGCGGGGAGATTCAGACGCTCGAGAGCCAGCGTGCGGGTCAGCAGGCGGCCCTGGGGCGGCGGCTGCGGGCGATGTACAAGGTCCACGTACAGGGAGGCGCCTTGCCCATGCTGCTGTCCGGTGAGGATTCGACCACCCGGGTGGCGGCCGTACGGCACCTGACGAGCCTCGCCTCGCTGGACGCCCGGGTGATCCAGGAGTATCGTGGCACGTCGGAACGCTTGGAGGACCGTCGCGGCCGCGAAGAGAGCCGGCAACGGGAGTTGGCGACCCTCCGGGCGGATGCCCAGCGTGAGCAGAGCGAGGTCGATCGCGACGCCGCCAAGCGCCGTATACTATTGGCGAAGGTTCGTGACGAGCGCGCCTACCACGAGCGGATGGTGGGCGAGCTCACCGAAGCGGCGCGACGACTGGAGGCGTTCATTCGCGAGCTCCAGGCCAAGCAGCGACGCTTGGCGAAGATCCCGCCGCCGAAGCCGGGGACCGAGACACCGACGCCCGCTGTGGGATTCGGATTGCTTCGGGGCCGGCTGCCGTGGCCGACGGAAGGTCGCGTGGTGAGCGCGTTCGGCGCTCAAGTGCATCCGCGGTTCGGGACGCGCACCTTTCGCAACGGCGTCGACATCGAAGCGGTACAAGGACGTGACGTTGCGGCGGTGTTTGCCGGACACGTCGTGTACACGGGGTGGTTCAAGGGTTACGGCAACCTGATCATCTTGGACCACGACAACGAGTACTTCACGTTGTATGCGCACGTCGCCGACATCCTCGTGAAGGAGGGCGACGACGTGAAGCAGGGACAGCGCATCGGGACAGTGGGGGACACGGGCTCGCTCGAGGGGTCGCGCCTGTATTTCGAGGTGCGGTACCAGGGCAAGCCGCAGAACCCCGAACAGTGGCTCCGATAACGGAGCCGAAGCGATCCGGGACCTGGGGGATTCCATGAAGAAGGCGTGTGTGATCGGCTCCCTGCTCGTCGTGCTCACCCTGTCGCTCGGCGGCTCGGTCGCCAGCAAGGGGACGGAGACGGGGGCGACCTACGAGCAGCTTCGGCTGTTCACCGAGGTCCTGTCGATCGTCCAGAATCAGTACGTCGACGAAGTCCCTCCCAAGGAGCTGATCTACAGCGCGATCAAAGGCACGCTGCGCGGCCTTGACCCCCATAGCTCCTTCCTCGACCCCGACTCGTACAAAGAGATGCAGGTCGAGACGTCGGGCTCGTTCGGCGGGCTCGGCATCGAGATCACCCTGAAGGACGACATCCTGACGGTGGTGTCGCCCATCGAGGGCACGCCGGCGCATCGCGTCGGCCTGCTCACAGGCGACCGCATCGTAAAGATCGACGGTCTGGTGACGAAGGACATGCAGCTGCCGGACGCCGTCAAGCGCATGCGCGGCCGGCCGGGCACGAAGGTGACCGTCACGATCATGCGCGAGGGCTGGGCCGAGCCGAAGGACTTCGACATCACGCGCGAGCAGATCCGCGTCCACTCGGTGCGTTCGCAGGATCTCGGCAACGGCATCGCGTACGTCAAGCTGCGCCAGTTCCAGGAACAGAGCCCGCACGACCTCGAGCAGGCGCTCGAGAAGTTCGACAAGACCGGGATGAAGGCGCTCATCCTCGACCTGCGTAACGATCCGGGGGGGCTCTTGACTGCGGCCGTCGAGGTTACCGAGAAGTTCATCGACGACGGCAAGCTCGTCGTCTACACCGAGGGCCGCGTGCGCAACCAGAACATGCGCTTCTCGGCACACGCCAAGAAGGGCTACACGAAGATGCCGATGGTCGTGCTCGTGAACCAGGGCAGCGCCTCGGCCTCCGAGATCGTCGCCGGCGCGCTGCAGGACTGGGGCCGCGCGATGGTGGTCGGTACGCAGACGTTCGGCAAGGGCTCGGTGCAGACGATCATCCCGCTCTCGGATGGCTCGGGGCTGCGGCTGACCACCGCGAAGTACTTCACGCCGAAGGGCCGCTCGATCCACGGCAAGGGCATCACGCCCGACATCATCGTGGAGGCGCCCAAGGAGCCGGCGCCGAAGGACCGGCCGCTGCCGTCGCAGGACCCGCTGGAAGATCTCAAGAAGGACGTGCAGCTGCAGCGCGCGCTGGACGTGATCAAGACAATGAGGCTGATCGAGCAACAGCGTCCGGAGGGAAGTGGCTCGCAGGCGCAGGCGCCCTCCCCGACGCAGACGACGACGCGCTAGCGAACGACGCGCGAAGGGCGGTGGGTAACGTGCCACCGCCTTTCGTTTTTCCGGCGACCGGTGCTGAATTTGGAGGCAGTCGATCGGATGGTGGTGCTGGGAATCGAGACCTCGTGCGACGAGACGGCGGCGGCGGTGCTCGCCGACGGACGTCGGGTCGTGTCGAGCGTCGTGGCCTCGCAGGATGACGTTCACGCGCCGTATGGCGGCGTCGTCCCGGAGCTCGCGTCGCGGCGGCATCTCGAAGTCATCGTGCCGGTGGTCGAGCGCGCGCTCGACGAGGCGCGCGTGCGGCTGGTGGACCTCGACGGAATTGCGGTGACGCACGGACCGGGGCTCGTGGGCTCGCTGCTGGTCGGCACGTCGCTGGCGAAATCGCTCGCCTGGGTGCATCGACTGCCGCTGGTGGGCGTGAATCATCTCGAGGGCCACATCTACGCGGCGTTCCTGACCGACGATCCGCCCGACTATCCGTTCATCGCGCTGGTCGTCTCCGGCGGCCACACCGCGCTCTACCACGCCCGCGCGCCGCGAGAGTATGCGCTCCTGGGCCAGACGCGCGACGATGCCGCCGGCGAAGCGTTCGACAAGGTCGCGAAGCTGCTGGGTCTCGGCTTCCCTGGCGGGCCCATTGTGCAGCGCACCGCCGAGGCGGGCGATCCCAGCGCCATCGCGTTTCCCGCGTCGCGTATGACCGACGGCGCGCGCGACTTCTCGTTCAGCGGCATCAAGACGTCGGTGTCGCTGTACGTCAAGCGCAACGCGCCGCTGTCCGAGCGGCAGACCGCCGACGTCGCCGCGTCGTTCCAGGCCGCCGTGGTGCGAATGCTCGTGCGCCGCACGCTGCGCGCCTGCCGGGAGACCGGAGTGAAGCGCGTCGTCCTCACCGGCGGCGTCGCCGCGAACAAGCCGCTGCGCGAGGCATTGGCGGCCGAGGCCGTCGCCGAGGGCGTGCGCCTGCACGTGCCGCCGCCGCGGCTCTGCACCGACAACGCCGCGATGATCGCCGCCGCGGGCAGCGATCGGCTGAAGGCGGGCGAGCGCGCGCCGCTCGAGCTGAACGCCGTGCCTGATTTGGTGCTGGCGCAATGAACGGCTCCTGTAGAGGCGTACGGAGCCGGGGCGCATCTAGAACAGGCCACCCACGGCTCAAGCCGCACGCCGAGTCCTCGTTACAGTGAATTTCGAAGCCGTCCTCGCCGGGCTGCCTGACGCCGTGATCGCCGTCGATACGCAGCTGCGCGTGGTCTTCTGGAACGCGGCGGCCGAGGTGCTGGTCGAGCGCTCCGCGCGGCGGGCGGAGGGCCGCCTGCTGAAGGACATCTTTCCGGGCGACGCCTCCATCGTCCGCCGGCTCGCCGAGACGCTCGCCACCGGCGAGAGCCGCTCTGAAGCCGAAGCGCTCGTCGAGCGCCCCGACCGGCGCGAGATTCCGGTCAGCCTCGTGACCGCCGCGCTGTTCGGCAAGGACGGCAGCGTCGACGGCGCGGTGGCCGTGCTGCGCGACCTCTCGCGCATCCGTCAGCTGGAAGCCGAGGTGCGCCGCGGCGAGACCCTGGCGTCGGCGGGCCGGATGGCCGTCGGCCTGGCGCACGAGATCCGCAACCCGCTCGGCGCGATTCGCGGCGCGGTGCAGCTGCTGGCGCGCGAGCTCGCCGCCGAGACGCGCCTGGCCGAGTACACCACCGTGCTCACGACCGAGGTCGATCGCGTCAACCGCATCATCGAGATGCTGTTGGATCTCGCGCGTCCGGCCCCGGTGCGACCCGTGCCGCTGAACCTGCATCAGCTGCTCGAGCGGGTGGCGCTGCTGAACGAGGAGGGCGCGCGCGCCAAGCGCATCGTCGTGGTGCGACGCTATGATCCGAGCCTGCCGCCGATCCTCGGCGACGAGGACCGGTTGGTGCAGGTGTTCCACAATCTGGTGAGGAACGCGATGGACGCGATGAGCGCGGGCGGCACGCTGACGCTGGCCACGAAGATCAGCCTCAACCCGCTGTTCGGGAAGATGGACGTGGGCGGCGGAGGCGCGCGCACGATGGTGGAGGCGGCCGTCGTCGACGAAGGCCACGGCATTCCCGCCGCGGTGCGCACGAAGATCTTCGATCCGTTCTTCACGACACGAAACCACGGGCTGGGGCTGGGACTGGCGATCTGCCATCAGATCCTCGATCAGCATCGCGGCGCGATCCACATTGATAGCGAGGAAGGACGCGGCACCACGGTGACGTGCTTCCTGCCAATCGCGAGATGAAGCCACGGGCATCTAGAACGGGCCACCTGCGTTTCAAGCTGGCCTCGCGGACCCCGCTCCAATGAGTCCCGAGCCCGCGCGGATCCTGATCGCCGACGACGA
>JBKOZH010000024.1:0-17419 GCA_046725765.1 Candidatus Methylomirabilota bacterium | reverse complement strand
GCGCTTGCTCGAGCGCGTCATTCGCCTGGGCGGCACGGCGCGCGTCACGCTCACCACGAAGATCCCCACCGAGGTCTCGGAGCGGATCGGCCGCTATCTGCAGATGCAGTCGCTGACCAACGCGGCGTTCGGTACGGCGATCGGCACGGGCTTGTTCCTGATCGGCGCGCCGTACGCGCTGCTGTTCGGCGTGCTCGCTGCAATCTTACGTTTCGTGCCGTACGTCGGCGCCTGGGTCGCCGCCGGCTCGGCCGCGCTCGTGAGCATCGCGGTCTTCGACGGCTGGCGTGAGCCGGTCATGGTGCTCACGCTGTTTACTCTCGTCGAGCTGGCGATCTACCTCGTAATCGAGCCGCTGCTCTACAGCCACAGCGCTGGTGTGTCGCCGCTGGCGCTCTTGATCACGCTCGCGTTCTGGACGTGGCTCTGGGGGCCCATCGGGCTGATCCTCGGCACGCCGCTGACGGTGTGCCTCGTCGCCCTCGGGCGCCACGTGCCGGAGATGAAGTTCATCGTGGTGCTGTTCGGCGACGAGCCGGTGGTGACGACCGACGTCGCCGTCTACCAACGCCTTCTCAAGGGCGACGAGGCGGGCGCGCGTGGCGTGCTGGAGGAGTACGTCAAGCAGCACCCCGACGCCGACGTCCACACCGAAGTTTTGCTGCCCGTGCTGTCGCGCGTCCGGACCGATGCCGCACGAGCCGCCCTCACGGTGGAGGAGTCGGCCTTCATCGCGGGTGCGATCGCGCGTGTCGTCGACGATCTCGACACCGCCGGGCGCCAGCGGGACGACGCCGACCTCGAGGCGCCGCCCGCCGACGCCGAGCTGCACGCGCTGACGTGTCCGGCGCGCGACCAGGTGGACGCCGCGGCGCTACGGATGCTGGCGAGCCGCGTCGCGGCCGACGACGTGCGCTTGGAGCTGACCGAGCCGGGGATGCTCGCCGCCGAGGTGGTCGAGCGCGTCGCGGCCACCGAGCCCGCGGTCGTCGTCGTCGGCACGCTGGGCGTGGCCGGCGTGGGACACGCGCGCTACCTCATCAAGCGACTGCGCGCCCGGTTTCCCGAACTGCCGCTGGTCGCGGCCTACTGGCCTGCGTCCGGCGACGCCGACAATGCCGCAGCCGGGCTGCTCGGCGCCGGGGCGAGCGACGTGGCGACGACGCTGCGCGAGACGCGCGAGCGAATGCTCCAGTACCGCCGCCTGCAAGCCGACCCGGCGCCGCCGCGCGCGGCCTGACGCCAGCGCCGCGCGCGTCGTCGTCGTCGCGGCTCAGCGTGGCAGGCGCCGGAGAAACGCGGTGATGGCGCGGCCGATCTCGACCGGCGAGTCCTCTTGCACGAAGTGATTGCCGCGCACGGTGACTTCCTGCTGGTTTGGCCACCGACGCGCGAATTCGCGCTGCGCGCCGACGAGGATCGAGCCCGGCTGCGCGTTGATGAAGAGCTTCGGCAGCGGGCTGGTGGCGAGCCAGTCGCCGTAGGCGGTGACGATGGCCGCGACGTCCGCCGGCTCGCCGTCGATGGGGATCTCGCGCGGCCAGGTCAGCGTCGGCCGCCGCGATTCGCCGGGGTGGCGGAACGGCTCGCGATACTTGTCCATCTCCTCGTGGGTGAGCCCGCGCAGCACGCTGGCCGGCAGGATGCGCTCCACGAAGACGTTCTTCTGCAGCACCATCTCCTCGCCGGCGGGCGACCGCATCGCCTGAAAGACCTTGCGCGCGGGCTCCGGCCACTCGGCCCACGTCACGGGCCGGACGATGGCTTCCATGTAGACGAGCGCGCGGACGCGCTCGGGATGCCGGCGCGCCCAGTGAAAGCCGAGCGCGGAGCCCCAGTCGTGCATTACCAGCGTCACGTCGCGCAGGGCGAGCACCTCGAACCACGCGTCGAGATAGCGCGCGTGGTCGACGAAGCGATAGCTGCCGTTTTGGGCCTTGCCCGAGCGCCCCATGCCGATGAGGTCCGGGGCCAGGCAGCGGCCGGAGCCGGAGAGGTGCGGGATCACGTTGCGCCAGAGATACGAGGACGTCGGATTGCCGTGCAGAAGCACGATCGGTGCGCCGACGCCGACCTCCACGTATGCCATGAAGCTGTCGAGGACAGGCACGCGCCGCCGTTCGTAGAAATCCGCCGCCGAGACGGGGTCCGCCACCGCCCGGCCATTATAAGCGCCGGCACGCTGGCTGGTCCTCCGTATGCAATGGCTCACTGGCGCATCGGCACGAGCGGCTACGTCTATCGCGACTGGCGACGTCGCTTCTATCCGCAGGCGCTCGGCGCGCGCGGTTGGCTGCCGTACTACGCGGCGACGTTCGACACGGTCGAGCTCAACAGTCCGTTCTATCGTCTGCCGCGTGCCGCCACGTTTCGCGGGTGGGCGGCGGCCGTGCCGCCGTCGTTCGTCTTCGCGGTCAAGGCGAGCCGCTTCCTCACGCACGTCAAGCGCCTGAACGAGCCGGGCCCACCGGTCACGCTCTTCTTGCGGCGCGCGCAGGGTCTCGGCGGCGCGCTCGGCCCGGTGCTGATCCAGCTGCCGTCGACGTTTCATCTGCGTCTCGACCGTCTCGACGGTTTGCTGCGCGTGCTCGCGCGGCGTCCGCACGTGCGATGGGTGCTCGAGGTTCGCCACGCGTCGTGGCTCGTCGACCCCGTGTTCGAGCGGCTGGCGCGCGCGAACGTTGCGCTGTGTTTGCACGACTGGAAGGAGCAACCCGTGAGCGGGCCGCTCACCGCGGACTTCGTGTACGTGCGTCGTCACGGCACGCGCCGTCGTTACGGCGGCTCGTACACGGAGACGATGCTGAGCGCGGATGCGGCGCGCGTCCGCGAATGGACGCGCGGCGGGCGCGATGTCTACGTCTATTTCAATAACGATGGGCGGGCCGCGGCCGTGCGAAATGCCCGCCGACTCGTGGAATTGACGGCGTCCTCGGCGGCCCGGCGCGCCGCCTGACCGGCCGCAAGTCCCTGCCAACACGATGTTGTAAGGTTCACAACATGCTTAGGGAAATTGTCTTCCTTTCGCTCGCTCACCATGTGAAAATCGCCGCGGGATATGAAAGGAATTTCCCACCGCGGGCTCCTCGGTACCGCGGCGCTGCTTTCACTTCTCGCGCTCACGACGTCTGGCGCGGCGCGATCCGTCATTGCGTTCAACGTCGACCCCACGACCATCACGGTCCCGAAGGATGCGCGCTCGCTCATCACGCACGAGGCCGCCGTGCGCGGACTCACCGCGATTCTCGTGCGTGAGCTCGCGCTGCCGATGCCGACGACGTTCACCCTGTACGTCTATGGCGGGCGCAGCACGTTCGAGCAGGGACTCGTGCAAGACGCGCAGGTCGCGCCCGCGCGCGCGGCCGAGCTCTCCGAGTTCGCCGTCGGAATCGGCAAGCGCCGGCAGCTTCTGCTCAACGACGACGGCGGGCAGCCGCGCGGTCGCGAGTGGCTGCGTCTGATCGCGCACGAGCTCGCGCACGTCTCGCAGATCGAGATGGCGCAGGGCGAGGGGCGCGCCGAGCAGTGGCTGGCCGAGGGAATGGCGGAGTGGGTGGCGTTCACGTCGCTCGAGCGGCTCGGGCTCGACACGGTCGCCAACCGCCGCGTGCTGGCGATAGCCGGCATCCGCAACCACGCCGCGCTCGTCGCGGCGCGCCTGGATCTCGAGACGCTCGGCAACCCGCGCGGGTTCACCGTGCGCCACCTCAAGGAAGGCTCGCTGCCCACGTATCAGCTCGCGTTTCTGATGACGGATTATTTGATCGAGCGCGACGGCTTCGAGCGCGTGGTGGCGTACTTCAAGTCCTTCGAGCGCCGTCAGGACCGGCACAGCAACTTCCGCGACACGTTCGGCCAGAGCCTCGATCAGTTCGAGAAAGAAGTCCTCGCCCACCTCAAGACCGTCGTTCGCTAGTACGCTCGTCCGCGGCAACCCGCACGGTATACTGCCCCGGGGAGGAGCCGCCTTCATGACTCGACCGCTCGTCATGGTCGCTCTCACCGCCGTCCTCGTCGCGGGCAGCATCGCGCCGGCGCGGGCTGGCGCACCCACCGACCAGGTCCGCGAGTACACCGACGCGGTCGTGCGCATCCTCGAGGACCCCGCGCTCAAGGCCGAGGATCGCAAGCCCGAGCGGCGCGCGGCGGTTCGCAAGATCGCGGCCGAGGTCTTCGACGTCCAGGAGACGGCGCGGCGCGCGCTCGGCCCGCACTGGCAGCAGCGCACGCCGCAGCAGCGCGAGGAGTTCGTGCAGCTGTTCGCGGAGCTGCTGGAGCAAACGTACATCTCGAAGATCGACTTCTTCGGCGGCGAGCGGCTGCGCTTCACCGAGGAGAAGGTCGACGGCGAGAACGCGATCGTGCGGGCGAAAGTCGTCACGCGGCAGGCCACCGAAGTCCCGGTGGAGGCGCGGCTGCTCCGCAAGGGCGACCGCTGGCTGGTCTACGACATCCTGATCGAGAACATCAGCCTGGTCGGCAACTACCGCGCGCAATTCGACCGTATCATTCGCACTCAGGGGTATGACGAGTTGGTGAAGCGCCTGCGGACCCGCGGCGAGTTCCTCCGCGAAGCGGAACGACCCCGCCGCACCGAGCGGTGACCACCGCGCCGGTCGAGATCGTCGGCTGGCCCACGCGCTTCGTGGGCGGCGATGGCGCGGCCCGGCGCGTGTTCGACGAGCCCCTGCCCCCCGGCACCACCGTGCGCTCACTCCTCAAAGGGCTCAGTGGGCGCTTCCCCGAGCTCGATCAGGCGCTGTGGCACGGCGCCGATCTCGGCGAGCACATCGAGGTGCTGGTCAACGACGCGGTGCTGGGCGTCGCGCACGACCTCGACAGCAAGCTCTCGCCCGGCGACCGCGTCACGCTGCTGGCGCAGTTCATGGGGGGGCGCTGACGTGGCGCGCTGGGAGATCGTCGCGTGGCGCGAGATCCCGGCCATGGTGGAGGTCCGCGACGACACCGGGCAGGTGACGCTCGCGCTCAGCGAGAAGTTCCAGTCGCTGATCGATTCCGTCGCCATGCAGCTCGGGCTGGAGGACGAGGCGGCGTATCTCGAGCAGTGGGCGCGGCTCCCCGGCGGTGAGCGTCCGGGCACCGCGCGGGACGTCGGTGAGGCGGTGGTGGCCGAGCTCGAGGGCCGGTTTCCCGAGTTCATCGCGCGCGCGTTTCGGCCGTCGTGATTCCCGCGAAGCTGATCGAGGACACTGCGCGTGAGCTGATGGCGCGCGCGGCGATCGACATCCCCGCCGACTACCGCGCCGGCGTCGCCTCCGCGCGCGAGCGCGAGCAGAACCGGCTCGCGCGCTTCGTCCTCACGGAGATGGAGCGCAACTGGGACATCGCGACCGCCGACCGGCGGCCCATGTGCGCGGACACGGGGCTGCCGCGCTACTACGTGCGCGCCGGCAACGAGGCGGTCGTCGAGGGCGGCTTCGTTGCCCTGGAGCGCGCGCTGCGTCGCGCCACCGCCGAGGCCACGGCGACGATTCCGCTGCGTCCCAACCGCGTGCACCCGCTCACACGCGCCGACCACAACAACAACGTCGGCGCCCACGCCCCCGAAGTCACTTACGCCTTCGAGCCGGGCGCCGACTGGATCGACGTGACCACGGTGCACAAGGGCGGGTTGTTCGGCAGCGACTATCGCATGCTGTTTCCCGCCGACGGCGTCGGCGGCATCAAACGCTTCTTCGTCGACACGCTCGTCCAGTTCGGCAAGCGCGGGCTGGCGTGTCAGCCGGCGATCATGGGCGTGGGCATCGGCGGCGCCAAGGACACGTGTGTGCGTCTCGGCAAGGAGGCCGCGTGTCTGCGGACCGTGGGCAGTCGCCATCCCGATCCCGACGTCGCGCGGCTGGAGGACGAGCTCACAACGCTCGGTAACTACGTCGGCATCGGCGCGATGGGCTTCGCGGGGACGTCACTCGTGGTGGCGACGCACGTCGAGATCGCCTACACGCACACGGGCGGCATGCCGGTCGGCATCCACGCGTTCTGCCTGTCGTCGCGGCGCGCGACGGCGCGGATTCACGCCGACGGCCGCGTCGAGTTCCGCGCCGATCCCCAGTGGTTCACGAACTACTACCGACGAGAAGGGCTCGAGTGACCCAGGCGCCGGCACGGCTCGACGACGTCCGCATGCGCGAGGTGGAGCTGACGACACCGATCAGCGACGCCGCCATTGCCGCGCTCGAGCTCGGAGACGTCGTCTACATCTCCGGTGTGCTCTACACCGGGCGCGAGGGCGTCTATCGCATGGTGGTCGACCGCGGCGTGCCGTTGCCGCCGGGCGTGCGCGAGACGACGAACGTCAACTTCCACTGCTCACCGGCGGCGGCGGTGCGCCCCGACGGCAGCTACGCTGTGGAGGCGGTGACGGCGACCGCGTCGTTCCGCTTCGGTGCGTCGATGAGCCGGTGGTTCGAGCGCTCTGGTGCGAAGGTCATCGTCGGCAAGGCCGGGCTCACCGAGCTCGCGTATCGCGAGTGGTTCGTGCCCCACGGCGCCGTGTACCTCACGACCGTCGGCTACGGCATGGGCGCGGCCTACGGCCGCGGCATCCGCCGCGTGCGGGCGGTGCACTGGCTCGAGGAGCTCGGGATCGCCCAGGCAATGTGGGTGCTCGAGGTCGAGCGGCTCGGGCCGTTTCTCGTCGAGGGCGATCGCGCCGGCCGCAGCCTGTTCGCGCTCGCCAACCGTGAGATCGACCTGCGCCTGAACGAGGTCTACGCGGGCCTGCCTCGCTACTCGATGGGGCGCTTCGGCGAGACCACCTCGCGCAGCGACGAGGTCGTCTAGCGCGCTCGCCACGGCGAGCCCGGGACGGCGTCGGCGGGGCCGCGCCAGCGCTCGGCGTAGCGCTCGGTGTCGAGGCCCAGCGTCCAGCGCAGCAGCAGCCAAACGATGAACAAGAACGTTCGCCACGGGCCACGCGCCAGGAAGCGACGTCCCGAGGTGACCATCGGCGCGTGAATCAGCACACTTCGACCGCGCCGCTTGAGCCGCTGCGCGAAGTCGAGATCCTCCATCAGACGCAGGCTGCGGTAGCCGCCGAGCGCGCGGAACTCCACGGCGCGCACGAAGATTCCCTGGTCGCCGTACCAGTTGCGCGTGAGGCGGTACCGGATGCGGTTGACCAGGTTGATGAGCGTGAGGCTCCATACGGGCTCGGCGAAGCGGTGCTCGAACGCGCCGCCGACGACTCGCGGATCCGCGAGCGCGGCTTCGATCCGGACGAGCGCATCGGCAGGGGGGATGGAGTCGGCGTGCAAGAACAAGAGAACCTCGCCCCCGGCCGCAGCCGCTCCGGCGTTCATGAGCGCCGCGCGCGTGGAACCCCCCGGCCATAGCAGGCGAACCGCTTCGCCCGCGGCGCGCGTCGTATCTTCAGTATTGCCGGCGGCCGCGACGACGATCTCCGCGCGCGAACGCTTCTCCAGCCGCTCCAGCGCCTGCAGCGTGCGCGCGAGGGCCGCCGCATCGTTGCGAGCGGGAATCACGATCGAGCACCAGGCCGGCATAGCGGCAACTCTACCGCAGGCACGGCATGCGAGAATCGACGGTTAGGGAGGCTTGCATGAGACGTCGCTTCGCTCTCGGCGCGCGCGCGGCTCTGACCGCCTGGCTCGTCGCGCTGACGATGGTCGCCGGCGCCGACGCGCAGACGGCGCCGGGACCGCCGGCGCCCGAGCTTGCCGCGGGGCAGTGGATCAACAGCGCGCCGCTCAGCATCGAGGGCCTGCGTGGCCGCGTCGTTCTCGTCGAGTTCTGGACGTTCGGCTGATACAACTGCAAAAACGTAATCCCGCAGTTGCGGGACTGGCACCAGCGGTATACGACGCGCGGCCTGACGATCGTCGGGGTGCACTGTCCGGAGTTCGGCTGGGAAAAGCCGTTCCCGAAAGTCGTCGACGCCGTACGTGAGCTGAAGATTCCCTACGCCGTCGTGCAAGACAACGACTTCGCGGTGTGGAAGCGGTACGGCGTGCGCGCGTGGCCCACGCTCGTCCTGGTCGATCGCCGCGGCGCAGTCCGCTACCGCCACATCGGCGAGGGCGCCTACGCGGAGACGGAGTCGACGCTCGTGCGGCTGCTCGCGGAGGAGGCGCGATGAGATTCACGTACTCGGACATCACCCCGGAGACGACCTATCTGAATCGCCGAGCGTTCATGCTCGGCGCCGGCGCGCTGCTGGTCGCGGGCGTCCCCGCCGAGGCGGCCGCGCCGCCGGAGCCCGCGCCGCTCAAGGCGACACCAAATCCAAAATTCCACCTCGACGATCCTCTGACCAAGTACGAGGCCGCGACCACCTACAACAACTTCTACGAGTTTGGCACCGACAAGGGCGACCCGGTGCGCCACGCCGCCACCCTCAGGCCGAGGCCATGGTCGGTCGTCGTCGACGGCCTGGTCGCCAAGCCGCAGAGGCTCGACATCGACGCCGTGCTGAAGGCGGCGCCCCTGGAGGAGCGCGTCTACTCACTGCGCTGCGTGGAAGGCTGGTCGATGATCATTCCCTGGATCGGCTACCCGCTGTCGGTGCTGCTCAAGCGCGCGGAGCCTGCGAGTAAGGCGAAGTACGTCGAGTTCACGACGCTGAAAGATCCCGAGCAATTCCCGGCGCAGAAGCCCGGACTCTTCGGCCTCGGTGGCGGTCTCGACTGGCCGTATACGGAGGGACTGCGCCTGGACGAGGCGCTCCACCCGCTGACCTTGCTGACGGTGGGCATGTACGGTCGGCTGCTGCCGAACCAGAACGGCGCGCCCGTGCGCGTCGTGATCCCATGGAAGTACGGCTTCAAGAGCGCGAAGTCGATCGTCCGCATCCGGCTGACCGACGACGAGCCCAAGACGGCGTGGAACAAAGCCGCGCCGCAGGAATACGGCTTTTACTCCAACGTGAACCCGACGGTCGACCACCCGCGCTGGAGCCAGGCCACCGAGCGGCGGATCGGCGAGTTCCGCCGGCGCAAGACCCTCATGTTCAACGGCTACGCGGACCAGGTCGCGTCCCTGTACACGGGGATGGATCTGCGGAAGCTCTACTAGCCTCGTGTCCCCGCGCGGTCGCGTCCTCGTCAAGGCGGGCGTGTGGCTCGCGTGTCTCACGCCGCTGGCGAAGCTCCTCTATGGATTTTGGACCGACGACCTCACGGCAAACCCGATCTCCTACGTGACGAACGAGCTCGGCGAGGCGACCCTGCGTCTGCTGCTGTTGAGCCTGACGCTCACACCGCTGCGCATCCTCTTCGGCTGGGGCTGGCAGATGACGTTTCGCCGGCTTCTCGGCCTGTTCGCCTTCTTCTACGTCTGTCTGCATCTGAGCGTCTGGGTGGTGCTGGATCACTTCTTCGACTGGCGTCAGATGGGCGCCGACATCGTCAAACGGCCCTACATCACTGTCGGCATGCTGGCCTTCACCCTGCTCGCGCCGCTCGCCGCCACCTCGACCACGGGCATGATCAAGCGGCTCGGCGCGCTGCGTTGGCGCCGGCTGCATCGGCTCGTCTACGTGGCGGCGGTCTGCGGGTGTCTGCACTTCATCTGGCTCGCGAAGAAAGTGCGGCCCGAGCCGTGGGTGTACGCCGCGATTCTCGTCCTGCTGCTCGGCGTGCGTGTGTGGGACAGCGCGCGGCGATTGGTGCGCCGGCGCGCCGATCTGCTAGGCTCCCCGCGGATGCATTCGACCCTCGGCCCGTCCTCGCGGCCGGGCGCCCGCGTGATCACGCTGCTCGTCGTGCTCGCCGCCTGCGCAGGCATCGCGCTCGTCCTCGCCGGCTGCGCTGGCGTTGCCCCGCGCGCTCAGGGCGCCGCCGCGCCGACGCGCCACGTGCTGCCCAACGGCGTCGTCGTCATCAGCCAGGAGCATCGCGCGAGCGACATCGTCGCCGTGCAGCTGTGGCTGCGCGTCGGCGGACGCGACGAGGCGCCCGCCGAGCTCGGCCTCTCGCACTATCTCGAGCACATGCTCTTCAAGGGCACGCCGACGCGGCCGCCGGGCTCGATCGACGCCGAGCTCGAGGGGCTCGGCGGCAACAGCAACGCCTTCACGTCGTACGACTTCACGCACTTCGACGTCGTCGTGCCCGTCACCGCGCTGCGCGCCGCGGCCGCGCTGCTGGCCGACATCGCCGTCAACGCCGCCTTCGTGCCCGCCGAGCTCGAGAGCGAGAAGAAAGTCGTGTTCGAGGAGATGCGGCTGCTCGAGGATGATCCCGAGCGCTTCCTGCAGCGGCGCCTCACCGAGGTCGCGTACGCAGAGCATCCGTACGGGCGCCCGCTGCTCGGCCCCCCCGAGCTCGTGCGCAGCCTTACGCGGGAGACGCTGAACGCCTATTACAAGAAGCATTACGTGCCGGCCAACATGGCGCTGGTCATCGTGGGGCCGGTCACGCCCGACGAGGCGCGCGCGGTGGCGACGGAGACGTTCGGGCGGCTCAGCGGACCGCCGTCCGCGCGCCCCGCCGTCGGGCCGCCGGCGCGAGTGCGGGCGGGCGCCGGTGAGGACATCCGCCGCCCCGAGCAGCAGGCCTATCTCGGACTCGCGTGGCACGCCGCGCCGACGGGCAACACCGACATCTACGCGGTCGACTTGCTGACGTACATCCTCGGCGACGGCCCGTCGAGCCGCCTCAACCAGGTGTTGCGCGAGGAACGCGGGCTCGTGCAGACGATCGAAGCCATATACATCCCGCGCCAACAATCGGGCCTCGTGTCGGTGACGGCGCGCCTGGAGGCCAAACACCTGGACGCCGCCGAGGCCGCCGTCCGCGAAGTGATTCGTCGCGTGCGCGAGCAGGGTGTCACGCCCGCGGAGCGCGAGCGTGCGCTGATCACCGCGGAGTCCACCTACGCGTTCGACATCGAGACGGCGGAGGGGCTGGCCAAGAACTACGGAACGGCGGAGACGACGTGGACGCTGCAGGACGAGGTCGAGTATCTCCGGCGTCTGCGCGCGGTCACCGCGGAGCAGATCCAGGCCGCGGCGCGAACGTATTTTGCCGACGACAACTATGTGCGCGTTCGCTTCCTGCCCGAAGGCGCGCGATGAGTCGCCGCGTGCTCGTCGCCGGGCTCCTGATCGCGCTGGCCGCGCCCGCCCTCGTGCCGGTGGCCTCGGCGCCGGCGCCTGCCACGACCGAGGAGGGCGTGCGGCGCACGCGGCTGCCGAACGGGCTGAGCGTGATCGTGCGCCGCAGCGATGTCGCGCCGGTAGTCGCGGTGTCGCTGCTGGTTCGGATGGGAACGCGGTGGGAGACGGCCGACAACGCGGGCATCTCCAACTTCGTTCACGCCGTGATGGTGAAGGGGACCGCCAAGCGCGGCGGCTCCGATCTGGCGGAGGCGATCGCAGCGCTCGGCGGCAAGCTCAGCGCCTCCGGGGATGCCGATTACTCCGAGATCCGCGCCCAGGCGCTGGCGCGATTCTGGCGCGAGCTGCTGGGATTCACCGCCGAGCTCGCGCTCGAGCCGAAGCTCGCTCCCGAGGAGGTCGCCCGCGAGCGCGACTTCTTGCTGTCGCGTGTGCAGCGCCGTCGCGACAACGCGCCCTCGCGCGCGTTCGACGAGTTCTACGCGCTCGTCTACGGCGCGCACCCCTATGGCCTCCCCACGCTCGGCACCCCGCAGTCGCTCGCGCGCCTGGACCACGCGGCGGTGGTCGCGCGCTATCGGGCCTTCTATCGTCCCGACCGCATCGTCCTTGCGGTGAGCGGCCAGGTGCCGGTCGACGAGGTGCTCGCGGAGATCCAGCGACTGTTCGGCGGCATGCCGGCGGGCGGCTCGGCGGCCCTCGACGTGTCGCATCCCGCGCCGGCTACCGCCGCGCAGCGGAAGGTCATCGAACAGCCGGCGCAGCAGACGCAGATCCTGGTCGGCGGGCTCGCGCCGCCTCTCGATCATCGAGACCACGCAGCGGTCAAGGTGCTCTCGAGCGTGCTCGGTGGCGGCATGGCCGGGCGGCTCTTCGTGGAGCTGCGGGACAAGCGCGCGCTGGCATACACGGCGACGGCGTTCTACGAGCCGGTGAAGGAACCCGGCGTCCTCGTGCTCTATCTCGGCACCGCACCGGACACCGCGGCGCAGGCCGAGCAGGCCCTGATGGCCGAGATCGCGCGCGTGCAGCGCGAGCCTGTGCCTGCCGCGGAGCTGACGCGCGCCAAGCGCTATCTCCTGGGCCGCTACGCGATGGACCGCCGCACGAGTGAGCGACTCGCCTGGTACTTGGCGTTCTACGACCTCGAGGGCGTCGGCGCGGACTATCCTGCGCGCTATCGCGCTGCGGTGGAGGCGGTCAGCGCCGCGGACGTCCAGCGCGTCGCCAGCACGTATCTCGCGGCGCCCGTCACGCTGGTGCTGGGCCCGCGCGCGCCGCGCTGAGCCTGCTCGCGCGGCTGCAGGCGCTCTTTCCCGGCGCGTCTCGCACGGCCGTGCGCGGCTGGCTCGCGGCGGGCCGTGTGCGCGTCGACGGCGTCGTCGCCCGCCGCGGCGACATGACAGTTCCGGCCGCCGCGCGCGTGACGCTCGAAGCGCCGACGCCGGCGTTCCCGCCCGCGCTGCGACTCGTGCACGAAGACGACGACATGCTCGTCATCGACAAGCCGCCAGGCCTGCTGACGGTCGCCACCGAGCGGGAGCGCGAGCGCACCGCCTACCGTCTGCTGTTCGACTACGTCGCCGCGCAGGGCCGCGGCCCCAGGCGACCGCGGCTGTTCGTCGTGCATCGCCTGGACCGTGAGACGTCGGGGCTGCTCGTGTTCGCCAAGTCGCCGGCGGTGAAGCGTGCGCTCCAGGAACAATTCGCCGCTCGCCGCGTCGAGCGCGGCTACGTTGCGATCGTCGAGGGCCGCGTCCGCGACGACGCGGGCACGCTGCGCGACCGTATCGCGGAGGACCCGGTCTCACTGCGCGTGCGCGTCTCACCGCGGGGCCGCGAGGCGATCACCGAGTACCGCGTGCTCGAGCGGCGCGCGCACACGACCGTGCTCGAGCTCTCGCTGCGCACTGGCCGTCGCGGACAGATCCGCGCGCAGCTCGCCGCGCGCGGGCATCCGATCGTCGGCGACCGCGCGTTCGGCGCGCGATCCGACCCGCTCGGCCGTGTGGCTCTTCACGCGGCCGTGCTCGGCTTCAGCGACGCGCGCGGCCGGCTGCAACGCTTCCGCAGTCGTCACGCGTTCTAAGCGCGCGCCTCACACCGCGCGTGCGATCACGAGCCGAATGGCGTCGGTGCTGCGCGCGTCTCATCCGGTGAACACACGATTCGCGTCGCAGGAGGATCGAAAAAATGACAAAGAGAATGATCGGCGCGATTGCGGGCCTCGGGCTGCTGGCCACCACGCTGGGGGCATGCAGCACGCTCGCGGGAGCGGCGCTTGGCGCCGGTGCCGGCGCCGCGGTCGGCGCGGGCACAGGCTACGGCGCAGGGAAGGGCGCGTTGATCGGAACGGGTGTCGGCGCCGCGGGCGGCGCGATCTATGGGGCGACCAAGAAGTAGAGCTACGGGGTGACGAAGAAGTACAGGATCGGGCGCGACGGCGGCGGGGGACCGCCAACTTCCGCCGTCGTCAGCCCTCGAGCTCCTCGCGGCGGGCGCCGCGCGCTTCCTCCGCCGCCTTGATCTCGTCGGCGAAAAGTCCGGCATGCAGCGGGCAGGGCGGCTTGTTTTCCTCCACGTACTGACACTCCGCCTGATTGCACTGCACGAAGTAGCCCTGGACGCGACCGAAGCCTCCCGGTCGCTTGAGGCGGATCATCACCGCCTCGGACACCACGGAGCACCAGAACTCACGCGCACGGCCTCGGCTCACTCTTGCACGGTCTCCTTCCCGAATAGCGTCTTCCAACCATACGCTTTCTGGCCGACCGTGACAATGCAATCGCGCAGCCAGAGCCGGCGGCGCCGATTTCGGCCCTATCCCGCACCAGTTCAGCTATAGTGTGGCGCTAGGTTTTCGGGGTCAACTCCGTTAGGGAGGCTCGCTTTGCGTCGCACGGCGCTGGACCGCGCAGTCACCGTCGGCTGTTTCGGCATCCTCGCCCTCCTCCTCACGGCATGCGGCACGTTGACGGGCGGCACGCACGCCGACTCCGTGCTGCTCGTCGGGCCTCCGCACACGATCGAGGCCGCGCTGCCGGCCGACGACGAGCTCGGCGCGGGCCCCACGGCGAGCGCGCCCGAGGGCGACGGCACGCTGCTCGCCGCCGCCGGCTCGGCCGACACGGCGTCCGACGCCACGCCCGCTTTCGAGATCGCGGCGCTGGCGGAGGGCATGGCCCAGGCGCGCGATTCCGCGACCGACTCGGAGCCCGACGAGTACGATCCGTGGGAGCGCTGGAACGAGCCGATGTTCAATTTCAACCGGCGCCTCGACCAGTACGTGCTCAAGCCCGTGGCCAAGGGCTACAACTTCGTCGTCCCGGACGAGATCCAGATCATGATCTCGAACGGCTTCGACAACATCTCGTTCGTCCCGCGGCTCGTGAACAGCCTCCTGCAGGGCAAGGTCAAGGGCGCCGGGCGCGAGCTCTCGCGCTTCCTCATCAACAGCACGGCGGGGGTCGGCGGCCTCTTCGATCCCGCCAAGGACGTCTTCGGCATTTTGAAGAGCCGCGAGGACTTCGGGCAGACGCTTGGGGTCTGGGGCGTGGGTCCCGGGCCGTACCTCATCGTGCCGTTCATGGAGCCGCTGACCGTCCGCGACGGCATTGGCAAGGCGGTCGACAGCGCGCTGGACCCGCTCTCGTACTTTCTGCCGTTGATCTGGGAGCGGCTGGTCATGAAGGTGGCCGACATCGTCAACGAGCGCTCGCTGAACCTGGACCTCTTCCAGGGTTTCGAAGAAAGCGTGATCGACATGTATAGCGCCGTTCGTCACGCGTTCCTGCAGCGCCGCCTCCGCCTGATTCGCGAATAGCGGACCCGGAGGAGGTGCGGCGTGCGGTGGCAGAGGTGGGCCGCCGGCGGCGTGGCCCTCACGCTGGGCGTCGTCGCGGGCTGGCTGATCGTCGTCGGCTCGCGCGCGGTCGCCGCGCCCGAGACCGATCGCGACGTCCAGGCCGGCAAGGCAATCTTCGCGACCCACTGCGCGACCTGTCACGGGGAGCGCGGCCGCGGCGACGGCGCCTCCGCCGCGGGCTTCGCCACCAAACCGTCCGATCTCGCCGACGGCCGCCTGATGAACGGCCTGCCCGATGAGTTTCTCGTCAGCGTCGTCACGCACGGTGGTCCCGCACAGGGGCTCGCGCCGACGATGCCGCCGTTCGACCGCACGCTGAGCGCCGAGCAGATCCGGCGCGTGGTCGCGTTCGTGCGCACGCTGGCGCGTCCGGAGTACCGCGGCGGGCCGGCGACGCTGGTGCGGCTGCCCGGCGCGCCACGGCAGCCGATTCTCTTCAATCACGTGATCCACGCCGGGTCGTTTCAGATTCCCTGTCAGTACTGTCACGCCGACGCGCGGCGCTCGGAGTACGCGGGACTGCCGTCGGTCGAGCGCTGCCTCGGCTGCCACAAGATCATCGGCGTCGCGGACAATCCGGAGATCGCGAAGATTCACGACTACGCCCGCCGCGGCGTGCCCATCCCCTGGGTGCGGGTCTTCAAGGTCCCGGAGTTCACGTTCTTCCCGCACAAGCCCCACGTCGGCGCCGACGTCGCCTGTCAGACGTGCCACGGACCGATCGAGCGTATGCCCGTCGTCGGCGGCGACACCGGCCCCTCGCTCGGTCACGACCTCGCGCGGCTCGTCGGTCTGTCGCCGCCGCAGCGCCCGCTCACGATGGGCTGGTGTGTGGAGTGTCACCGCCGCGAGAACGCGACGCGCGGCACGCACGCGCCGCTCGACTGCATGGCCTGCCACCACTGAGACGCGTGCGCGCGCGCACGTCGCGCCGCGAGCTGCTGCGCGCGGAGATCCTCGGCACGGCCGCCGAGCTGTTTCGCGCGCGCGGCTACCGCGCCACGACCCTGGACGAGCTGGCCCGCCGGCTCGGCATGTCGAAGGCGACCGTGTACGGCCATTTCCGGTCCAAGGAGGATCTGCTCGCGGCGATCTTCCATCGCACGATGACGCTGGCCGAGGCGGGGCTGGCGGCGATCCGCACCAGCGCGCTGTCGCCGGCCGAGCAGCTGCGCGAGGTGATCCGTCACCACGTGCGCCTGGTCGTGGCCGAGCGCGCGTTCCTCACGGTGTTCTTCAGCGAGGAGAGCAGCCTCCCTGCGCGGCTGCAGCGGGACATCGTGCGCCGCAAGGCTCGCTACGACCGCACGATCCGCGGCATCGTCGAGCGCGCGGCACGCGCGGGCGAGGTCCGTGCCGCCGAGCCGCGGCTGCTCGTGCTCGCGCTGCTCGGCATGTCGAACTGGGTCTATCGCTGGTATCACCCCGGCCGCGGTCGCGCCTGGGACGCCGACACGATCGCGAACGCGTTCATCGACCTCGTCGAGCGCGGCTACCTGGCGACGCCCGTCGCGCGCGGACGCGAGGTTGGCCGCCGGCTGCAGCGGCTGGAGCGCGAGATCCGCGCGCTGCGCCCGCTGTTACGCCGAGTCCGCGACCGCTAGCGCAGTCTCACTACTCGGCTTTGAAGTATTTCGCGGCCGGGTGGTGGAACACGACCGCCGACACCGACGCTTCGGGATCCATCATGAAGCCTTCGGTGAGCGCGACTCCGATCGTGGCGTCAGGCCGCAACAGCCGCCAGAGCGTCGCCTGATCGGCGAGCTCGGGGCAGGCGGGATAGCCGAACGAGACACGGATGCCGCGGTAGCGGCCTTTGAGCCGATCGGCGATGCTGACGTCGGGCGGATCGGGGAAGCCCCACAGCGTCCGCAGCCGCGCGTGCAGCATCTCGGCGAACGCTTCCGCCGACTCGATGGCGAGCGCCTGCAGCGCGTGTGATCGGAGATAGGCGCCCTGCTCCTTGTCCGCCTGCGCCCGCTCGCGCACGCCGACACCGCACGTGACCGCGAACAACGCGACGTAATCGTCGACGTCCTCGCGGACGTAGTCCGCGAGGCACAACCGCTCGCCCGCGCGCTGCCGCGGAAAGGCGAAGCGCCCGACCTCGCGCGACTCGCTGCCGAAGACGCGAAGCGTGTCGCCCTCGGCGCGCGCCCGGAACCAGCGGTATACGCCGTCGGCGCGCAGCAGACGCTCGCGCGCGGCTTCGGCCTTCAGCGCCTCGACGACCTCGTGCAGCTCGCGCGCCTTGGGATCGCCGTCCTCGAGCAGCCGTGAGACGAGCCCGCGCAGCCCCAGGTGCTTGCCGTACAGCATCTGCAGATTGAGGTACGGATAGATCTGCGGCAGCGGCACGTCGCGCAGGACGTGGGGCTCCAGATCCGGCGGCACCGGCGGCTCGACGCGCGGCACGTCGGCCCGCGCGCGCACCGGCGGTGCGGCGGGCGTCGGCG
>JBKOZH010000076.1:0-4486 GCA_046725765.1 Candidatus Methylomirabilota bacterium | reverse complement strand
GGCGACGCTGCCCCCGTGGATCCAGACGCTGCGCCAGCGTGATCCGGAGTTCGCCGACTCCTACGTGGCCCAACGCGAGCGCGTGCTGAGAGACGGCGCCATCCCCGCCAAGTACAAGCACCTCATGACGATGATCGTGGATGCGCTGCTCGCGCATCCCGACGGCGTCGCCACCATCGCCAACCGCGCGCGCGCCGCCGGCGCGTCGGAGGCCGAGATCCAGGAGGCGGTGCAGGTCGCGTACTTGTTCGGCGGCACCCCGGCGCTCGTCACGGCCGTCAACGCGTTCCGGTCGTCCTGAGGACCGCGCCATGATCCTCGAGCGCTTCAAGGTTCCGGCGAAGGATCAGGTCCTGGTCTCCGAAGCCGCGTTGCGCAGCACGGTCACACAGATCTTCGAGCGGCTCGGCTGCAGCGCGGAAGATGCCGCCGACGCCGCGGACGCGCTCACGATGACGGATCTGCGCGGCGTGGAGACCCACGGCGTGTCGAACATGCTGCGCCGCTACGTCAGCGACTATCGCGCCGGCAAGCTCGAGCCCAAGCCGGGATGGCGGCTGGTGCGCGAGTCGCCGGCGACCGCGGTGATCGATGCGGAGCGGCGGCTCGGGATCGTCGTCGGCCCGAAGGCGATGCGTCTAGCCGTCGACAAGGCGCGCGCCTGCGGCGTGGGCGTGGTGACCGTGTACAACAGCGGCCATTTCGGAGCGATCGGTCACTTCGCCATGCAGGCCGCGCAGCAGGACATGATCGGCGTGTGCTTCACCGGCGCCAGCGTGGGCGTGGTGCCCACGTTCGCCGCCAAGCCGATGCTCGGTACGAACCCCATCGCCATCGCCGCGCCCGCCCGGCGTGAGGCGCCGATGCTGTTCGACGCAGCGACGTCCGCCATCGCCGGCAACAAGATTCGTCTGGCCATTCGGCTCGGCTCGCCGCTCCTGCCCGGCTGGGTCTCGGACAAAGAGGGCACGCCGATCACCGAAGAAAAGCCGGTGTTCGATCGCGACGAGTATTACCAGCTGCCGCTCGGGGGCACGCGCGAGCAGGGCTCGCACAAAGGTTACGGCCTCGCGCTCATGGCCGAGGTGCTGTCCACGGTGCTCGCCGGCGCGCTGCCGATGATGCTGCAGCCGGGCAACGGCAGCAAGAATCACTTCGCGGTCTACGACATCGCGGCATTCACCGACGTCGAGCAGTTCAAGGACACGATGGATCGCACGCTCGAGGCGCTGCGCACCGCGCAGCCCGCGCCGGGCCAGGAGCGCGTGCTCTACCCCGGCCTGTCGGAATTCGAGGAGACGCAGAAGCGCCGCGCCCACGGCATTCCGCTGCACAAAGAGGTCGTGCAGTGGTTCGCCGAGTGCACGCGCGAGCTTGGCATTCCGCCGCTCGGGACGCTTCCCTGACGCCGTGGACTTACACGGCTGCGTCGCGCTGGTGACGGGAGGCTCCGGCGATCTCGGTCGCGCCATCGCGCTGGCGCTGGCGGGCGCCGGCGCCGACGTGGCCGTGACGTTCGTCGACTATAAGGACGGCGCAGTGGAGACGTGTCGCCGCGTCGCGGAGCGCGGGCGGCGCGCAACGATGGTGCGGCTCGACGTCAGCGACACGGCAGCGGCGGCGCCGGCCGTGGAGGATGTCGTGGCCGAGCTCGGTCGGCTCGACATCCTCGTGAACAACGCCGGCTGGAATGCCGGCGTGCCGTTCCGCGATCTCGACGGTCTGACGGTCGATATCTGGGATCGCATCCAGGACGTCAACCTGCGCGGGCCGTTTTTTCTCGCACGCGCGGCGGCGCCTCACTTGCGCGCGCGCGGCGCCGGCCGGATCGTCAACGTCGCCTCGGTGGCGGGTCTCCGACCGGCCGGCAGCAGCATCGCGTATGCGGTGGCGAAAGCCGGACTCATTCACCTCACGCGGTGCCTGGCCGTCGCGCTTGCGCCCGAAGTGACGGTGAACTGCGTCGCGCCGGGGCTCATGGAAGGCACGCGCATGGCGAAGCGGCTACCCGCGGAAGTGGTGGAGAGCACTCGCCGGCTGGCGGTGCTACAGCGCTCCACCGCCATCGACGACGTCGCCGCGCAGGTGGTCGCGTTCTGCCGCGCGGAGAGCGTCACCGGTCAGGTGCTCAACATCGACGCCGGCGTACACTTCCACTGAGCGCGATCAGGTCGTGACGCCGCGCGAGCGCAGCAGCTCCGCGATGCGCGGCTGGTCGCAATAGCCGGCCCACTCGAGCACGGTCGCGTCGTACTTGTCGTCGCGGATCCCGGGGTCGGCGCCCGCGTCGAGCAGCATCCGCGCGAGGTCGACCAGACCGTGCTCGGCGGCGACGTGCAGCGCCGTCGAATTGCAGTCCCAGAACACGCGCTTGGCGTTGACGTCCACCCCTTGCTCGATGAGCCAGCGGACCGCGTCCGGCTTTCTGGCCGCGACGAGCACGTGCAGCGCCATCGTGCTGGGATCCTCCTTCAGGAGTCGCTCGGCGACATCCAGCCGCTCGAGGCTCACCGCAGCCACGAGGTCGAGCGCGGCCCCGGCTTGCTCGAGGAGGGCCACCATCGCAGGCTCACGCGCGCCAAGCGCCGCCAGCGTCAATGGCGTGTTCCCCGCGGCGTCGCGCGAGTGAACATCGGCGCCGAGGTCGAGCAGCAGCCGCACCATGTCCGCGCGATTCACCGCCACCGCGTGGTGCAACGGGGTGCGACGGTGCTCGTTGCGGCTCATCCGAGTGCCGAGTAGCGACGCGTCGCCCTCGACGAGACGCCGCACGTCGTCGGCACGACCGAGCGCGATGGCCGACCAGATCTCGAGGCGTCCGCCAGCTCGCAGCAGATACGCCGCGACGTCGGCACGCACGCGTCCCAGACACGTCGCCCAGCCGAGCACGCCGAGTTGATGATCGTCACCGGCGCCGATCGCGTCCGCGCCCGCCTCGACGAGCATCTGGACCACCTCGAGGCTGGCGGCGCTGGCGGCGCCATGCAGCGCGGACGCGTTGTCGCCGTAGTCGCGGATCGTGACGTCGGCGCCGTGCTCGAGCAGAACGCGCACGCAGTCGATGCGGTCGTTCCACGCCGCGCGATGCAGCGCCGTCTGGCCGGTGCGGTCCACGCCGCGCGCGTCGAGCTGCTCGGGATGCGCGTCGAGCAGCCGGCGCAGCTCGTCGGCCCGGCCTTTCGCGGCAGCGGCCTGGATCGCGGCGACCGCGCGCTTGACGTCCCCGGGCCGCTCGTCGCGCTCCTGGTAGTCGCGCATCAACAGCTCGAGCTCCTCGTGACCCAGCGTCTTGGCGACCTGGTGCAGGCTGCGCCCGGCGCCGTCCGTCGTGCCTGGATGGAAACCGGCGTCGAGCGCGCGGCGAACGTCGGCGACATCACCGGCCGACGCGGCCTCGAACACGCGCTGGCGCGTGCGCTCGTCGACGGCGGCCTTGAGCTGTCGCCAGCTCGGGAACCCGTACGACCGCGCGACGAGCCGCTGCGCGTCGCTCAGTCGCGCGGAGGCATCCTCTCGTCGCAGGGCGTCGAGGCGCTGTTTGGCTTCGTTGCGGAGATGCTCGAGATTGGGCCGAGCGGGCAGCTGTCGTGACATGGGCGGGCCTGCCTTCCTCTCGCCGGGCAAAGCCTCAGCGGTGCGCCCGGGCGTCCGCGAGTCTCGGGCAGGAAGTCAGGTTGTACCGGCGACTGAACCACCGAGCGGGCTGAGCCCTTTACG
The DNA here is from genome assembly GCA_046725765.1 of Candidatus Methylomirabilota bacterium. Lineage (GTDB taxonomy): Bacteria > Methylomirabilota > Methylomirabilia > Rokubacteriales > CSP1-6 > AR12. Next base: position 769 of record JBKOZH010000076.1, on the reverse strand, counting down.
CGGACCGTCGGCCCCTCGTCGGGCCAGACGAACGATAACGCGACCCTCCACGCGCCGCAACCGTTTCACAGATCGTGCGATGCGGGGTCTTAGCCCGAAAGGAGACCGGCCAATGGCATCCATTCGCAAAGAGATCGTGATCGACGCACCGGCAGACAAGATCTGGGATGTGGTGCGGGACGTCGGCGCCGTGCACCGCCGGATGGCGCCGGGCTTCGTCGTCGACACACGGCTCGAAGAGGGCGCACGCGTCGTGACATTTGCCAACGGCCTGGTCGCGCGCGAGCTCATCGTCGACGTGGACGATGCCGCGCGTCGCCTGGTCTGGGCCGTGGTTGGCTCGCCGCGGCTGACCCATCACAACGCGTCGATGCAGGTCTTCGCCGATGGCGAGCACAGGGGCCGCGTGGTGTGGATCGCCGACGTGCTTCCGAACGAGGTCGCCGGTCACATCGCCGGGATGATGGACGGCGGTCTCGCCACGATGAAGAAGACGCTCGAGCGATGACACCGCACCCGATGGTCGCGCAGCTGCGCTTCACGCGCGGCGAGTGGCGGCGCGGGCTGAAAGCGGTCACCGCGGAAGAAGCCGCCCGGCGCTTCGATCCGATCAATCCGATCGCGTGGATGATCGGCCACCTCGCGTGGCAGGAGCAGCGCTACTTCGTCGAGCTCGCGCAGAACACGATCGCTGTGCCGGAGGTGAAGGCGTTCGGCTACGGCAAGCCGCTCAGCGTGCCGCCGCTCGACGATGCGTGGCGATGGTGGC
>JBKOZH010000162.1:0-7869 GCA_046725765.1 Candidatus Methylomirabilota bacterium | reverse complement strand
ATCGTGTGGGGCGCCGACCGTGAGGCGGCGTGCGAGCGGATGGCTCGTGCGCTCGCCGAGTATCGCGTGCTCGGGGTGCGGACGACGATTCCGGCGCTGGCCCGCATCGTGAGCCACCCCGATTTCCGCGCCGGCCGCCTGTCGACTGCGTTCCTGGAGCGCGTCCTGCCGGATCTTCGCGCCAACGACGGCCGCTTCGCGTCGATCGCCGTGATCGCCGCGGTGCTCGCCGAACACGAGCGCGTGCGGCAGGCGGCACCGGCCGTCGACTCCACCGTCGTTCCCGCGTGGCGCGCGGCCGGGACGCGAGGCTGGGCGCGGCCGTGAAGTACGTCGCGACGGTGAACGACGAGCCTCGCGTGGTCGACATCACCGGCGGGGACGGCCGCTATCGCGTGAGCGTCGACGACGAGGCCTGGGATCTCGACGCGCGCCGCACGGCGCCTGGCGTCTACTCGCTGCTGATCGACGGTGTCTCGTATATGGCGGGCGTCGTCGACCGCGACGGCGCCTGCATCGTCGAGGTGGGCGGCGAGTCGTACGAGATCACCGTCGAGGAGCAGACGCGCCACATCATCCGCACGCGCGGCGGCGCGGCGGGGGGAACGGGCAGCCGCACCCTGACCGCGCCGCTTCCGGGTAAGATCAGCCGCGTTGCCGTGCGCCCTGGGGATGCCGTCCAGGCCGGCGACACACTGCTCGTGATCGAGGCGATGAAGATGGAGAACGAGTTCAAGGCGACGCGGGCCGGAACGGTCGCCGAGGTGCGCGTCCAGCCGGGGCAGGCCGTCAATGCCGGCGACGTGCTCATCGTGCTCGCGTGAGGCGAGGATGACCACGGACCGGTTCGGCAACGAGCTCGCGGCGGGCCTGCCATATGCGCGGGGATCGATCATCCGGTCAACGGAGGACGATTTCGTCAAGCTCGAGCGCGCCCGCCGCGTGATCGAGCGGCGCATCGCGGCCCGCGGCCGCGATGCGATTTTCAATTTCTCCGGCCTCGAGCGCGCCCTGCCGCTGGACGCCTCGGAGCTTGCCATCGCCGACGACGAGCTGGCGCCCGCGCTGACCGGCGCGCGCGTGCGCGCGCTGGCGCTGGAGCACCTCGGCGGCGACGCGGACCGCCACGACGTCATGCTGTTCAACCGGCTGACGGCGGCGACATTTGCCACTCATCTGGCTCTCGTCGCGCCCGGCGACACGGTGCTCGGACTGTCGCCGACGTACACGCATCCGACGGCGATTCGGTCGGCGCGACAGTGCGGGGCGCGCTTCGTCGAGACCGGCGACGTTGCGGGCCTCGCCGCGGCACTCGAGCGCGAGTCGCGGGTGACGCTCCTGGTGCTCACACGCCTGGCGGTGACGTACGATCTGCTGCCGCTCGAGATCGCGCGCGAGGCGGTCCGACTGGCCCACGCGCAAGGCGTCCGCGTGTACGTGGACGACGCCGGCGGCGCGCGCGTGGGCCCGGCCGTCTTCGGTCAGCCGAAGACGCTCGAGTTGGGCGCCGATCTCGGCGCGACGGGCCTGGATAAGTACGGCACGGTCGGGCCGCGCCTCGGATTGCTCGCCGGCGACGCCGCGCTGGTGGCGACGGTGCGCGCTCGCGCGTTCGAGTTCGGCCTCGAGGCGCGCCCGATGCTCTATCCCGCCGCCGCCCGCTCGCTCGCCGGTTATCGTCCGGAGCGCGTGCGCGCACTGGTCGAGACCACCCGCAAGGTCGCCGAGGCGCTGCGCCTCGTCTTCGGGGCGCGCCTGCACGTGACGCCCGTGACGGCGCAGCTGCGCGCGGACGATCTTCTGGACTTGGCAATGGAACGCGCGCGACTCACCACGCCGCCGATCGTGCCGATCGAGGCGACGGCGGCGCTCGCGATGGTGCTGCTCGAGGACTACGGCATTCTCACGGTGCACTTCGCCGGCATGCCGCCCGGAACTTCGAGCTTGCTGCTCAAGTTCATCCCACCGGAGACGCTCGAGCGCTTCGGCGGTCCCGACGCGCTCGCCAAGGCGGTGGACCGTGCGGTGGATCGTCTCGCGGCGCTGCTGCGTGATCGCGCTGCGCTCGCCGCCTTGCTGCTGGGCGCCGCGGCGCCCAGCGCCGCCGGCGCCGCGTCGGCGGCGTCGTGATGGCGTCGGCGCCGGCGATCGTCTTCAAAGCCGTCAACAAATGGTTCGGCAAGCTCCACGTGCTGCGTGACATCAATCTGGCCATCGGCGCCGGCGAGGTGGTCGTCGTCTGCGGGCCCTCGGGCTCCGGCAAGTCCACGCTCATCCGCTGCGTCAACGGCCTGGAGCGCGTCCAGGCGGGCGACATCGTCGTGCTGGGCGATGCGATCACCCAGCGCGGGGTGAACCTGCCGGCGCTGCGCACGCGCGTGGGCATGGTGTTTCAGTCCTTCAACCTCTTTCCGCACATGACCGCGCTCGAGAACATCATGCTGGCGCCGAAGAAGGTGCGGAAGCTCTCCGCGGACGCGGCGGAGAAGACCGCGCGGGCGCTCCTGGCGCGGGTCGGCCTCGCCGAGAAGGCCGGCGCCTACCCGGCCAATCTCTCGGGCGGGCAGCAGCAGCGGGTGGCCATCGCGCGCGCGCTGGCCATGCAGCCGAAGATCATGCTGTTCGATGAGCCGACCTCGGCGCTCGATCCCGAGATGATCAACGAGGTGCTCGACGTCATGACCGCGCTGGCCAAAGAGGGCATGACGATGATGTGCGTCACGCACGAGATGGGGTTCGCCCGGCGCGTCGCCCACCGCGTGGTCTTCATGGACGAAGGCCAGGTCGTCGAGGAGGGGACGCCCCAGCAGTTCTTCGCCGCGCCCAAATCCGACCGCGGCCGGCAGTTCCTATCCAAGATTCTCACCCATTGAGGGAGGACCCATGAAGAAGACCATCGCCGTTGTGCTTATGCTTGCCGTCGTGCTCGCAGGCGGCGGCCCGGTCCTGGCTCAGCAGGACACGCTGGAGAAGATCAAGTCGACGGGGATGCTGACGATCGGCACGCGGACGGGCTCGCCGCCGTTCGCGTACATCAACAAGAACAACGAATGGGTCGGGTTCACCATCGACCTCGTCGAGATGCTAGTGAAGCCGTCGGTCGAAAAGGCGGTCGGCAAGTCGATCAAGATCGAAAAGAAGGAATCCACGCCGCCCACGCGCATCCCGCTGCTCACCTCGAACGCGGTCGATTTGATCGCGGGCACCATGACCGACACGCCGCAGCGCCGCGAGTCGGTCGATTTCAGCCTGACGTTCTTCTACACGGGCGCGCAGTTCCTCGTGAAGAAGGGCAGTGCCATCAAGTCGATCAACGATATCGGCGGCAAGCGCATCGCCGCGCAGCAGGGCTCGACGAACGCGAAGATCATCCGAGAGAAGTATCCGCAGGCGCAGCTGCGCGAGTTCCCCGACCAGCCGGCCGCGTTCCAGGCGCTCGCGCAGGGGCAGGTGGACGCCTACACGAACGACGGCATCCAGCTCTTCGGCCTGAAGGCGAAGGCGCCGAGCCCGAATGACTGGGACGTCGTCGGCGACTTCTACTCCGAGGAGCCGTACGGCATGGCCATGCGCAAGGGCGACGCCAAGTTCAAGGCGGCCGTTGACGCCGGGCTCAAGAACGGCTTCGAGTCGGGCAAGTACTTCGAGATCTATGACAAGTGGTTCGGAGCGAACGGCGAAGTCCCGTATCCGATGACGCCGCAGGTGAAGGCGTATCTGCTGAAGCAAGTCGGCAAGTAGCAGCTGTAATCCCGAGGCGCGCCCCGGCTCCGCCGGGGCGCGTCCGAACGTTGGGGGGATTTGGGGGCCATGTCGGGGCCCCCATCTTCATATGTCCTACTCGTTCAAGTGGAGCGTGCTCTGGAGCGGCCAGTCGGGACACTGGCTGCTCCAGGGCCTGCTCACGACGCTCGAGCTATCGGCGCTCGCGTGGCTGCTCGCCGTGGCGCTCGGCATCCTGTCCGGCGCCCTCCGCACGGTGCACTTTCGGCCCCTGCGCTGGCTGGCCACGTCGTACGTCGAGTTCTTTCGTAACGTGCCGCTGCTCGTGTGGATGTTCTTCTGGTATTTCGGCGTGCCGCCGCTGCTGCCGCGAGGCGTGCAGGACTGGCTGTTCAATCACGGCGCCGAGTTCTGGGCGGGGATGCTCGCGCTCGGCGTGTATCACGGCGCGCGGATGTCCGAAGTGATTCGCTCCGGCATTCAGTCGATCCCGCGCACGCAGTTCGAGGCCTCGCTCGCGATGGGTCTCACGACCTTTCAGGCCTACCGGCTCATCATCCTGCCAGTGGCGCTGCGGCTCATCGTGCCACCGGCAACGAATGAATCGCTGAACCTGCTCAAGAACTCGTCGGTCGCGCTCACGATCAGCGTCGCGGAGCTCACCTTCCAGACGCGCCAGATCGAGACCTACACCGCGAAGGCGATCGAGGCGCTGACGGCGGGAACGCTGATCTACCTCGTGCTCTGCCTGTCGATCGCCACCATCATGGGACGCGTCGAACGTCGTTTTGCCATCCCCGGCCTCATCGCGCGCGTCGGACCCGCCGCCTAATGCGACCCACCGAATTCTGGCCAGCGGCCGGGCACGGCGCGCGGCGGCGCCGCGCGTGCCCGGATGGCTCGCCTGTACGCCCTCGCTCGCTCGGACACCGCTCGCGCTCGGCGGACGGGACGAGCTGATGGACTTCTCGGTCATCGCGAACAACTTCAAGTTTCTGATTCTGCAGGGGCTCGTCGGCGTTGGGCCCTTTATCGGGGGGACGCTGCGGCTGGCGATTCCCGCGATCCTGCTCGGCTTCCTGCTCGGCATCTTCGTCGGACTCGCGCGGCTGTCCGCCACGCGCTGGGTGCGCGTGCCCGCGACGGTCTACGTCGAGTTCTTCCGCGGCGTGCCGCTCGTGATGGTGATCTTCTGGATCTGGTTCATCATCCCGCAGCTGCTCCGGCTGCCGATTCCCGAGTACGGCGTGGCGCTTACCGCGTTTGTGATCTTCGAAGCGGCCTACTTCGGCGAGATCGTGCGCGCGGGTGTGCAGTCGGTGCCGCGGGGACAGGTGGAGGCCGCGACGGCGTTGGGCATGACCGGTAGCAAGACGATGATGTACGTCGTCCTGCCGCAGGCGCTCAAGAACATGGTGCCGTCGCTGGTCACGCAGATGATCGTGCTATTCAAGGACACCTCGCTCGCCTCGATCATCGGCTACGTCGACCTGACCAAGGCCGCCCAGATCGTCAACAACCGCGAGATCAAGCCCTTCGAGATCTATATCTTCATCGCCGTCGTGTACTGGCTCTGCACGTACTCGATGTCGGTCTTCGCGCGGCGGCTCGAGCGTCGCGCGGCGTGAGGCGCCGGTCGTCGCGCAGAGTGGCTTCGCTTAGGGCCAGAGGCTGTCCGGTACCAGAGCGAGCCCGGTGAAGGGCGGCAGGTCGACGGGAGCGTCGCCAGTTGCCGCGACGACAAGCACGTAGCGGCCGGCCTGCAGCTCGAACGCCTCGATGGTCCGCGCATCCGGATCGACCAGCCACAGGCACGCCAGGCTGTAGCGGGCGTAGAGCCGTGTCTTGATCACGCGATCGATGGTGCGCGTGGAGGGCGTAAGAATTTCGACTGCGAGAGTGGGTGCGCCTTCGGGGCCTCGGCGGCTGGTGACGGACATGCGGTCGGGCGCGATGTAGAGGATGTCGGGCTGGACGATGGTCGTCTCGTCCGGGCGGTCGGCGAGGATGACGTCGAGCGGAGCGAAGAGAAGCAGCCCCGGCGCCACGCTCGGGACGTGGCCCATCAACGCACGCACGAGATTCGAGAGGATGATCTGGTGCTGGAGCGACGGAGCCGGCGTCACGCAGAGCTCGCCATCGTGGATCTCGTAGCGGCGGCCGTCGTTCGGCAGCGCTTCGTAATCCCGATACGTAAACGCGCTCTTCGGGCTCATGCGGATCTACTATTCGACCGCGATCCGAGTGTGTCAATGCCGCGAGTTCGATACCGTGGTTCTCATGCCTGAGCTCGTTCTGCCCAACGGTGTTCGCTTTCATTGGCGCGAGGCCGGGGATCCGGCCAAGCCGCCGGTCGTCTGGATCCATGGCGGATCGATCGAGGATTCGTCGTCGATGGTCGCCGACCTCGAGCCCTTCGCGGCACGCATCCGTGCTCTGTTCCCCGACACCCGCGGCCACGGTCTGTCCGAGCGATTCGAGCGAGTGGACGACTACAGCTACGCGAAGAAGGCGGAGGACGTGCTGCTCTGGCTCGATGCGCTCGGCATCGAGCGCGCAGTCTTCGGCGGCGCCTCGATGGGTGCGGCGCTCTCGTTATGGCTCGCGGTGCACGCGCCCGCGCGCGTGTCCGCCGTCGTCTCGATCAGCGGTCCACCGTATGCGCCGCTGCCGGAGGACGTGGCGTGGTGGAAACGGCACCGGCCGCTCGTCGAGGCCGGGCGCTTCGAGGAGTATTACGACGCCAACGTGCGGCTGCGGGTCGGGGAAGAGGCTCTCGCGCGACTCAAGGCGCGCCCCGACCGTTACGTCGAGGTGCTCGGCACGCTGCGCTTGCACTCCGTGGCGTCGCTCCTGGCGCTGCTGGACGAGACGTATTCGCGCTCCCAGTGGCTCGCCGACTGCGCACGCATCCGGTGTCCGGTGCTGGTGATCGCCGGCTCCGAAGATCACTTCCCGACGGTGGCGATGTCGCGGCGGGTTGCGGAGACGATCCCCGGCGCGCGGCTGCACGTCGTCGCGGGCGGCGGCCACTTTCCCAATCGGTCCCACCGAGCCGAGGTGCAGCGGGTCGTCGGCGCGTTTCTCGCCGCAATCGGTGTATAAGTGGGGGCCATGCGCATCATCGACTTGTCATTCCCGATTCGCCCGCACTTCCGCTGGAAGGTCGACCCCAAGCTCAGCCGCTCCCACGCGGCGGGCGACGTCTTCCAGTCGACCGTGCTGACCATCGCCTGCCACGCGTACACGCACGTCGACGCGCCGATCCACTTCCTGCCGGGCGATCGCGACATCGCATCGATGCCGGTGGACCAGTGGATCGGCGACGCTGCGGTCGTGGATCTCAGCCACCTCGGCGACAACGGCGAGGTCACGGCCGCGGAGCTCGAGGCGCACGCCGGCCACGTGCGCCGCGGCGACATCGCGCTGCTGCGCACCGACTGGCCCAAGAAGGTGAGCGTGGAGAGCGAGAAATTCTGGCGCGACGCGCCCTACACGGGCCGCTCGGCGTGCGATTGGCTCGTGCGCCGCGGCGTGAAGGCGGTGGGCTACGACTACCCGCCGGACTACACCGTGCGCACGTCGATCTTCGAACCGGGCGTGAAGCTGGCGCCGGAGCAGTGCACGACGCACCACGTGTTCTTCCCGGCCGGCGTCACGGTGATCGAGTACCTGACGAACCTGGATCAGATCGGCGTCCCGCGCTGCCGCTTCGTGGCGCTGCCGTTGCGTATCGAAGGCGCGGACGGCTCTCCGGTTCGGGCGATCGCGCTCGTAGACTGAGCGGCCTCGGAGGAGACTGAGCGCCGCCGAGCGGGCACTGTCCCAATTCCGGGGTATTATCTGCTGCCCATGTCCCGATCCTGGTTGGCCCTGCTTGCCGTCGTAGCGGCCGCCGCTGGCTGCTCCGGCCAGCCGGCCGCGTCCGCTTCCGCCTCCGCCTCGACCCCCGCTCCGCCTGCGCCGGCGCCGCGCGCCGTGAAGGTATTCCCGGCCGTCGAAGAGCGTGTGCCGCGCACGGTGGCGTCCACCGGGGCGCTGGCCGCCGACGACACGGTGGTTCTCGGCGTGAAGGTGCCTGGTCGGATCGTCGAGCAAGCGGTGGATCTCGGCACGCGCGTCCGCAAGGGGCAGGTCATCGCACGC
>JBKOZH010000251.1:0-6882 GCA_046725765.1 Candidatus Methylomirabilota bacterium | reverse complement strand
CAACGCGATAGCGAGTTGATCGACGAATTCTGCGCCAACGGCTTCGTCGCCATGCGCGGCGCCGTCGCAGCCGATGTCGTGCGCGAGTGCGTCGCGCGTATCGAGGACGAGCTGCGCGCTCGCGGAGTCGATCCGCGCGATCCGAAGACATGGACGAAGCCGGTCGTCCGCTTCCCGTGTCCCAACGGTCCTGCGTTCGTCGCCGCCGGCGCCTCGCCGGCGCTGTGCGAGGTCTACGACTCGCTCCTCGGGCCGGGGCGCTGGATCAAGCACCCGGGTGTCGGCGGAACCGTTCCCGTCCGCTTCCCGAGCCGGACGAATCCCGGCGATGCCGGCTGGCACATCGACGGCAGCTACGACGTTGGCGGCCAGTATTGGGTGAACGTCCACAGCCGCAGTCGCGGGCTGCTGGCGCTGTTCCTGTTCACCGACGTCGGCGAGCGCGACGCGCCGACGGAGATTCTCATCGGCTCTCACGTCGATGTCCCGCAGGTGCTGGCGCCATTCGGCGAGCGCGGCGTGTTCTTCGGCGACGTCGCTCGCGCGCTACCGCGCTCGACCTACCGCCGTCCGCGCGTCTATGCGACGGGCCGCGCGGGCGACGTCTATGTCTGCCATCCGTTCATCGTCCACCGCGCGACGTGGCCGCATCGCGGCGCGGGACCGCGCGTGCTCGCCCAACCCGCGGTCGCGCTTCACCAGCCGTTCGCGCTGAGCGGCGACGTCGACGTCTGCGCCGTCGAGCGCGCGATCCGCTACGGTCTCGGCGCTACCCGGGTGCTGAAGAGCTAAACTTCCCCTCAACCGCACAGCCACCGCCCGTCTGGCTTCGCGGAGCAATTCGGGCTCGAGTATTCCCAAGTGCCGTAGTTGTAGGGACCGGGGTAGCCGTAGCTGTAGCGCGCTCCACCGCCACTGCTGACGTACGGCCCCGGGTAGGAGTAGTTGAGGCCGCCCGGATATCCATAGGCGAAGGGCCCGGGATAGAAGAACGGGTGCCAGAAGAATGGCATCTGCACGGTCGAGCCCGAATGGGCACCGCCCCCGCGCACGCGGGTCCCGGGGTGCGCCAGGCCCGACATCGCGAACACGCCACAGATCAGCACGAGCACGATCATCCTTTTCACCGCTCATACTCCTTTGGTTCTCTCGGCGGCATTACGTTTGCCTGAATTACAAGCAGCTGTCCGTGGGGTCGATATGCAACCGTTTGCCGCCGTCGACCTCGCTCGAGCCTGTCGCCGTAGGAGGATGTCATGGCAGAACCACTCAGACGCGAGCGCTTCGTCGAAGCCCTACCAAGCGAGCGCCGCTTACCGGCGCGCGCTCAGAACGCTGCCTATCAGGCGTACCTGATCCTCTACGCTGCGTTCATCGTCGCGCCACTCATCGCTGGAGTCGACAAGTTCTTCCACTTCCTCGTGAACTGGGATCAGTACCTCGCGCCGGTCATCTCGCAGATGCTGCCGGTCGGCGCGCACACGTTCATGCTTGCCGTCGGCGTCATCGAGATCGTCGCGGCCGGCCTCGTCGCGGTGAAGCCACAGATCGGCGCCTACGTCGTCGCGGCGTGGCTCTGGGGCATCATCGTCAACCTGCTGCTGATCCCCGGATACTTCGACATCGCTCTGCGCGACCTGGGGCTCTCGCTCGGCGCCCTCGCCTTGGGTCGCCTGGCGCAGCAGTTCGAACGCGAATAGGACGAGCGGACGACGCCGCGTGCGGGCCGAACGGCGCGCATGGATCGTCACGGCGGGTGTCGTGGCGGCGGTCGCGATTGCAGCCGCTGTTATCGGCGTCAGCGCCGTCCGGCGCTGGCCGGCCCGCCCGGCCGCCGTCGCAGGTGATCCCGCGCGCGGCGCAAAGCTCTACGAAACGCTGCCGTGCGCCTCGTGCCACGACATCACGCGGCCGTGGCCTGGCGGCGCCGTCTGTCCCAACCTCGGAAACATCGCCACCGAGGCCGACCGCATCGTCCGCCTGCCCGAATACCGTGGACGCGCGAAGGACGCGGCGGGCTACATCCGCGAGTCCATCGTCGATCCTGACGCCTACATCGTCGCCGGCCCGAGCTACCGACAGGACGACGGCCACAGCGTGATGCCGAAGACCTTCGGCCAGACGTTGACCCCCACGCAGCTGGATGACCTTGTGGCGTTTTTACTCACACGCCGATGAGGAACCGGTGCGGCGGTTGCAGCGTTTCTTTGTCGTCGTTCGATTCGAACACGGAGGTGACCCAATGAGTGTTGTCCGAAAGTTCGCCGCGGTAATCGTGGGTCTGCTCGTGCTGAGCTCGGCGTCGCTCGCCTGGGCTGCAGACTCGGCATCCGCCAAGCTAGAGCCCCAGAACAACTCCGGAGAGTCCGGAACCGCTACTCTCACGAAAGCAGGCGACAAACAGACGAAAGTCGTCCTCGACGTCAAGGGCGGGCCATCCGGCGTCAACCAGCCGGTGCACATCCACAAGGGCACCTGCGACAAGCTCGATCCCAAGCCCGCGTATCCGCTGTCGCCAGTCGTCAACGGCAAGTCGGAGACGACGGTGAACGCGTCGCTGGACGATCTCGAAAAGGGCGGCTACGCGATCAACGGTCACAGGTCCGCGCAGGAAGTATCGACCTACGTCTTCTGCGGCAAGATCGGCGGCAGCATGTAGCTCCCGCCGCACTCGTTTGATGAGGGGCTCGCGGGACGCCGCGAGCCCTCGTCACCTACCGAATCTTCTTCAGCAGGTCGCCGAGCCCCTTCTCCATCTGCCGCTTGTCGACGTCGCGCAGGATCGTCGCGGGGTTGACGCGGATCGACGGCGACGAGGCGTTGCCCGTGACCTTGGCCTTCAGGTCGCCGCGCCCGTGCGAGATCGTCATGTCCAGATCCATCTGCTGCGTCGCCAGACCGTACGACCCGGCGATGGCCACCTTCATCGGCCGGCTCGTGTAGAGCAGATCGCGCGTCGTCAGGACGCCGTTGACGATGTTGTACGTGCCGGTGATCGACTCGAACTCCAGCGGCGAATCGCCCAGGTTCGGGATCTCGGCGCCCAGCACGGCCGACACGGCGCCGCCGACGCGCACGATGTTCGAGACGAGCGCGAGCGCCTGCTTGCCGACGACTTTGCCCTTGCCGACCTTGAGCGTTCCGGGGCCGGAGAGCGTGTGCCACATGTCCTGCGCGCTGAATGACGCGCTGCCGGTCATGTCGAGCGGGCCGGTGATCGCGTAGCCCTGACAGAGATAGTCGACGAGCACCTTCTCGATCGGCACGCCCTTGATGCCGAGGTCGGCGAGCTGCACGCGCATGCCGGGCGCGAGCGAGAACGAGAGCTGGCCGGTGATCGGCGCGTCCGCGAGCGACGTGGTGAAGGGCCGCGCGGCCAGCAGCTGATCGCGGTAGCCGGCATTGAGCTTCAGCGCGCCGAGCGTCAGCGTCCGGTTCTTGGGCTCCGGACACGCCGCCTGCGCCTGGGAGACTGACGGCTTGGTGAGCTCGATATCGCCGGCAACGGCGGGCGCGCCGACCGTCCCCGATAATGTCAGCTTTCCCTTGAGCGCGCCGCCGAAGGCCGGCGTCGGCCCCAGCGCGTTCTTGGCGAGCTCGCCGATGTCCTTGCCATCGAGCGTCACGACTCCGCGCAGCTGCGCATCCGTCAGCGGCTTGGCGCCGTTGAGCGCGAGCTGACCGTCCGAGACCTTCACCGCCAGGTCGCCCGGCTTCACCTTGAAATCGCTCTTGAAGCCGAGCTGGGGTCCACCGCCGGTGAAGGTCAGATCCAGGTTTTCGACGCGGTACTGCGACGTCGCCCCACCCTTGCTGCGCGCGACGTAGGAGACGATGCCGTCGTCGATGGAGACCCTCGACGCCAGCGCGCCGGCGCCACCTGCGCCCGCACCACCGCCGCCGCGCGGTCGGTCGGCGGTCTTGGGCTGCTCGCGCGAGCCCGTGCCGAGCGTGGAGATGTTCATGCGGCCGTCCGGCGCCTGGATGACCGTGATCACCGGCTTCTTGAGCGTGATGTCGCCGAGCTCGACACGGCCGGTGAACAGCGGCATCAGCTTGAGGCGGACTTTGCCGGTCTCCAGCTTCAAGAACGGCTCCGAGCCGAATTGCGGATCCTCGGCGACCTCGAGGCCGTGCAGGGCGACGGCGGGCAGCGGAAAGATGGAGATCGACATCGACTGGAACTTGACGGGACGCCCGAGCGCCTGCGAGGCGTTCGAGGCGATCAGCGCCTGCACACGGGGCGTGTCGACCAGGAACGGCACGGCGATGAGCGCCGCCACGACGAGCACCACCAACGCCGCGACGACGCCCAGCAACCACTTCACCGGCCGGCTCACGAAAACCCTCCGATCAGCGCTCCTCCGATCAGCCGGTCTGGATCGCGGAGAGCCTCCACGGATTCGGTCCCACCGGCCGCGTGAACGTCCAGAACTCCTCGAACGACTGCGGCGCCTTCGCCCCTGCGACGACCGCTCCGGTCGTGTCGTCGACCGTGTAGTCGACGAGGGAGCCGGCCAGGTACACGGTCACGAAGTCCTGACCAGACTCCTGCCAGGCCTCGGTGACCTCCGACGTGCGGACGTTGACGGCCTCCATGCGGTTGGTCTGGCGCGCCGCGCGCAGACGATCGCACTGGCCGGCCAGCTCGGTGTACATGCGCGAGGTGAGCCGCGCGCTGACCGGGCTCATGTCGCGCGCCGTGAGGGCCTGCTGGACATCGCCGAAGAGGCCGCGCGCGGCGTCGGAGACGAGGCCGGGATCGAAGGAGGAGTCCATCGCGCGGATGTGGCCGAGCCCGCGATCGAGATCGCTGGTCACCGGCGCCGCCGGCTCGGGCGCGGCGGTGTCCGGGATGCTGGCAGTCGTGTAGCCGCCACCGCTCGTGTACCCGCCACCGCCGTACGCTCCGCCCACGCCCGCATAGGACGGCTGCGGCGCGCGGCGCGCGCTCATGTAGCGGAACAGCAGGAAGAGACCGCCGCCGATCAGCAGCAGCTCGAGCAGACCGATGCCGCCGCCAAAGCCGTGGCCGAGGCCGCCGAAGAGCATGCTGCCGAGCAGGCCGCCGAGCGCGAAGCCCGCCAGCCCACCCATGAACCCGCCACCGAACCAGCCGCGCGAGGGCTGCTGTGCGGGGGCCGTCGCGGGTGAATTCAGCGAGCGCGACGGACTCGAAGGATTGCTGGGCGAGATCGGCGCAGGGCGCGCCGGCGCAGACGACGAGCGCGAGCCGCGGCTGCCGCCACTGCCGGCGCGTGCAAACGCCTCACCCGCCTGCAGTGTAAGAAACATCGCGAGGGACAGGGCCCCGATCGCGAACATTGATCGCCTCATGGCGTACCTCCTGCCGCACATTCTATCTGCTATCCCCGCGCGCGCAGGTCTTTCTTCAGGATTTTGCCGGTGGGATTCTTGGGCAGCGCGGGCACGAACTCGACGCGCTCGGGCACCTTGTAGTCCGCGATCGCCGCGCGACAGACCGCGCGCAGCTCCTCGGCGCTGGCGTGCGCGCCCTCGGCGAGCACGACGAACGCCTTCACCGCCTCGCCGCGCACGGGATCGGGCATGCCGATGACGGCCGCCTCCTTCACCGCCGCGTGTCGGAAGAGCACCTCCTCGACCTCGCGCGGGAAGACCTTGAACCCCGAGACGTTGATCATGTCTTTCACGCGATCGACGATGAAGTAGTAGCCGTCGGCATCGCGGTAGCCGATGTCGCCGGAGTGGAACCAGCCGTCGCGGATCGCCTCGGCGGTGGCAGCGGCGTTGCCGAAGTACCCCTTCATCACGTTCGGCCCTTTGATCGCGATCTCGCCGCGCTCGCCGTCGGCGACCTCGCGATCTTCCGCGTCCACGATCTTCATCTCGACGTTCTCGATCGGCGTGCCGACGGAGCCGGGCCTGAAGGCGACGTCGTGGTTGTACGAGGCGAACGGCGACGTCTCGGTCAGCCCATAGCCCTGCTGAATCCAGAGGCCGAAGCGTTCGTGCCAGCGGCGCTCGACGTCGGTGGGGAGAATGGCCGCCGCCGAGAAATACAGGCGCACTGATCGGAAATCGAGCGCTCGCTCCATGTTGAGAAACAGGATGTACATCGTCGGTACGGCGTAGAACAGCGTGATGCGATGCGCGGCGATCGCGTCCACGAACGGGTCGGGAACGAACCGCTCGTGCATGACCATGGTGCCGCCCGCGGTCACCAGCGAGTTCATGATCGCGTTCTGGCCGAAGCAGTGAAACATCGGCAGCGCGCAGAGCCCGCTGTCGTCCGCCGTCATCTTCAGGTGGTGCACGGTCGCGTAGGCGTTGGAGACGACGTTGGCGTGTGTGAGCATCACGCCTTTGGGCCGGCCCGTCGTTGCGGAGGTATAGAGGATGGCCGCCGTCTCCTCGCGGTCCAGGTCCAGCGCCCGGCGTGGGGCACCGCGCAGGGCGGTCAGGTCTTTCGCGTTGAGCAGGTGCCGCACCGACGGCATCCGATCGCGCGACGGCAGGTTGCCGGATACGGGATCGGCCGTGATGACGGCTGTCGGCTGCGCGTCGCCGACGATGTACGCGATCTCGTCGGCCTTGTAGGTCACGTTGAGCGAGAGCGGCACGAGCCCGCACTTCTGCGCCGCGTAGTACGCCAGCGCGAACTCCGGCCAGTTGGGCAGGTGCAGGCCGAGCCGCTCTCCCGGCGACAGACCGAGATCGGCGAATCCGCCTGCGAGCGCCGAGGCGGCGGCGTCAAGCTCACGGTACGTCCAGCGCCGCTCGCCGGCGATCAGCGCCGGCCGATCGGCGTGGTAGAGCGCCGAGCGCTCGAGCAGCTGCGCAACGTTCACGGAATGAGCAGCACCTTCCCGGTCGTCTTGCGGCCCTCGAGTGCCTTGTGCG
>JBKOZH010000261.1:0-5888 GCA_046725765.1 Candidatus Methylomirabilota bacterium | reverse complement strand
CGTTCTCGTCGGCATGCACGCCCGCATTCGGCTCGGTCTGCGCGACGTGCTCGCGCGCGGTCCGCGCTTCGTGGAGACCGAGCGGGGTCTGTGGCAGCGCGCGGCCGGCCTGCTCGAGCGCGTCGGTCTGCGCGGCAAGGGGAACGAGGTCGCGCGCAACTTGCCGTACGGCGAGCAGCGACGCCTCGAGCTGGCTCGCGCGCTCGCCTCCGAGCCCGCTCTGCTCCTGCTCGATGAGCCGACGGCCGGCATGACGCAGGCGGAGGCCGGAATGCTGATGGCGCTGCTGCGACGCCTCGTGGCCGAGCTCGGGCTCGCCATCGTGCTGATCGAGCACAACATGCGCGTGGTCATGGAGGTCTCGGACCGCGTGACCGTCCTGGACCACGGCGAGAAGATCGCAGAGGGGCCTCCGCGCGACGTCCAGGCCGACGCGCGCGTGATCGAGGCCTACCTCGGCCGGCGGGCGTCGGCCGGCCGCGGGGTGTCGCTGCCGTGCTGACGCTCGACGCCCTGGACGTCTACTACGGCGAGATCCACGCGCTCCGCCGCGTGGCGCTGGAGGTGCGCGGCGGGGAGATCGTCACGCTGCTCGGCAACAACGGCGCGGGCAAATCGACGACGCTGAAGACGATCTCGGGGCTGCTGGTGCCGCGTCAGGGCAGCATCGTCTTCGACGGCCAGCCGCTGGCGGGCGTCGCCGCGCACGAGATCGTCGCGCGCGGGATCGCGCACGTCCCGGAGGGACGGCGGATCTTCAACCGGCTTACCGTCCGCGAGAACCTCACGATGGGGGCATATCTGCGCACCGATGCCAACGTCGACGCGGATCTCGAGCGCGCGTTCGCGCTGTTTCCGCGCCTCAAGGAGCGTGTCGGCCAGATCGCCGGCACCCTGTCGGGCGGCGAGCAGCAGATGCTCGCGATCGCGCGTGCGCTGATGGCGCGCCCGCGATTGCTGCTGCTCGACGAGCCGTCGATGGGCCTGGCGCCGGTCCTGGTCGAGCAGATCTTTGCGACCATCGATTCCATCAACCGTCAGGGCACGACGATTCTGCTCGTCGAGCAGAACGCGGCGATGGCCTTGTCGATCGCGCACCGTGGCTACGTCCTCGAGACCGGGACGGTCGTGCTGTCGGGCACGGCCGGTCAGCTCGCCGAGAACGCGGAGGTCCGGCGCGCCTACCTCGGGGAGTGACGTCGATGCGAACGGATGGCCTGGACTACGACGGGCACAAAGTGGGCGCGGTCTATCGCACCCTCGCGCGCACGGTGTCCGAGACCGACATCGTCAATTTCGTCAACGTGTGCGGCTTCGTCGAGCCGCTGTTCATGGACATGGAGTACGTCAAGCGCGAGTCGGTGTTCCAGCGGCGTGCGGCGCCGGGGGCTCTGACCTTCGCCCTGTCCGAGGGACTCATCATGCAGACGGGGCTCATCCATGGCACCGGCATGGCGTGGCTCGGCGGCGAGTTGCGGATCGTCGCCCCTGTCCTGGAGGGCGACACGATTCGGGTCGAGGTGGAGGTCGTCGACAAGCGCGAGACGAAGAAGCCGGACCGTGGCATCGTGACCTACCGCCACCGTGTCCTCAATCAGCGCGACGAGCTGGTGCTGGAGGCACGCGTACAGCGGATGATCAAGCGGAGGTGAGGCGGTGAGCGAAGCGGGCCGCATCGTGCAGTTGAGCGTCTCGAACGGAGGCGTGCCAAAACACGCCGTCGAGCTCGCCCGGGTCACGCCGCTCGGGCTCGAGGGCGACGCGCACCGCGACACTACGCACCATGGCGGTCCCGAGCGCGCCGTTTGCCTGTTCGCGATGGAAGCGATCCGAGAGCTGCAGGGCGAAGGACACCCGCTCGGCCCAGGCGCGCTGGGAGAGAACGTCACGCTCGAAGGACTCGATTGGTCGACCGTGCAGCCGGGCAGCCGTTTACATCTGGGCGAAGACGTGGTGCTCGAGGTCACGCGTTACACGTCCCCTTGCCTGAACATCCGCCGCGCGTTTCGGGACGGCGATTACTCGCTGGTCTCGCAGAAGCGGCACCCCGGCCGCAGCCGGGTCTATGCGCGGGTGATCACGAAGGGGACCCTGCGTCGCGGAGATTCAGTGCGGCTGGTCTGATCGGACGTCGGCTCGGCTCGCTGGAGCGACGCAGGGGCCGAAATCAGCCGCGCGCAGCCTCGCCGCGCGGCGAGTCGCCAACGGCGACGACCACGAGCGCGCCCGGCGCGGCAACCGGCTGGACGCCACGGCCATACGCCGCGACCTCGTCGACCAGCCATCCCGCGCACGGCGTCGACTCGTCCAGCTGGCTGCGAATGGCCGCCCACTCCTCACGCACGGCTGCGCCAAGGCGGGCCTGGCGGGCCGCCGTCTCGACGACCACCACGAGCCGCGCGGGCCGTCCGTCGAGGCGCTTGACCGCGGTCAGCGTCGCGTCGGCGGCGCCATGGACGAGGGCGTCCGTCGTCGGCTCGCCGTTCGCGTCGCTCCAGCCGAGACCCGTCGCGTATGAGGCTTCCAGACACGCGACGCTCACGCGTGGGTCGGGCTTGCCGTTGCCATAGAGCACCGGCGAGCCGAGCACGCCGCACACGGTACGCATCTTAGGCCCCATGAAGTCACGCCAGGAGTCGAGGAACCGCAGGGCGGAATCACCCGCGTCCGGACGCGCGAAGGCGATGCCGAGACCGCGCGGATAGCGTGCGCGGAACGGCCAGCCCGAGAGCATGAGGCGGGCCGCCGCCTGACCAGCGTCAGCGATATCGCGGCCAGTCGTGGCTGCCACCCCGCTCGCCGCGCCGTCTGCGTTTGCCACGCAAATGACCAGCGCGCCGGACTTCATGGGGCCGTCATCCGTCAAAAGCGAAGCGGTCACACCGCCCGCGAACTGGATTCGTCCCAGGACGTTGCGTGCCTCGGCCATCGCGTCGCCTGACGGTGAGGCCGTCACGAGGAGCGCGAGGTCCGGCGTCGCGCCGCGGAGGCGTGAAAGCGCGACGGTCGAGGCACGCGTCACCGCATCGCGTCCCCCGGAGGCATATCCCAGGCCGATCTCCAGCGTCGAAGCCGACGGCCCGCTGAGTGTCGTTGTCATGCGGCGGACGATAATGCAGCAGGGGTGCCAAAGCTTAACTAGCTGTTAACGCTGACGTTTCAGGGCCGTTGAAATCTTGTGGGTGTCCGTCCGACACACATGCCGTGACAGCTTTCGTCGGCCGTCTCGGAAGTGGCACACGCCGCAGAAAACAGAGAAGCGCCACGCCTTTGCCGGAGTGCCGAAACAAGAAGAGCGCCACGGCTTTGCCGTGGCGCTCCGAACGTCGCGCGCCTGGGGCCACTTCGGGGCCCCGAGTCTTACAGCACGCCGTATTCCTTGAGGCGGCGGTAGATCGTCCGACGCGAGATGCCAAGCGCGCGCGCCGCGGCCTCCTTGTCGTCCTTGAAGACCGCGAGCGCTTTCAAGATGAGCTCACGCTCGACGTCCGCGAGCGCGGGCACGCTCTCGGGCGACGTCACCGGCGTGGATGCCATCGGCGTCTTGCTGAGGCTCGGCAGGTCGTTGAGCGAGATCTGCTCGCGCGCCCCCATCGCGAAGGCGCGTTCGATCAGATTCTCGAGCTCGCGCACGTTCCCCGGGAACGTGTACGCCGTCAGCGCGGCCAGCGCCTCCGGCGCAACCCCGCGCACGTCGCGGTGAAATCGCTTGTTGAAGCGGCGCAGGAAGTGATTGATCAGCGACGGAATGTCCTCGCGGCGCTCGCGCAGCGGCGGCAGCATGACCCGCACGACGTTGAGCCGGTAGAAGAGATCTTGCCGGAACGAGCCCTCCGTCATGGCGCGCTCGAGATCGCGATTGGTGGCGGCGATCACGCGGACGTCGACGGGAAATGCCTTCGTCGAGCCGACCGGCCGTACCTGCATCTCCTGGAGGACGCGCAGGAGTTTGACCTGGAGCGCTGGAGACAGCTCAGCGATTTCGTCCAGGAAGATCGTTCCTTCATCAGCGCCGCGGAACAGTCCCAGCGCGTCGGCCACGGCACCCGAGAACGCGCCGCGCACGTGACCGAAGAACTCGGACTCCAGCAGGTCTTGAGGGATCGCGCTGCAGTTCACCGGGATGAACGGGCGCTTGGCGCGCGACGACAGGCGATGGATCGCGGCGGCGACGAGCTCCTTGCCCGTTCCGCTCTCCCCCTCGATCAGCACCGGCGAGTCCGTCACCGCGACCTTGCCGATGATCTCCTTGACGCGCTCCATCGGCGCCGAGGTGCCGATGAGCTCGTTGACGGTCAGCTCCTCGCCCAGGCGAGCGCGCAGCGTGTGGATCTCGCCGCGCAGGAACTTGCGCTCCATCATCCGGGACATGAGGTGGCGGAGCTCGTCGAGGATCAGCGGCTTGGAGAGGTAATCGTAGGCGCCTTCCTTGAGCGCCTGGACCGCCGACGCGATCGTCGGGTAGCCGGTCATCATGACGACCTCGATCGACTCGTCCTGCTTCTTGACCTCGCGCAGCAGCTCGAGGCCGCTCATGTCCGGCATCCGGATATCGGTAATGAGCGCGTCGAAGAGCTCGGCCTTGAGCATCCCCAACGCTTCGGCCGCGGACGCGACCGTCGTAACGTTGTAGCCCCATTGACCGAGCGCTTCTTTCAACAGCACGAGGATGGAACGTTCGTCGTCGACGACCAGGATCTTTGCGGGGTCCATGTCTAAATCGACTCTAGCATTTTGGGGTGTCAAGCTGACAAGCTTTCGTATCGGCGGGTGCGCGTAAGTTGCGTGGGGCCGTTCGGTATGTTAGCGTGGCGGTTGACTTTTCAGGGAGGAAACCCACCCATGGCCGACGCCGTCCACCTGACGGAAAAAAATTTCGACGAGACCCTCGCCCAGCATGACGGCCTCATGATGGTGGACTTCTGGGCCGAGTGGTGCGGCCCCTGCCGAGCCATCGCGCCGGTCCTCGAAGAGCTGGCGCGCGACTCCGCCGGGCGCGTCACGCTGGCCAAAGTGAATGTGGACGAGAATCACGGGCTCGCCGCCCGCTACGCGATCCGGTCCATTCCTACGGTGCTCTTCGTCCGTCAGGGCAAGGTCGTGGACCAACTGATCGGTGCCGTGCCCAAGGCGAAGATCAAGGAGAAGCTCGACGCGCTCGCATAGCGCGTTCACGCTTTCCGCCGCATCAGCGCCGCCGGCTTAGCCATCCCGACGCTGTCCCCCACGCGCGACGAGTTTCGCGAGCTCGCCGGAGGGGGAAACCTCGTGCCCGTGTTCGCCGAGCTCCCGGCGGACCTGGACACGCCGCTGTCGGCCTACCTGCGCCTGCGGCCCGGCCCGTACGCGTTCCTGCTGGAGTCCGTCGAGGGCGGCGAGAAGTGGGCCCGGTATTCCTTCCTCGGCAGCGACCCCCACACGGTCCTCTCCGCCAAGGACGGGCGCATCACGCTGCGCCGCGGCGGCCGGACGGAACGGCTGCCGGACGGCGATCCGCTCGAGGCACTCCGCGGCTTGCTAAGCGAATTCCAGCCCGTGGCCGTGCCCGGGCTGCCGCGCTTTCAGGGCGGCGCCGTCGGTTATCTCTCCTACGACATGGTCCGGCACATGGAACGCCTTCCGGCCGGGGCGCAGGACGATCTGGAACTGCCGGACGCCGTGTTCATGCTCAGCGATACGTTGCTCGTCTTCGACAATCTCCGGCACCGCCTGCTCGTCATGGCCAACGCGCACATCGGCAAGCGCGACGCCGCGTCGCTGGACGCGGCCTACGATCGCGCGGCGGTGAAGATCGGCATGACGCTGGCGAAGCTGGGGCGTCCGGTCCGCGCGCCGGCGCCGCTGCCGCTGACGCCGCCGGGCCCGCTGCTCGCCCTCGGCGAGGACGG